>JAWPNA010000385.1:0-9235 GCA_045402695.1 Acidobacteriota bacterium
CTTGACGACCCTTCCGCTCGTGAATGCCTGGGCCGCCGCCGGCGCTGCAGAAGCCAGAGCGAGGCCCGCTGCGAAGAGAATCCGGCGCCCCGTGATCATGTTTTTACCTTGATAGCCTGAAGCTCGAATTTTAGCACAGGCTCTGAGCGCGGCGGTCAGAGCGATGATGCCGGGGAGTACCTGCGGACCAGGTCGTTGTACTGGCTCAGCCGGTCGTCCACGCGCCGGAAGACGGTGCCGTCCGGGTACCGTCCCTGAGAGTCGTGCGCACCGGCCGGGACGCCGCTCAGGATCTCGATGCCTTCCTCGATCGTGCGCACCGGATAGATGTGGAACTTCCGGCTTTTCACGGCCGCGACGACCTGTTCATCCAGCATCAGGTCCCTGAGGTTGGCCTCGGGGACGATGACCCCCTGCTCACCGGTCAGTCCCTTGACCAAGCACACTTTGTAGAATCCTTCGATCTTGTGGTTGATTCCGCCCACGGGCTGGATGTCGCCCTTCTGATCCACCGACCCGGTCACCGCAATCCCCTGTGGAAGGGGGAGTCCCGCGAGCGCCGACAGCAGCGCGTACATTTCCGCCGAGGAAGCCGAATCACCGTCCACTCCACCGTACGACTGCTCGAAGGCGATGCTGGAGGTCAGGGTCACAGGTTTCGTGGCGCCGAACTTCTCCCGCAGGAAGCCGCCGATGATCAGGACCCCCTTGGTATGGTGTCTTCCCGACAGATGCGCCTCGCGCTCGATGTTGATGATTCCGGCCGTGCCTGGCGACACCGTCGCGGTGATCCGGGCGGGAAGGGCGAACACGTGGCTGCCGCTCTCCTGAATGGTGAGTCCATTGACCTGGCCGGTCCGCCTGCCCTTCACGTCGATCAAGATCTGCCCGAGATGGATCATCTCGCGCAGCTTCTCCTCGGTGAGGTTGCGCCGGCGCTCGGCCTCGCGGATCGCGTCGCGGATGTGGCGCACCTGCGTCCTGCGCGTGGCGCCGTTCTGGCGCCGCCAGTAGTCCGCCTCACGCAGCAGGTCGGCGATGTCTCCGAATCGCGTGGAGAGCTTTCCCTGATGGCCGGCCTGCCGCGCGCCGTACTCCGCCACCGCGGCAACGGCGGCGGACTCCATCTCCGCGAGCCCCTCTTCGGCGCAGGTCTTCCTCGCGAACGCGGCGTACTGGCGCAGCGTTTTCGCGTTGAGGTCCATCTCGCTGTCGAAATCGGCCATGATCTTGAATATCTTCCGGAAGTCCGGCTCGTTCTCGAGAAGCGCCTCGTAGGCGCCGCGCTGGCCGATCATGATCACCTTCGCATTGATGGGAATCTGCTCCGGCTTCATCGCGACGGTGGGAATGAAGGGCCCGGTGCTCTCTTCGATGATCGCGAGGTTTCGGCTGATGAGGGTTCTCTTCAACTCGCGCCACACGTCCGGCTGAGAGAAGAGATCCTCCGCGGTGACGACGAGGTACCCGCCGTCGGCGGCCAGCAGGCTGCCGGGACGGATCTTCGTGTAGTCGGTGGTCCAGTGTCCCGACTGGTCGATCGACTTCTCGAAGTAGCCGAACAATCGCCGGTAGGTAGGGTGGTTCTCGACGATCACGGGGCACTCTCCGTGGTGGCGTGAGTCGAGCACTACGTTGACCCGGAAGCGGTCGAGGAGCTGTTGCAGAGCGGTGCGCGACGCGCTGCTCTCCGTCCCGTTGACCGGAGCCTCCGCGGCGCCGGCGGCTCCGGCCCCCAGGGCGGTCGACCCAGACGTCGCGGGCGTCCCGGACAGGGAAGCGCGGCGGAAGAGATCCAGGTTAGCGATGATCTCATCGAGGACCTCACTGAAGTATGTCTTGACGATTCCTCCGGTGTCGGCTCCGAACTTCTCCAGCGCCGCATCGATGCGGTCCACGAGAAGCGTCCGGACCTCCTTTTTCTCCAAATCGGAGATCTCGAACTCCATCCGGCTCAGGAGATCGCGGCTCTGCCGAGCGGCCGACTCCAGGTGCTGCCTGAGGGACTGATACTGCTGGACGATCGCGGCGGCTTTTTTCTGAGGGAGCTTTCCCTCCGAAACCACCTTCTCGATATCTCCGATGGGGAGGGCCTGGCCCGAGATGATCGGGAACAGCTCCGGCCTGCTGACCGTGCCCTCCCGCACGCGCTTGAGGGCGAAGCCTTCCTTCTCGGCTTTTCTCTCGAAGCGCTCGATGATGCGATCACCTTCCCCCTCGTACCGAGTGACGATCTTCTCCCGTTTCTTGGAGTGCGTCTCGCTCTCGAGGAGGCCGGGCACCTCGTTCTGCACCACCTTCACGAGGCGGTTCATCTCCACGCGCAGAGTCTCCGCGTAGCCACGGGGCAGGCTCAACAGCCGAGGTTCATCCGGGCGGGAAAAGTTGTGCACATAACAGCGGTCGGGAGGAAGAGGGCATGTCCGTTTGATCCGATCGAGGATGGTCTGCACCATCGTGGTGCGCCCGGTGCCGGCGAGCCCGCACACGAAGACGTTGTACCCCGGTCCCCACAGCTCGATCCCCAGCTTCAGGGCGCGGATGGCGCGCTCCTGGCCGATGATGCCGATCAGGGTCTGGTCCCTCTGCTCCGAGGACAGATCATAGTCGCCCGGCCGGCAGACCCACCTCAGCTCCGGTGCTGAGAGCTCCCGGAATCGGCGCGGCCGCGGATGCGCTGCGCGGGATGAAGCACCTCTCCGCTTGCCTGGCATATCTTTTCCGATCCTCCAGGTAGCACACCGATCTCGCCCGCGGCGCCGGCGCGCTGCGCCCGGCCCGGAGGCGCGAAAGTATATCCCACATCCCTCAAAAGGGAACGGCCACTTGAGCCGGGACCTGGGGCCGTCGAAGTGCTGTCCTATCAATGGGATACGCACAAGGCCGGTCTGCCTATGAGGAAGGCGCTGTCCACTACCCTGTTAACGGCCGCCGATGACCCAGCCGACTCCGAAATTGAAGACACCGTCGATCAGCGCCTTGTCGAGGTCGCCGTCCGGAAAGACCCCCACGGCCTGCGCCTCGCCTCGAATGTTGAATACCGGCCCGACGAAGAACCGCAGACCGAAGCCCGCGTAGGCCAGCGGATCGTCCTGATCGTCCAGCTCGATGGTGCCCGCCGAGGTGTCCTCCGAGATCTGGATGTTCTGCCACCCGATGCCGCTCGTCAGGAAGGGGACGACCGCGGAGCCTGGAGAGAAGTTGTAGACGTAGCCGACCTTGAATGTGGTCAGCTCCACGTTGAGCAGGCCGCCGAAGTCATCCTCCGTGTCGATCTGATCGATCGAGAATTCCAACTCGTGCTCCTTGTGGAACACGATCCCGAGTCGCGCGCCGAGGCCGCCGTCATTCTCGATATTGGACTCGTCGTCGAAACTGCCGTAGGAGACGTACGGCCCCACCTCCACGCTGCGGCTCCTCATGCCGGCCTCGGGGGGTAGAGAGGGCGCGAACACGAGCACAACGGACGTGATTGTCGCCAAGATCAGGCTCTTTCTCACTGTCGCCTCCTCTTGATCATCGCATTCCCACGACCCGACACACGATAGAATGCCTGCCCCAGCTCCGCAATGGTCGGCATCATCGCGTTGACGTCCCCGGGAATGGCCGTTAAGATGACGTTTTTCCAGCCAGAGACGCATGACCACCGCAGGTGTGGAACCAAATCCCATGACCGATCAGAAGGTGCGCGTCCGGTTTGCCCCCAGCCCCACCGGCTTCCTGCACGTCGGCGGGGCCCGCACGGCGCTGTTCAACTGGCTCTTCGCGCGCCACACGGGCGGCACCCTCATCCTGCGCATCGAGGACACCGACAGCGCACGCTCCTCCGAGGAGATGGTGCAGGGAATCATCGAGGGGCTCGGATGGCTCGGGATCGATCACGACGAAGGCCCACACTATCAGTCCTCGTTGCGCGGCGAGCACGTGCGGAAGGCCTTGGCTCTCGAGGCGTCCCTCAGCGCCTACCGGTGCTTCTGCTCCCCGGAGACGATTGACGCGCGCAAGCGAGCGGCGGAGGCTCGCGGCGCGGCATGGAAGTACGACGGGGCCTGCCGGTCGCTGAGCGGGCCGGAGGCGCGCCACCGGATCGAGTCGGGCGAGGCGTCCTGCCTGAGGTTCCTGGTCCCCGAAGGAGTCACCGGGTACTCCGACCTGGTGCATGGCGAGACATCGTTTTCCAACTCCGACATCGAGGACCTCGTGCTCCTGCGTTCGGACGGCACGCCAACCTACAACCTCTCCTGCGTGTCGGATGACATTGACATGAGGATCACCCACGTCATCCGCGGTGATGACCACATCTCCAACACGCCCAAGCAACTCATGCTGTACCGGGCGCTGGAAGCCGAGCCGCCCAGCTTCGGACACCTGCCGTTGATCCTCGGAGAGGACAAGAAGCGGCTCTCCAAGCGCCACGGCGCGGTTTCGGTGACTGAGTACCGGCGCGCGGGATACCTTCCGGAGGCACTGTTCAACTTCCTGGTGCTCCTGGGCTGGTCTCCGGGCGGCGATCGGGAGCTGTTGAGCAAGGAGGAGATGATCGCGCTGTTCTCGTTCGAAGGAGTCAACCCCAGAAGCGCAGTGTTCGACACCGGCAAACTGTCCTGGATGAATGGGGAGTATCTCAAAAGAACGCCTTCGGCGA
Source organism: Acidobacteriota bacterium (assembly GCA_045402695.1). GTDB lineage: Bacteria > Acidobacteriota > Polarisedimenticolia > JACPZX01 > DASXTC01 > JAWPNA01. Next base: position 4,646 of record JAWPNA010000385.1, read on the forward strand.
AGATCGGGTCCATGGCGCGACCGTGGTTCGAGGAAGCCGGCGTCTGGAGTGACGATCTCGAAGGGAAGCGCGCGGAGTGGTTCGCGGGCCTCATCGATCTCCTGAAGGACAGGTGCCGGCTGCTCGCAGATTTCCCGCGCGACGCGCGACCGTTCCTTACGGAGGATTTCCCTTACGATCCCGCGGCCGTGCTCAAGCATCTCTCGGGTGCGGACGCCGCGGGGCGTCTGACCGCGCTGCGCGAAGCGATGGCGGCCGTCGAGCCTTTCAGGGAGACGGCCTGCGAGGCTGCATTGCGCGGCCTGGCAGGGCGTCTCGGTGTGAAGGCCGGCGACCTGATTCACCCCGCCCGAGTGGCCCTGACCGGGCGTGGCGTCAGCCCGGGTATCTTCGCCGTGATGGCGCGGATGGGCAAGGAGGCGGTGCTGCGGCGGCTGTCGCGGGCGATTCGGTTCGTTGAAGGAGGGGGCGCTGCGGTCCCGGGATCCGCGGCAGATTCTCAGGAGACGCGACACTGACGACACGCACTCCCCGCGAGACTCATCCTGGGGGCATGATCCTGAAAGAAACCCCCACGACCATCGATTTCGCCACCGGCAGCTACCCCCATCTCGCGGATCGCCTCGTCCGGCCGATGATTCATGAAGCGTCCGCGCTTGACGCTCCGGCAGGCACCGACTAGAATTCGGCCCTCGCTGCGGGATCGTCCCATGACGAGACTCTGAATCCTGTGATCGGGGTTCGAACCGCTGTCCCGCAGCCATCCTTCCCCCGAAGCGAGGGCAACGCGTTTGCTCGCCAGGCTCGGATGGTTCCTCGCGTTTTCCGTGGTTCTCCTGTTTCTCTTCGTGGCGAGCTTCTACGTCACGATGCGGCTGGTCTTCGTGGGGCGCGAGGTGGCCGTGCCCGATCTAACCGGACTCTCGATTGATCAGGCTCGAGAGACCCTCAACCACTCCGAGCTGTACCTGGAGACGGTGGCGGAACGGCACGACGATCGCGTCGAGAAGGATCACGTCGCGGCCCAGAACCCCATGCCCGGCGTCACCATCAAGAAAAGCAGGAAGGTCCGCGTGACGATCAGCCTCGGCCCCCTGCGGGTCGCGATCCCTGATGTGAGAGAGCAGACGGTGCGCACCGCGCAAATCACGCTGCAGAGGGAGGGGTTGGCGACGGGTCACGTCTGCTACTCCCACGAGCCGGACGTCGCGCCGGACATCGTCATGGCGCAGGAGCCCCCGCCTTCTGAGCCTTCTTCAGGGGTGGAATCCGCTTCGACCGCGAGCGGCTTTGACGGGAAGGTGAATCTTCTGGTGAGCCGCGGGAAGGAAGAGCCGGTGTTCGTCATGCCCGACCTGTCCTTCAGGCGCCTGGAAGAGGTCCAGGCGATGGCGTCTCGCTCCGGGTTGCGCCTGGGGGCGGTGCGTCGGCAGCGCGTGGCGGGAGCGGAGCGTGGCACGGTGCTCCGGCAGTATCCTCAGGCCGGTTATCCCGTGAGCCGGCGGGACATCATCAGCCTCGTTCTGGAGGAATGACGCCGGCGGTCGCCCGCGGCGGGAGCTTTCGCGAAGGAGGCACGGTACGATGACGTTGCTGGCACCATCCATTCTCTCGGCCGATTTCAGCCGGCTCGGCGAGGAGATCCACGCCGTGGAGCAGGCTGGAGTGGATCTTCTGCACGTGGACGTGATGGACGGCCACTTCGTCCCGAATCTCACGGTGGGTCCGCCGGTCGTGCGATCGATCCGAAAGGTGACGCGCCTGCGTCTGGACGTGCACCTCATGATCGACAACGCCGACCGGTTCATCGAGCCTTTCGCCGACGCGGGCGCCGACATGATCTCCGTGCACGTGGAAGCGTGCGCTCACCTGCATCGCACGGTGACCTCGATCAAATCGAAGGGGCTCAAGGCGGGTGTGGTCCTCAATCCGGCCACGACCTTGAGCAGTCTCGATGAGATCCTGCCCGAACTGGACTATGTCCTGCTGATGTCCGTCAATCCGGGATGGGGAGGCCAGTCGTTCATCCCGCATGTGTGGGACAAGATCGCCGGGTTGCGCCGGCTGATCGCCCTGCGGGGGTTGCCAGCGCTCATCGAGGTGGACGGCGGCGTGACCCGCGAGAATGCCGCGCCGCTGGCAGCCGCGGGGGCCGACATTCTCGTTGCCGGCAGCTCCATCTTCGGCGGGGGCGACTCGCGGGCCGCGGCGGCCGGAATACTCGCGGCGCTGAAGTCGGCCGGCTGATGACCATCGAACGTGCAGTCACCACCGGAATGCGAATCTCCTCCACGAGCCTCAGAGTCAGATATCCGGAGACGGATCGGATGGGCGTTGTGCATCATACACACTACCTCGCCTGGTTCGAGATCGGCAGGACGGAGTGGATGCGCGAGTCGGGCTGCTCCTACGCCGAGCTGGAGCAGAGCGGAATCAGCATGCCGGTCATCGAGGCGAGCTGCCGGTACCGGAGCCCCGCCCGCTATGATGATGTCGTTGCCGTGGAGGCCAGGCTGGAGGAGGTGACCCGCGTGATGGTGCGTTTCGGATACCGCGTGGTGCGCCAGGCGGACGGCAAGCTGCTCGCCACGGGATTCACGCGCCATGCGGCAACGGACAGCAGGGGAGTCCCTCGGCGGCTTCCGCAACAGCTCGTCTCGTTGATCTCATCCGGAGGCGGGGCCTGAAATGAAGGGAGGCGCGGCGCTCATGGGGACGCTGGCGTTGACGCTCGCGATGGCCGTGGCAGCGGCTGGTTGCGCGAAACGCGCGCCCAAGGACAAGCACGCAGGCCTGACCGCGCCGCAGATTTACGATCTCTCCCTGAAACTGATGGAGAAGAAGTCGTACTTCCGCGCTCGGGAAACCCTGCAAAAGGCCCTCGGCCGCAGCGACTCGACACCGGAGCTGGTCGCCAAGGTTCACCTGGCCCTGGCCGACGCCTACTTCCACGACGGAGGCGTTCTGAACCTGGCCGAGGCGTTGAGTCGGTACACCAATTTCCTGACCTTCTACCCGAACCACGCGCGCGCCGACTACGCACAGTATCAACTCGGCCTGTGCTACCTGAAGCAGACCTTGAACCCCGACAGGGACCAGGGCCAGACCCACAAGGCCCTCGATGAGCTGAGCAAGGTGCCGAAGATCTATCCCAACAGCGATTACCTGGGACTGGCGGATGCCAAGGCCGATGAAGCGCGCGAGCTGCTCGCGGAGCACGACTTCCGGATCGCCAACTTCTACTTCAAAAAGAGCGAGTACAGTGGGGCCACGCAGAGATTCAGGCAGGTGCTGGAGAGCTACCCCCGCTACTCGCGAAAGGACAGCCTTTACCTGGTCCTGGGGCGGTCGTTGCTTGCGCTCGACAAGAAGGATGAAGGGTGCCTTTACCTCCAAAAGCTGGTGGCCGAGTTCCCGGACTGCCGCCAGGCGGGAGCCGCCCGTCACCTGCTCCAGCAGCCGTGCGAGGCGGGCGGCAAAGGCGCGCTGGTCCGATCAGAGGCCCGCCCCTGAGACCCCAGGCACCCCCGGCGCGGCCAGCCCCATCTCCAGGGCCGCGGCCAGATCCGCCATCGAGGCCGGGCGTTGCTCGCGATCTTTCGCCAGCGTCTTCAGCGTGATCTCGCTGAGCCATGGCGGCAGCGCGGGGTTGATCTCGCGCGGTGGGCGCGCCGCCTCTCCCAGATGCTTGTACGCGATGACGCTGGGCGTGTCGCCAATGAACGGCTCGCGTCCCGTGAACACAAAGTACATCACCACGCCCAGCGAGTAGATGTCGGTCCTCGCGTCGAGGGGTTGCGCCTGCACCTGTTCGGGGGACATGTACTTGGGCGATCCCATCACGAAGCCGGCCGTCGTCATGTCGTTTCCGCCCGGTGCTCGGGCGATGCCGAAGTCGAGGATCTTCGGGGTCGTGCCGTCCTTGAGAAGGATGTTCTGCGGCTTGATGTCGCGGTGGATGATGCCCAGCGCATGGGCGGACTCGATCCCGCGCGCGATATCCACAATCAGTCGGACGGCTTCGGGGACGTTGATCTTGGGCTGCAGCCGCACCCACTGCTCCAGGTTCAGGCCGTCGATGTACTCCATCGTGATGTACTTGTGCTCCTTCCAGGAGCCGAGGTCGTAGACCTTGACGACGTTCGGGTGAGAGATCTTGCGAGCCATCTTGATCTCGCGCAAGAACCGCTCGACCTGCCGCCCCTCTCCGTCGCCCGCCCGCAAAACCTTCAGCGCCACCGGTTCGTCCAGGTCGCGATCCAGCGCCTGGTAGATGCGCCCCATTCCTCCGAGGCCCAGCTCGCGGACGATCTCGTAGCGCTCGGCGATGATCACGCCGGGCACGATCCCCGACGCCTTCAGTTCGTCGAGCACTTCGGCCGCGGTGCGATAGCGGCGGCTGCGGTCCTTTTCGAGACAACGCTCGATGATCTTGCGCAGGAAGGCGGGCAGCAGCCGATCCACCTTGGTGTGGAACGGCGGGGGCACGTTGACATGATCGAACGATGCGGTGCCGGGAGGAAAGGGGGGCTCGCCGAGCAGCATCTCGTAGAGGATCACACCCAGCGCATAGATGTCCGACCTCTCGTC
>JAWPNA010000059.1:0-5814 GCA_045402695.1 Acidobacteriota bacterium
CGGGTCGGATCGATCAGGTCCTGCACGAAACTCCAGGCTCCGGCGGAGTCGCCCGAGGCAAGCGACGCCTCCGCCGCGGCGAGCTTGCAGCCGGGATCGTTGGGTGTCGCGAGGAGCATCGGGCGCAGCCGCGAGACGACATCCGCGGCCTCATCGGGCCCTCGGCGGAGCCGCCTCCTGAGGAAGGGCACGGCGGCGCGCGGGTCGCCCGTTTCGATGCTGACGTCCTCGATCATCTGGAGGGCGGCAGCGTTTTCGGGCTCGACGAGAAGTACTGCCTGGAGGCGCACCGCGATGGTGGCGGCCGATGAAGGATCCACCCGCAGGAGCGCGCGGTAGATGTCGAGGCAGGCGTCGGACCGGCCTTCCTTGAAGTGATGATCCGCCAGGATCTGGTAGGGCCGTTTCTCGTCGGGGAACTTCTCGCGTATCCGCTCGATCAGATCGATGCCACGCTGGCCTGCGTCGTTGGCGATGGCCGAGACGGCCGCCGCCACGGCGCGCGGCGCCTTGCCCTGCGCGAGCGCGACCTTGGCGAGAAGCAGCTGTGTCTCGACGCTCTCTTTTCCGGAGCCAGATAGCTCCTCGATGAGCTTCTCGATCTCGGCCAGGCGGCTCCCCCGTTCGATCATTTGCTCGCATAGCCGTAACGCCTCGGGGAGGCTGCCCTCCGCCATGCGGACGCGCACCGCGTCCCACAGGAGCGCCTCATCATCCGGAGCGCTCTGAAGGCCTGCCTGGATGAAACGGTCCACCTGCGGCGCGCAGCGAGGATCGACCTCCAGCGCCTTGAGGAACTCCTCCCGGGCCCGTTCATGGTGACCCAGTCGCTCCAGCAACCCGCCGTACGCAAGCCGCAGCGGAGTCATCCTGTAGTTGCGGGCGACGATCCCCTTGAGTCTCTCGTCCACCGTGGGAAACTCGGACGGTTGCGCCGCCAGCACCTTCTGATAACAGTCGAGCGCCTTCGCCCAATCACCGAGTGCCTCGTGGCCCAGGGCGGCGAGGTACAAGGTGGCGAGCGCCGATTTGGGGACCTGGCTTCCCTTCTCGAGGAAACGGTTGAGGTTGGTGAGGCGGGCTTCCAGCAACGACTCCAGCGTCTTCTTGTTGACGCGCTCCAGGCAGTCCACGGCGGCCGTGAAGTTGCGCCGGGCGACGTGCGCCTCGGCCATCGGCTCGTAGAGCGCCTCGGTGTCGGCGTACTGCGACCGGGCCCAGCCCATGAACTCCTCGACCTTTGACCCATGCGCCGGGTCTGCCTTGAGCAGCGCCCTGACGGCTTCCCCCGCTTCGCGCGGCCGGCCCGCTGCAAAATGCATGGTCGCCATTTCCAGACGAAGGTCGACGATCTCTCCCATCCGGCTGATGGCCTCCTTGAGAAGCTGCACGGCCTGATCGGTCTTACCCTTGGAAGCGAGCTTGCGCGCCTTCAGCACGGCACGGTCGGGCGTGCTTTCAGAGAAAAGGTCCTTGAGATCCTGGGCGCTCAACATGATCGATCCGCCTTCCCGCCGGCAAGGGCCGGCCGGGTCGTGCATGGTGCCCGAAAAGTGCCGCGGCACAACAGCTTCGATGCGGTGGTACGCCAACCGTGCGGTCGTCTGGACGCGTCGAATATTGTGTGCGCATGTGCCGAATTCAAGGAGCCAGCCCACCTGACCCGACAGGCCCGAAAGTCCGCTCCCCGGTCTCGACACTTCGAGAGGCAAGGCGCAATTACAGCCTCCGCTCCCGGATGGCCTCGGCCGCGCCCTCCGGAGCCCGCCGGCCCGTCTCCCCGGGTGCGGCGGCGGAGTTCGGCGCGAACGCCGTGGAGAGGGTCACCGTGGCGCGCCGGCTGCGACGGACCTTCAAGAAAAGTGCGGGCCAGGGTTGGACCGGGGGGAGAGGAACTACGAGGTGTCCCCACGCTCGGGGGTGAGGCCATACGCCTTCAGTTTCCGGTGCAGGTGCGAGCGCTCCACACCGAGGGCCTCGGCCGTGCGACTCACGTTGTGGCCGCACTCGGCCAGCCGCTTTGCGATGAACATTCTCTCGAACCGCTCGCGCCCCTCCTTGAGCGTCCCGACACTCGAAAACTCCAGGAGCGTCTCCAGCTCGCTCCCCCGGGCATGCTGGCCCCCCGCCTCGCCGCCGATCTCCTTGGGAAGATCCGCCTTCTCGATCCGGCCGCGCGGCACCATGATGATCAGCCGCTCGATGATGTTGCGCAGCTCCCGCACGTTGCCCGGCCAGGAATAGCCGCCAAGGGAGGCCATCGCGGGATCCGACATCCGGGGCGGGACCTTGCCGTGCTCCGCGGCCAGCTCGGACAGAAAGTGACGCACCAACAGTGGGATGTCTTCCTTCCTCTCTCTCAACGGCGGGACGTTCAGCGGGATCACGTTGAGCCTGAAATAAAGATCCTCGCGGAACTCGGCTTTCTTGATCAGGTCGGTGAGATCCTTGTTGGTGGCAGCCAGCACGCGCACGTCCACCTTCAGAGTGGCCGTCCCACCAACCGGCTCGAAGGTCTGCTCCTGAAGTGCCCTGAGCACCTTCGACTGCGTCTTGAGACTCATGTCACCGATCTCATCCAGGAAGATAGTGCCCTGGTCCGCCAGCTCGAACTTCCCCTTCTTGTTCTCCACAGCGCCGGTGAACGAACCCTTCACGTGCCCGAACAGCTCGCTCTCGATCAGCTCCTCGGGGATCGCCGCGCAGTTCATTTCCACGAAGGGCTCCTCGGCTCTCAAGCTGAAGGCGTGCACCATCCGCGCCACAAGCTCCTTGCCCGTCCCGTTCTCCCCGAAGATGAGGACGCGCCCGTTGGTGGGAGCGGCAGTCCTGATCTGCTCCCGCAGCTTCACGATGGCGGCCGACTCACCGATGAGCCCACCCGTCGCCCGGGCTCCGAGCGCCTCGCGCAGGCGGCGGTTGCGCTCCTCCAGGCGCCGCTGCTTGAGAGCGTTGCGGACCGCGACGCTCACCTTCTCGATGCTGAGCGGCTTCTCGATGAAGTCGAACGCACCCAGCTTTGTCGCCCTCACCGCTGCGTCGATGCTGGCATGGCCCGAGATCATCACGACCGGTACTTCGTTGCCGGAAGCGCGGATCTCCTCGAGCACCTCCATTCCGTCCTTGCGGGGCAACCACACATCCAGCAAGACCAGGTGGAACGTCCCCTCACGCAGGCGCTCGAGGCCGGCCTCGCCGGTGGCCGCCGCCTCCACCTCGTACCCTTCGTCGGCCAGAACCTGGCTCAGCGACGTGCGGATCCCCCCCTCATCGTCTACGAGCAGGATTCGTTGCGAAGCCATGAACACCCCCCTGAAGCTCGTGTCCTGAGTATGAAGTCCTGAGGCCCATGATGAAGCCCGGCCCGGCGAGGTGACGCTCCCTCGGGGCGCCATCCGGGCTCGGTCCGAGAGCCCCCTTCCAGGAGCGTCATCTTCGCCGGCCCGAGGCCTAACTAGGCCGCGGGCAGCTCGATGATGAACTTCGTCCCCTTCGGGCGGTTGTCCTCCACACGGATGTAACCGTGGTGATCGGAGATGATCCGGTTCACGATCGCGAGGCCCAGCCCGGTGCCGCGCTTCTTGGTGGAGAAGTAAGGCATGAACAGCTTCTCCTTGTCGTCGGCGGCGATGCCTGGGCCGTCGTCGGCCACCTCGACGCGCATGAGCTGCAGGTTGGAGATGTATCGCGTACCGATCACGATCTCCCCCTTGCGTCCCATCGCCTCGAGAGCATTGTCAATCAGATTCACGAAGACCCTCTTCATCTGCTCGGGGTCGAGCCTTGCACTGGGGAGCGAGTCATCGTAGCGGCGATCAAAAGAGACATCCTGGTAGGCGCCCGAATACAGGCCCAGGGCCGAGTCGATGATCTCGTGCAGGTCCGCCGGCACGGGGTTGGCGGCCGGCATCCGCGCGAAACCGGAGAATTCGTTGACTAGCGTCTTCAGGGTCTTCACGGCCTGCACAATCGTGGTGGTCCCATCCTCTACGACAGTGCCCAGATCGTGCGGGCTCTCGCGCCACCTCCGCAGCATACGTTGGGCGGAAAGCTGGATGGGGGTGAGCGGGTTCTTTATCTCGTGGGCAATCCGGCGCGCCACTTCCCTCCATGCGGCCACCTTCTGCGCCTTGATCAAGGAGGTGATGTCTTCCACCACGATCAACAGCCCAAGGGCCGTACCCTTGCCGAGATCCAGAGGGGAGAAGATCGCCGACAGCGACAGCGGCTGGCCTTCGAGGTGAACGTGAAACTCGCGCGTGAGGCTGGCCCCCTGGCTGCCCATGAGTCGCGGGATGAGCGCCGAGATCTCCGACAAGCTCTCACGAGCCAGCAGCTCGTGATAGAACAGCCCGATGATGGCGGGCGCGGATTCGATCTTGAGAATCTGGCACGCAGCACGGTTGATGGTGGTGACCCGGCCCCTCTCATCGAGTGAGATGACGCCCGTTGGAATGCTCTCGAGCACCGTCTCGATGTAGCGGCGGCGCTCCTCCAGCTCCTGGTTGCGCTCCTGCAGCTCCTGGTTGGAGTGCTCGATCGTCTCGCGGCCAGCCTTCAACTCGCGCGTCATGTCGTTGAACGAGGCGACCAGGATGCCCAACTCGTCGCCGGCCTGCAGGTCCACCCGGTAGTCGAGGTTCCCCGAGGAGACGGCCCGTGTTCCCTCGGCAAGAAGCTGGATCGGCACGGTGATGCCCCGAGCCAGGTACAGTCCGACCCACGTGCCCGAGACGAGGATGAGCAAGGTGATGAGCAGGAAGCCCAGAATATAGACGCGCTTGATGTTGCCCTTCTGCAGCCGGAGCTGCCTGTAGGTATCCACGCTCTTCGCCATGCGTGAAGTGAGGGCCGCCGTGTCCCTCCCAACGAACGACCCGGCCACCGTCACACCGATCACCTCGTGCCGCTCGGAGGCGAACACGGGCACCCCGGACCTGACGATTTGCCCGGAGCCGAGGCCATCCTGCCAGGAAAACGTCTCGCCTGCCAGTGCCTTGTTCACCACTTCATCGGGGATCGGGGCGAGATCCTCCATGGGGAGCCGCGGGTTGGCCACGCTGACAGGTTCCTCGCCGCGCAGGTAGACCGAGACGAGATCGAGATGGCGCAGCCGCAGGGCGTCTTCCATCTCCTTGAGTAATGTATGTCGGCCCGAGTCAATGGCCCGCCGCTGAGTCAGCGTTGAGGAGATGTCCGCCGCGAATCTCTCGTTGCGTTTCTTGGCCTCCTCGAAGTAGGCGTCCACCACGGCCCGCCCGTCGTCGCTGATGGATTCCACGGGAGTGGAGAACCACCGATCCACGGAGCGCTCGATGATGCTGAGCGCGGCCACGAACAACAGAATCGACGGCACCAGGCACAGACCCAGGAACGTGAAGACCAGTTTCGTGCGGAACCGCGATCCGAGAATCCCGTGGTGCCTTTCGATCACTAGCTTGATCAGGTTCCTGAGCAGGATGAGCAGGAGGATCAGGATCAAGGTCGCGTTCACGACCCCCAGGAACGAGAAGAGGACCGTGTTCGTGACCCACTGCCAGGAAAACTCCTCGGTCTTTTGCAGGAGTACGTAGATGGCCGTCAGGATGACGACCAGCGCGATGATGCCGAACAGGGCGAGGCGGTCGGTCTTGACCCGTCGGTCAGCGGTCAACGCTCGTCCCCTCCACCGGGAAGCTCAACCTGACCTTCTCCCAGCCGGTCTCGACGTTCCATGGGATGAAGAACAGGATGAACCTCTTCTGGAGCCGCGACTTCACCCTCAAGTAGAGAGAGCCATCCTCGGCTCCGGTGAGGGTGGTCGGGTCGGCGAGG
>JAWPNA010000415.1:0-2968 GCA_045402695.1 Acidobacteriota bacterium
CGTCGCGACCGAGAACACCCGCTGTCTTCATCCAACTCCCTCGCCCCTGAGACATCGCCCTCTGGGGAAAAGGGGGGTTTTTATCCAAGCGGGAAAAAACTTGACTCGTTTACATCAAGTTCTCACACCCAAGCATGCTAGCCTAACCCGCTTACACATAGTCGAAAAGAGCCCTCAAGACAAAAAGGAGTATCACGCCATGAGCGAGATGATCGCGGTCGGAGAAGCGGCGCCGCAATTCAGCCTTCCCGACCATCTGGGCCGTACCATCACGCTGGACCAGTTTTCAGGCAAGCGCAATGTCATGCTGCTGTTCTACCCGCTCGATTTCACACCCACCTGAACGCAGGAAGTTCCGGCCGTGGAGAAGCACTCCGCTCGCTTCCGGTCGGCACACACCCAGGTCATGGGTGTCAGCGTTGATAGCGTCTTTTGCCACGCCAACTGGGCTCAAAGCATGGGCGGGATCTCCTTCCCGCTTCTGGCCGACTTCAACCCCAAGGGGGCGATGGCGACCAGCTACGGAACCTACCTGGCCGACAAGGGGATCACCGACCGGGCGACCGTGATCATCGATCCTACAGGCGTGGTCAGACACGCCTCCTCCGTGACGCCCGCGGGACAGCGAAACATCGAGGAACTGGCGGCGTTGTGCGAGTCGGTCGACCGGAAGCATAGCGGTGGACTCCGCGCCTTCCCGGACCCCTCAGGAATCGAGGCCGGCGCGATGCTGTACGTCAAGAGCCAGTGTGGCGCCTCCCGCGCCGTCATGCTGGCGCGGCAGAATCTCCACCTTGACACCCGGCTCACGGTGCGAAATGTCAGTGAGGATCCCGCCGCGCACGACGCGCTGATGAAGATCGCGGGAAAGGATCAGGCGCCCTGCTTCGTGGTGGGCGGCAAGCCGCTCCACGAGAGCAAGGCGATCATCAGCCATCTGGTCACCTTGACCACCGACATCCCGGGGTAGTCCTCAAGGTGCACAGCTACGACGTTCTCGTCCTGGGCGGTGGCACGGCGGGTAGTGCCGCCGCCCAGACGGCTCACCAGACCGGCGCGCGGGTCGCCATGTTCAACGACGGCGAATTGGGCGGGCTCTGCATCCTGCGGGGCTGCATGCCGACCAAGACGCTGCTCCACGCGGCCCACCTCGCCCATCACGCCGGGCACTCGAACACCAGCGGGGTCCGCGTCAAAGGAGCCCAGATCGATTTCGCCGCGGTGATGGCCAACAAGGACGCCAAGGTCGAGCGGTTCAAGCGGGCCAAGATTGCCTCGATAAAACGCGGCGGGTACGAGGTGATCGATGCCCGCGCCCATTTCACCGGCCCGGATACCATCATGGCCGGTGACGAGACCTACCGGTTCACCTCAGGAGCGGTGATCGCCGCCGGATCGATACCGTCCGTCCCGCCGATTCCGGGTATCAAAGATGTGCCGTACCTGACCAGCGACGATCTGGTTCGTCTCACCGAACGTCCCGACTCGATCCTGGCGCTGGGATCGGGCGCTGTGGGACTCGAGTTGTGCCAGTTCCTCGCGCGCATGGGGACCCGGGTGACACTGGTGAGCCGGCACCGCGCATTCGAGAAGTTCGACCCGATTCTGGCCGACGAGATGGAGAAGATCCTCGGCGCGGAGCCGGATTTTGAGTTGATCCAGCCGGTACGCCCGGTCCGCGTCAGCCGTCAGGCCGGCAAGGTGGAGTGCGCGTTGGAGCATGGGCGGCGTATCGTCGCTGACGCGCTGTTTCTGGCCACCGGGCGCAGCGCCGCCCTGGAAGGACTGGGACTTTCCGCCGCGGGAGTCGAGACAAAGGACCACAAGGTGGTCTGCGGTGATGACATGCAAACCACCAACCCCCGCATCTTCGTCGCCGGCGATGCCACCGGAGAGGAGATGATCCTCCACATCGCAAGCCATGAAGGCTATGTCGCCGGCCGGAATGCGGCCGCCGGAGAATGCGTCGAGCGCATCGACCGGCGGCTGGATATGCGGGTGGTCTTCACCGACCCTCCCCTGGCGACCCTCGGCATGACCGAGCGGCAGGCAGGAAAGCTGGGCCGGCCAATCGTCACATCACAGATCTTCTTTCCAGAGACCGGCCGCGCGATCACCCGGGACATCCAACACGGTCTGTGCAAGTTCGTCGCCGACGCCGAGCGCGGAGAGATCCTTGGAGCGCAGATCCTCGGCCCGCGGGCCGATGATCTGATCCACACACTGGCCGCGATTCTCTACTATCGAGGCACAGCCGCCGACATGCTCTCGATGCCCTGGTATCACCCGACCCTGACCGAGGTCTTTCTCTCTCTCGCCGGGGAGATCGAGCAGCGTCGCCACTCGAGTGGCGTCATCGCCTGAACCCCCTGGTCAGGGTGAACCCTACTTCCTGGCAGGCTGCACCACACCGCAGCCAACCCGCCCGCCGGCATTGCCCGTCGGCTGGGTGGTGAAATCGTCCGCCTTGGCGTGGATGATGATCCCCTTGCCGATCACGTTTGTCTTCGGCGCACCGCCGATCGTCCAGAGATCCGTGGTCAGGGTGAAGGTCCCCTTGCCGTCGGCCCCAACCTCGATGTTGCCGATGTCGCCGCGATGAAACGGCGAGGCCACCCACTTGCCGTGGTCCTCGTGGGTCGGATTCCAGTGTCCGCCGGCGGAGACGCCGTCCGGCGCCGTGCAATCGCCCTTCTCGTGCAGGTGCACGGCGTGCGTTCCGGGTTCGGCCCCCTCGATCTTGATCTTCAGAGTCACCTGGCCATTTGCCTCGTGGAACGTCGCCTTGCCGGTCACGTGGCTGTCGCTCCTCGACTCGATGATCGCGACCGCCTTTTTCTCCTGGCCCTGTCCGGCAGGTTTGGTCTGGGGCTGCGCGCCGGTCGCATAATGCACTCCACCGACGAACGCCATCGCCGCCCCCACTCCGATCAAGCTACGGATCATCTTCACGTTGTCTCTCCTCTGG
>JAWPNA010000449.1:0-9117 GCA_045402695.1 Acidobacteriota bacterium
GAATGTGATCCCCGGCACCCCCTGCGCTCCATTCCAGTATCACCGGGAGTACGGCACCGTCTCCAACCCGATTCAGTTGCTGCCCGGCTCGTATCAAGTCACGGCCACGGCGATCGTCAACGGAAAGAGAAAACACAAGACCGTAGGGTTCGATGTGAGCACGTGCGGCTTCAACCCGACGGTCGTGATCAACTTCTGAGGGGGATTCCTCACCAGAGCGGCAGGATCCGCCCGAACCGCCGCTGGAATTCAGCGGCCGCTTGCCAGGTGAGAGGGACGGCGCCGGCCGTCGAGCCGGCCTCCTGCTTCTTGAGCCACTCCTCCTGGGACGGGACCGTGATCGGATCGAGCCTCTGCTTGACAAGCGACGGATTCACGGCTGCGACCTCCTTGGCGACGAACGACTGGAAGGTTAAGGCCGCCTGCTCCAGCTCTTGCTTCAGGATCGCCAGGCGCTTGAGCTGCGAATCCGTGGGCCTGCCTTCGAACTGATTGACGGCCCCGTAGAGCTGGCCCATCTTCTCGCGGAGCTTCTCCTCGCCCGAGAGCCATCCCGCGTCGCTGCTGGCCGCCAGCGACCGGGAGAGATCCTCCAGCGTGCCTGCCAGCTTCGACAGCTTGGCGACGAGCGCATCGTTCTTCCCGAGCTTGCCTGCGTTCGCATTCGCCTGCTCGCGGGCTCCCGCGGCGGCGTCCGCGATGTAGGTGAGCCGTTCGAGATCTTTGTAGATCGTCATCGCCGTCTTCTGCTGCAGCGCCCGGTCTTCGGCCGCGTGCGGAGAGCGGGGATCGGCCACGAGCACGACTTTGTCTTCCACCGTCTCCTTCCCCTTGATGAGCTTGATTCGGTACTCCCCCTCGGCCACCCGGGGGCCGGTGAAGGCAGGCACGAGGTTTGTGGAAGGGGGAAGCTTCGGCGCCTTGAAGCGCATGGGCCACTCCACCCGATTGATCCCCGCCCGTTTCGTGCCGGGGATTGTCGAGATCAGGCCCCCCTGGGAGTCATACACTTCCACCTTCAGATCGCCGAACAAGTGCCGCTTCCTGAGCCAGTAGGTGATCGTGGCGGCCTCGCTCGGGTTGCGTCCCACGAACTCCTCGTCCCCGGGGAAGGTCTGCACGCCGGCCTCGAGCTGCATCTCTGCAGGCCGTGATGCGAGGACGGCGACCTCCTTCTCCAGCGTCTGAGCGGTCAGCTCCCGGATGGGCGTGATGTCGTCCAGGATGTAGATCCCCCGCCCGTGGGTGGCCACAATCAGGTCATGCTCGCGCGGGTGGACGGCGATGTCGTGCACTGCCGCCTTCGGAATCCCCCCGGAGAACCGCGCCCACTGCCGCCCGCCGTCCAGCGAGATGTAGAGCCCGAACTCCGTCCCCAAAAACAGCAGTTCGGGATTGACGACATCCTGCTTGATGACATGTGCGTACCCCTCGATCTCGGGGGTGGCCAGCGAGGTCCAGCTCTGCCCGAAGTCGGTGGTGCGAAAGACATACGTCCTCATGTCGCCGGTCCGGTGGCCGTCGAACGTCACGAAGGCGGTGCCTTCGGCGAACGGGCTGGCCTCCGCGCGCGACACCCAGGTGAACTTCGGCAGTCCGGCGACGTTGCCCACGACGTTGGTCCAACTCTTCCCCGCGTCCCGCGTGATCTGCAGGTTGCCGTCGTCGGTGCCGGCCCAGATCAGATCGTGGTTCCTCGGTGATTCAGAGATCGTGTAGATCGTGGTGTTGTTCTCGGCCGTCGAGTTGTCCACGTTGATGCCGCCCGACTTGTCCTGCCTCTGCCGCTCGGGGTCGTTGGTGCTGAGGTCGGGCGAGATCTGCTCCCACGATTCCCCCTTGTCGCGCGACCGGAGCAGGTATTGCGAGCCGATGTAGATCGTCCCCTTGTCGGTGGGGCTCAAATGGATCGGCGCGTTCCAGTTGAACCGCAGCTCCTTCTCCCCCTCTTTCGCGTACGGCTTGATCTCCTTGATCTCGCCCGTCGAGCGCGACACGCGCATTATGTTGCCGCCCTGGTACTCGGAGTAGATCGTGTCGGCGTCGCGCGGATCGGCGAAGGCCCAGAAGCCGTCGCCGAAACCAATGTTGTCCCAATCACGGTTCTCGATTCCGCCCACGCTGCGCGACGGGCCCCTCCAGGAGCCGTTGTCCTGCAACCCCCCATAGACGTTGTACGGGCGCTCCATGTCGTAGCTGACGTGGTAGAACTGCGAGATGGGCAGGTTCTTGAGGTAGGTCCAGTGGTTGGCCCGGCTGCGCGAGTGGTACACGCCCCCGTCGGTGCCCAGCAGCATCTCGTGGGGGTCTTTCGGGTTGATCCAGAGTGCGTGATGGTCGCTGTGCGGCCCATTTCCGAGGCCGCCGGTGAACGGTGAGGTGAAGGTCCTGCCGCCGTCGGTGGAGACCCCGAGGATCAGGCCCGGCTTGTACACCCTGTTGAAGTCGGCGGGGTCCACGACGATGTGGGCGAAGTAGAAGGGCCGGACCTGGACGTTGAACGAGGAGTTCATCTCCGTCCACGTTTCCCCCAGATTGTCGGAGCGGAACAGCGCCGTCTTCTTCGACTCCAGCAGCGCGTACACCACGCTGGGCCGGGACGGCGCCACGGCCACCCCTACGCGGCCCAGGTCCCCTTTGGGCAGCCCTTCCGCCAGTCTCTTCCAGGTGGCGCCGGCGTCGGTTGACTTGTACAGACCGCTGCCAGGCCCGCCCGAGGCGAAGAAGTCGGGCCGCCTGCGGAACTGCCACATGCCGGCGTACAGGATGCGAGGATCCTGCGGGTCGATCGTCAGGTCCGAGCAGCCCGTCTCCTTGTCCACGAACAGGACGCGTTGCCAGATCTTCCCCCCGTCGGCCGTCTTGTAGACTCCGCGCTCCTCGTTGGCATCCCACAGATGGCCCGTGGCGCACACGTACACGGTGTCGCCCGCCTTCGGGTCCACGGCAATGCGGGCGATCCGCTCGGAGTCCGGAAGGCCCATGTTCTGCCAGGTGTCGCCCGCGTCGGTGCTCTTGTAGACGCCGTTGCCCACCGAGACGCTGTTGCGCGTCCAGCTCTCACCCGTGCCCACCCAGACCGTCTTCGGGTTGGAAGGGTCAACTCTGATGGCGCCGATCGACTGGATCTGCTCGTCGAAGACCGGCTTGAAGGTGGTGCCGGCATCGGTGGACTTCCACACGCCCCCGCTCGCCGCGCCGATGTAGATCGTGAGGGGATCGTCCGCCACGGCGTCGATGGCCGCCACGCGCCCGCTCATCACGGCGGGACCGATGGAGCGGGCCCGCAGTCCGCCGAAGGTGTCCGTGGTGATCTTGACCTGGCCAAAGGCGAGGGCCGGCACAGCCAGTGCGGCACCCACGAGCGCCGCCAGGGCCAGCCGCTTCACTGGCCCGCCTCGGTCTTCTTCACCTCGGGCATCTTGAACTCGGCGTCGGGCAGGTCGACGTTCATCTCGATCTTGTCGAAGGTGATCGTCTGGCCCGCGGGCGCTCCTTTGGGCTTGCTCTCGATCGAGTGGGCGATCATCACGCCGCCGATGTCCTTGTAGTCGCCGCTGCTGCTCTCGTATTCGATCTCCTGGCCGTGCAACTTTCGCTTGCCCTCTTCCTTGATCTCCAGGTAGGCGCCGCTGTCGAGATAGATGTAAGAGACGTCGCCGCTCTTGCGGGTCAGCTTGATCTTGTATGCCTCGGTCCCCTCGATCGATTCCTTGCCCGCCAGCTCGACCTGATTGCCCTTCTCCTTGTAGTTCACCAGGGGACCCTCGAAGTCGGCCTGATCTTCGACCTCCTTGATGTCGTCATCGGACATCGCCTCCGGGTCCTTCTTGCCCAAGAAGGGCATCACCATCCAGCCGCCCTTGCCGTCGAAAGCCTGGATGCCGGTCATGCCCTGAACGGTGAACTCCATGCGGAGCATGCTGGGCCTCTTCCACTTCCAGACGAACGGCGCCTCGCCGTCCGGTCCCAACGTCATCCGGCCCGTGATCTTCACCGACTGGATCGACTTGAGCTTGTCCTTGCCTCCTCGCGCCTCGACGTTCTTCGCGATGATCTCATCCACCGTCTGGGCATACACCGGCAGGCACAGGAGCGCTCCGGCCAGGGCGCACATCATGAGTTTGCGCAGCATCTGCTTCCCCCTCGTGGAAAAATGGAAAGAGGCGACGCGCGCAGAGTCCGGCCGGCAACTCCGCCGTCCCTTGGCCCGCGTCCCGCTCGCCGTGCCTCATACGAGCTCTCGGAGGGAGAGTTCCCTCGGGCCGGGATCCGCCCCCCGCATGCCGTGTCTGAGTGGACCGATTGTGCCACAACTGCGCCGGTGGTATGCGGGTCTTTCTCGATGTCCGGGATCGATTGGTGGACGGCAAGGGGCTCGAACCCTCGACCTCCGCGTTGCGAACGCGGCGCTCTCCCAGCTGAGCTAGCCGCCCACCGAAGGGGGGTATTCTAGGGCATGCGGCGCGACCCCGTCCAGCGGGAGGATAATCACTGTCTTCACGCCGTCACATTCTCGGATGGCGATGGCCTCGACATCCACGCCGCCGCGCCCAGCACGGCGGTGCTGCCGTTGATCACGAGCAGCGTCGCCACGGAGAATCCGATGATCTCCGCCATTCCTGTCCCACCCGGACCGAGAAAGACGGCCAGCGTGGCTTCACGGGTGCCGATGCCGCCCACCGACACGGGCAGCAGCGATGTGATGCTGACGGCGGCCAGCGCCACTGATAAGGTCCCGAACCCCACATGCAGGCCCAGGCCGCACGCGACGAGGTAGCCCTGCAGGAAGGTCACCGCGGTGGCCGCCACAGTGACCCCTGCCGGAATCACCAGCGCTGGCCGCGCCAAGTCCTTCATGCCGCCCAGCAGCGCTCCCGCGCCATCCCGCGCCGAGCTGAAGGGCGACATCAGCAGTTCCGCTCCGCCGCGCAGCATCCTCCCGCCCGGTCGGCGCGTCGCGATCCACCCCACCACCATCGCCACCACGACTCCTACCGAGACGAGCGACGCCCTGACAGCGCCGTGCCGCCCCGGGAGTGCCGCCGCGCCCGCGGAGGCCACGGCCGCCATCGCGAGCGCATCCATCAGCCGGTCCGCGATCACCGAGGAGGCCGCGCGGCCCAGGCCCACCTTGCGATCCCTGTGAACCGCGATTGCCTTGGTGAAGTCGCCGAGGCGGCCCGGGGTCCACGCGGCCATCGCAGACCCGATGGCGTAGTACCGGACGGCCGGCGCGTAGCCGTAGAGGATCCGCTGCATCATCATGAGGTGGCGCCATCGCCAGGCTTTCACCAGGATGATCACGACATTGAGCCCGGCCGCCCCCCACAGGAGCGCCGGAACGCCGCGGCGCCACACTTCCTCCACGTCGGAGCGGTCCGTGCGCCACACGAGCGCCACGAACACGAGAGGTCCGACAAACCGATAGGCGAAACGGGCTGCGCGATTCATGCTTGCATCGGATCGGACATTCAACCCTAAGCGCCCGGCGCGAGCGGCGTTGGGGGTTTTCTCGCAAGCGCCATGATGTGGAACGAAGCCATCCTCACGATGGGCACTCTCGAGACAAACCGATCGAAGCGAGCCAGCAGGCGCGTCAGCGGCAGCTTGAAGGGCAGATACCGGATGAGCGGCAGCACGTCGGGAAAACCGCAGATCAGATACGACAGATAGCCGAACCTTTTGATTCGGATCAGCTCGAAGCCTGCCGAGGAAAGCAGAGATTCCAGATCGCGCCGCGTGAAGGCACGATCGTGGGGATCGAACTTCGAGGAGAAGCGGTACAGCACCCATCGCGCCCAGCGCACCGGCGGGAAGTCGTCCGACGGCTCCGTGAGAGCCAGCAGCCCTCCCGGCGCCAGGACGCGGTATACCTGCGCGATCGCCTCGCCCCGTGACGCCGCGTGATGCAGCGACCCTCGACACACCACCGTGAGAAAAAAACCGGCAGGAAACGGCAGCGCCTCGAGGTCCCCTTCCTTCAGCTCGGACACCCAAGGCGCCCGCTCGCGCGCCTGCCGGAGCATGTCGGGGCTGAGGTCAACGCCGTACACGCGATCGCAGCGGCGCAACAGGTCGGGAAGGAGGATCCCCGTGCCGCAGCCGGCGTCCAGCGCCGGTGCCTCGATCCGCTCGGGCAGCAGATCCAGCAGCTCGTCGTTCCAGAAGCTCTGGAAACAGGCGGAGAAAGGAGCCCCGTACCGGACCTTGTACTCGGCCGCGAGGTGCCGGTGCATCTCCACCTGACGCGCCTTGTGATCGGCGGGGGCGCGGGGCGCCGTGCCGGAGTCGGCGTGCATCTACGACCGTCCTCCGTACATCCGTTTCGTGATCATGTCGGCGAGCACACCGACGGCCAGGAGCTGGACGGCCCCGAACAGAAAGATGAGCGTCTTTTCGGTGAGATCCTTCAGGACGAACAGATCGTAGGACAGCGAGAGGGCGAACATCAGCCCGGCAATCAGGCTCACCGGCACGAAGATCTTCAACGGGTTGAAGTACAGGATCGTCCTCAGGATCAGCGTGAAGAAGTTGAACGAGTCGCGAAGAGGTCGGATCTTGGATCGTCCGCGCCGTTTTCCATAGTTGATCGGCACGTACATCACCGAGCCCTCGTTGCACAGCATGGCCAGTGTGATGGTGGTGGTGAACGAGAAGCCCGATGGCAGGATCGCGAAGTAGTCCAGCGCCGCCTGCCTGCGAAAGACCCGCAGCCCGGAGTTCAGATCGGGTATGTCGGACTCCGAGAGGTAGATGGCCAGCCGTCTCAAGCACCACTTCGCCACGCGCCTCGGGAGTGGGATGTCCACCGACGGTCCCGTGCGCGCTCCCACCACCATGTCGTGGTCGTCGATCCGGTCAAGCAAGGTGGGGATGGCCTCGGGTGGGTAGGTGCCATCGCCGTCGCAGATCAGGATGTGGGCACCGCTCGCGGCGCGAATACCGGTCTTCAGAGCCGCGCCATACCCGCGATTGGTCTTGTGGCGGAGCACCGTGACGCCCCGGCTCCCCGCCACCGAGGCCGTGCCATCGCTGCTGCCGTCGTCCACGACGATGATCTCGAACGGGCGCCCGCAGGCTTCCATGCGGGCGCGCAGTCCGTCGATCACCTCCGGCAGGCCGCTTTCCTCGTTGTGGGCGGGGATGATGATTGAGATGGAAGGGCGTTCCATGAGACCACAGAAGATAGACGCGGGCGCCCGCGCTGGCAACCGGGCGCGTCCCCCCACTACCGGACGAGCTTCAGGAATTCCTCCTCGTCGAGGATCGGGAGCTTCAGCGCCCGCGCCTTTGCCAGCTTGCCGCCGGCGCCCGGCCCGGCCACCACGTGCGTGACCTTCTTCGTGATCGAGGCGGCCACTTCGGCGCCGAGCGACTCGGCCAGCTCCTTCGCCTTCTCACGCGTCATTGAATCGAGCTCTCCGGTGAGGACCAGGACCATCCCCGCAAGCGGGCCGGAGGTGCGCGGCGACGACTCAGGGGGCTCCGGGTAGACGATTCCGGCCCGTAGCAGCCGTTTCACGCAGCGCGCGTTCGCCTCGTCCGAGAAGAAATCCACGATGCTTTCAGCGACGGCCGGGCCGACGTCTTCCACCTGCATCAGTTCCTCGCGGCCGGCAAGGCGCACCTTCTCGATCGAGCGGAAGTGGCGGGCGAGGGCCGCGGCGGACGCCTCGCCCACGTGGCGGATCCCCAGCGCGTGGAGAAGCCGCGGGAGAGTCGTGCGTTGCGATCTCTCGATCGAGTCCACGAGATTGGCGGCCGATTTGTCGGCCATCCTCTCCAGCGCCGCCAGGTCATCCCGCTTCAGATCGTACAGGTCCGAAGGGTCGCGGACGATTTTCCGGTCAACGAGCTGGTCCACCAGTTTCTCGCCCAGGCCGTCGATGTCCATCGCCGTGCGCGACGCGAAGTGCAGGATCCGCCCCTTCACCTGCGCCGGACAGCCGATGTTGGGGCACCTCGGAATGATCTCCCCTTCGGGGATGGCCACCTTCGATCCGCACGCGGGGCACTTGTCCGGCGCCTTCGGCTCGTGGGCGTCAGCGGGCCGCTTCTCCAGGATCGGCCGCACGATCTCGGGGATGACGTCTCCGGCCCGGGTCACGATCACACGATCCTTGATCTTCAGGCCCTTCTCCCGGATCAAGTCCCAGTTGTGCAGCGTGACGCTCGTAATCGTCACGCCGCCGACCGTGACGGGATCGATCACTCCGACAGGGGTCAGTGCTCCCGTGCGTCCGACCTGCACCTTGACGTCCAGGAGCGTCGTCTCCGCCTCCCGCGGCGCGAACTTGTACGCCACCGCCCACCGGGGGCTGCGAGACCGGACGCCCAGGCGCCGCTGCGCCTCCAGATCGTTCACCTTCACCACCACGCCGTCGATCTCGAACGGCAGTTCCTCCCGCTGTCCTTCGACGTCGGCGTAGTAACGCTCGACCTGCTCGAGGCTCACGCACAGCCTCGCCCACTTCAGCGCGGTCATGAGGCCGAGGCCATCCAGCCAGCGCATGGCCTCCTCCTGCGTCTGTTGCGGCATCTCCTCCACCCGCCCCAGCCCGTGGAAGAGGATCCTCAGAGGCCGCGAGGCGGTCACGCGCGGATCGAGCTGTCTGAGAGTGCCCGCGGCCGCGTTTCTCGGATTGGCGAACACCTTCTCGCCGCGCTCGTCGGCCTGGCGGTTGAAGCGCTGGAAGTCCTGCTTGTTCATGTATACCTCGCCGCGCACCTCCAGGAGGGCGGGCGGGCGTTTGCCTGACGGACGCAGCGCCAGCGGCACGCCTCGGATGGTGCGGATGCCCGCCGTCACATCCTCGCCGATCCAGCCGTCGCCGCGCGTGGAGCCCACGGCGAGCCGGCCTTTCTCGTACACCAGCTCAACGGCCGCCCCGTCGATTTTCGGCTCGCACCAGAGCTGCTGACCATCGGCTGCCACGCGCTCGTGCCACTCTCGCATCTCGGTGGAGTCGGCAGCGTTCTGGAGACTGAGCATCTGCCGCGCGTGACGATAGGTTGCGAACTTGTCCAGAGGCTTGCCTCCGACGCGCTGGGTGGGCGAATCGGCGGTGCGCAACTCGGGTTGCTCGGCCTCGATCGCCTGCAGCTCCTGGAACA
>JAWPNA010000218.1:0-4802 GCA_045402695.1 Acidobacteriota bacterium
CCATGTTGCGGTACAGCTTCAGGCCCGTCTCCTTCTTCTTGTGCACCACGCCCACGATGGGGAGTCCCGTCAGCTCTCCGCCCATCGCCTTGAATTGCTCCCCTGTAAACTGGGTGTAGTTTTTGGGCGGCTCCTGCTGCCCGCCCTTGGTTGAGGGCTTTCCGCCCGGCCCGGGCGAAGCGAAGAAGTCTCCTTCCTCGCCGCCCTTGTCCTCGCCGAGCCCTCCCGCCGCGAAGGCCAGGTCCGCCTGGGAGGGAGAGGCGTAGATGTTGACGAATCCGTTCCCCGTGGGCGACAGGTACAGCAGCCCCCACTTGCCGTCCTTGGCCATCGGGTCGCTGTACAGCTTCCTGATGTAGCGGTGACGATGCGGGCCGCCCTTCTGGGCGAGTATCTTGAGGTCGTTGGGGAAGCCGCTGTTCTCGTTATAGAAAAACTGCAGCGCCCTGATGTACTGCTCACCGCGAAAGATCATCTCCGCCTCGTTGTCGCGGCGCATGATGAAGGACCAGCTCTGCCCCGTCACCGCCAGCATGATCAGCATGACGGCCACGAGCACCATCAGGCCGACGAGGAGATGGCCTGCCTCGTCCTGCCCGGGGCGGCTTGTGATCCGATCGTGGCGGGGCGCAGGATGCATCGCTGCCTCTAGGGGATGGCCTCGATCACGTCGACCCCGGTCGACTCGAAGGTGCCGGTGATGTCGCTGGCGAAGAAGATGAGGTTTCCGCAATCGCCCGTCCCGTTGGGATCGCCGGCATCAGTGCACTTCGATTCGCACTGCGACTGGCTCGGCCTCCAGGTGACGACCGCCTCGCCCGCCACGTCCGTCGTGCGCTGAGTCCCCGGGGAGAAGCTGCCCGCCAGAAGTGTTGTCGAATCCTCGTCGAAGATCACCAGCACTCCCGCCACCGGATCGCCGGTGGTGGTCCGGACCGTGGCCGTCAACGTCAGCTCGTCGTTGCAGTTCGTCAGCACTTGCACCGGGGCCACGAGGAGCTCGAACTGGGCGAGGTCCCCCGGCGCCGTCTGGATCTGCGTCATGCCCGAGATGCCACCGGAGCGCGCGGTGATCGTGGCCGAGCTGGTGGTCACCAGCGAGCACTTGGCCTGTCCCTGGTCGTCGGAGATGAGCGCGGTCTCGGCCGGCGGCACCAGTGTTCCGGCCGTCGAGGAGAACGTGATCTCCTGATCAGGCAGCCGCGTACCGTTCTTGGATCGGAGAGTGGCCGTGATCTCGGTGGTCCCCTGCTGGCCGGTGGGCACCACCACCGTCTGCGGGTTGGCCGAGACGGTGATCGTCGAGTCGGCCGGGGCCGTGGGATCGGAGTTGTTCTCGCACCCGGCGAACGCGGGCAGCAGTGCCAGAGCCATCAAGGCCACCGTCCAGATCCTTGGCGACCGTCTCATTGTGCTCCCACTTTGTTCAACCATCATACATCCACTCATCGTCGTTCGCCGCCTCCCTCACCAGTCCGCATAGAACGTTCCGTCCAGCGCAGTCTTGTCCGAGCCGCTCTTGACATCGAAGACCCCGGCCGTACCGGCTTCCTCCTCCTCCGGCAGCGCATCCCCCTTGTCCTCGGGCGGGATCTGCTGCCACGTGTTGGTCGACTCGGTGAACGGGTCCAGGGGGATGGCCCTGATGTACCCCTCCTCCACGAGCGTCTCCAGGCTGGCCGGGTAGTGGGCCTTGTCCGCGAAGTACTGATCGATCGACTCGCGCATCACGTGCAGGTTGGTCTTGAGCGCCGCCTCGCGGGCCCTCAGCGGCGCGTCTCTCAGCATCGGAACGGCGATCACCGCGAGAATCCCGATGATCGCCACCACGATGATCAGCTCGATCAAGGTGAACCCAGCTTGAATGTGCCCGCCGGGGCCGCTGCAACGGCTTTGACGCCGCGTCCTGCTCATGATGGCTGCCTTCCTACCATGTGTTGTACGGCGTCCCGTCCAGGCCCGTCGCCTCGCTCTGCGTGTACACATCGAAGACGTTCTGGTGCCCCCACGACAGCGAGTTGGGGTCGTCCTGAAGCGATCTTAAGCCCCACTCGGTCGTGTTGGTCATCGGATCCTTGGGAATGCGCCTCAGGAACCGGAGCTTCTTGTCGATCGCACCGACCTGGCTGACGCCTTCCACGAGAGTCTCGAGGTCCTTGGGGTACCCTTCGCTCTCCAGCCCTTCCGGCTGGATCAACCCCTGGTCGGCATATTTCTTGTACTGATCGATCGCGTTGCGCATGTCCCGCAGCGCCGCGCGCAGCTCCAGCTCCTTGCCGCGCTTGATGGCGGTGCGCGCGACCGGGATCGCCACGGCCGCCAGGACCAGCAGGATCGCGATCGTGATCAGCACTTCGAGCAGCGTCACGCCTTTCTGTCTCATCAGTTCAGCACCGTGATCTCGCTCTGCGTCGGGTTCACCGCGATCGGGCTGCCGTCGAACGCCTCCACCTGAACCGACCCGAAGGATAGGGTCGCCTTGCCGCCGGCCAGGGCCTTGAATCTGAGCGCCGCCAGCGCCCCGCCACGCGAGATGCCCGAGGTTCCTCCCTGCCGCGAGACCTCCACGACGACCTGGCCGTCGGCCGCCTTGCTCGCGGAGAACAGTGTCTGAGTGCCGTCCTGTTTCATGATGATCCCCTCGAGCCCCGAGTCGAACTCGATGACGGTGGGGTCGTACGAAAGGGTCATGGACACTTTCTGGAGATTCTGCACGTTGTTGACCAACAGGTTCACCGAGAACGATCCCCCCGCGGCGACGTTGAGGCGCGCCGGGGCGAGGGTCAGGTTCATCGGGCCGCCGGCGGCCGCGCCGCCCTCACGCGGCGTCCCCTCGGGTGTCGTCGCGGGCGCGGCGCCTGCTTCACCTCCAGGGGCCGCGCCCTGCCGGCCCGCCTGGGCCGCAGGAGTCCCCCGCGACGGCGCCTTCCCGGCCGGCTGCTGCCCCGAGTCGGGCTTCTTCTCCGAAGCAGGTGATAGGGAGGGGGCAGGTGATGGGGCCGGGGCGCCTTCAGGCAAGCCGGCATCCTCTCCCTCGCCTTCCTCATCCTCGTCACCCTCGGCGCCATCGGCGCGCGCCGTGAACGGGGTGGCGAACACGCTGCCCGCATCGCCGCGCAGATGCGGGTTCGCCTCGTTGCCTATCCAGAGGGCGTCGAGGTCCTCCTGCCTGATGTCGGGCACACGGATGATGTGAGGCGTCAACGTGAGGATCAGATCCGTCTCACGGCGTGTGTCGGTCGTGCTGGAGAAGATCTTGCTCAGCCCCGGCACGTCCATGAGTCCAGGGAAGCCCGACTTGCTCGATGTGCCATCATCCCGGATGAGGCCGGCCAGAAGGTTCGCCTCGCCGTCCTTGAGCCGGATGATCGTGTCGATCTGCCGTGTGTTGATCGAGGGCTGGCTGACCCCCTGGCCCGCGTCCACCCGCTCGCCGAGCTGGCTCACCTCCACGTTGAGCTTGAGCGTGACTTCCTTGTTGTGGTGCACGCGCGGCTCGATGGAGATGACGATGCCGACCTCCTGGTAGGTGAACGACGTGATCGGGACGACCGATCCACCCACTGTCCCGGTCGTGTTGAAGGTGGTGGCGGGGATCGGCACAGAGTCGCCGATGTGGAGATTGGCCTTCTCCCCCTCCGTCACCCTGAGCTGCGGTTTGGCGATCGTGCGGGTGCCGCTGTCGCTTTTCAGGAAGTCAATCGTCACCCTCGGGATGGGGCCGAGGCTGTAGAGGCCGAGCTGGTTCAGCAGTCCCAGGTTGTTGAGCGGCAGACGATCGGGGCCATCCCACTGGATGTTGTACTGCCTGGGCGTGAGGTTGATTCCCAGCGTCTTGCTGACTGTGCGGCTGACCTCGAGCAGCTCCACGTCCACGACCAGCTCCGCCTTGGCCTTGTCGTTGGCGCGGATGATCTTCTCGGCGATCGCGACCTTGTTGGGAGTGTCGCGAATCGTGATGGCGTTGAGCTGTGCGTTGGTCGTCAGCTTGCGGGAATCGAGCATCGTGCGCAGCAGGGACTGCACGTCCTTCACGTCCGCGTTGGACAGGAAGAAGGTCTTGATCACTTCGTCTTCGTACTCTCGCCTCTTCTGCTGGTTGTCGTCCGAGATGACGATGGTGTTCTCGTCGATCACCTTGAAGAAATGCTTGTTGGTGAACATGAGGGTGTCCATCGCCTTCTCGAACGGCACGTTGGTGAGCTCGATGGTGATCTTCTTCTTCAGGTCGAGCTTCGGGTCGTAGAGAAAGTTGATCCCGGTGGTCTTCGACAGGGCCTCGTAGATGGTGCCCACCTCCGCATCGCGGAACTTGAAACGGATGGGAATGTTCGATTTCGGATCCAGCAGCGGCACGCCCTGCGACTTGCGCGCCTGCTCCTTCATCTTCTCCATCTCGGTCAGGGACTCGGCCTGCCGCGCCCTTTCGTAATCCTGGAGGGCCTTGTCCAGCTCGGTCTGGGCATAGGCGTTGGTCGTATCCAGAGTCACCGCCTGCTGCAGCTCCCCGATGGCGAGCTCGAGGTGGCCTGCCTCGCGGTACTGCTGAGCCGTCTTGAAGTGCGCCTGGGAGGCCTTCAACTTCACCCGGGTCAGGTTGATGACCCATCGGTTGCTGGTGGGCTCCTGGGCCCTCAGTTTGGCGTAGGCGAGCACCGCCTGATCGAAGTTCCCGCGGTCCTCCTCCACCGTCGCCATCCGGGCGAGCCGGGACGTCGCGCAGCCGGCCGTCACCAACAGCACGAGGCAGGCAAGAGTCGCCAGCCGTCCCGCCCTCTTGCTCAACTGTGCACCCACGCGGC
>JAWPNA010000123.1:0-11763 GCA_045402695.1 Acidobacteriota bacterium
CGACTCCGTGTTGCAAGTGCCCGGGTTCAGATCGGTGGCCAGGGCCGGCGCGATTCCCATATCGATGATGCGTCTCGCGGGGGCTTGATGTCTCTGCTTCATGCAGAAGCCCGCGCCGGGAAGCAGCACGGCCACCACGCCCTCCCGTGCCATCATCAGGAGTCCGTGGTCGCTGGCGTGCTCCAGATGATCGGCCGAGGCCGCTTTAAGCTCCGCCGCCAGCTCGGCCCCGCCGGTGGCGGCGAGCTGATCGGCGTGCAAGCGCGGCGTGAGGCCAGCGTTCCTGCCAGCCGTCAGGATCCGCCGCGACTCCTCCAGTGTGAACACTCCTTCATCACAGAACACGTCGCAGAACTCGGCGAGACGCTCGGCCGCCACCGCCGGAATCATCGTCTCGATCACGAGGCGGACGTATGCTTCACGCTCCTCGCGGTACTCCCGCGGAACGGTGTGCGCTCCGAGGAATGTCGTGATGACGTCTATGGGATGGGCATCGCTCGCCTGCCGCAGCGTCCTCAGCAAACGCAGCTCGTCGTGGAGCGTGAGGCCGTAGCCGCTCTTGGCCTCGCACGTCGTGATTCCTTCCAGCAGCATCGTGTCCATTCGGGAGGTCACGGCGTCGAGCAGCTCCTCGCTGGTGGCCTTCCGCGTGGCGCGGACGGTGGACATGATCCCGCCCCCGGCCGCGGCGATCTCCTGGTAGGTGGCTCCGGCAAGGCGGCGCGCGAACTCGTCCTCGCGGCTGCCCGCGAAAGCCAGGTGCGTGTGGGCGTCCACGAAGCCCGGCATCACCACCTGGTCGGTGGCGTCGATCACCTGGGCCTCGTCGTCCGTAGATACTTCCGCCTCGAACTGGTCGCGGCTGCCCACAAAAACGATGCGGCCCTCACGGGCCGCAAGACATCCACCGCTGATGATCGAGAGCTCCCTCAGGTTTCCGCGCAGGCGCGGGACGGGACCTCTCAGGGTCAGCAACTGGGCGGCGTCAACGATGACCAGATCCGCCCGAATCACGTCTCCTCCTGTCAGCCCTGGTGATCCATCGGGCTACGACTCGGCCTTTTCCGAGCCGGCCGTCATGGTCTGCACGGCACCGGCCTGCTTCCTGCGCATGAAACGAAGGCGAGAGGCGAGGTCCTCACCTTCCGAGCGCATCTCGATGAGCTTGAGGTGCTGCTCGAGCATGCTCTTGAGGGATGCCTCGAAGGCGTCGCGCTCCATCTTCAGATCGGCGATCACCGCCTCCAGATCGCCGGCGCGCGATCGCGCGTGCGCAAGGAGTTGCTCGGCCTTCATCTCGCCTTCCTTCACGATGAGGTCACGCGCTCTCAGGGATTCCTGCTTCATCTCCTGTGACATCCGCTGGGCGGTCAGCATCGTCTCCTTGAGGATCCGCTCCCGCTCGCGCAGCTCGCCGAGACGCTCCCTGAGCTCCGTGACCTCCTCCTGAAGCCTGCCGTTGGCGACGACGAGCTTCTCGAACTCCTCGGCCACCAGGCTCAGGAACGCCTTGACCTCATCGGCGTCGACGCCCCGCATCTTCTTCTTGAACTCGTGTCCTTCGATCTCGAGCGGCGTGATGATCATCCGGGCTCCCCTCTCCTGCTGGGTTGATGGCGAATCAATTCTCCGGCTCCCCCGCCTTGCTGGCCCCATTCCGGGCACCGGCCGCTCTCATATTTATGTCCTCACGGGCGCGGCGGCAACCCGGCTCCCACGGGGGCACATTCAGCCTCTACCCTGCCTGAGGGCGCTCGCCGAAAAGAGCGCGCCCCACGCGCACCATCGTGGCTCCCTCTTCCACCGCCACCTCGAAGTCGCCGGTCATCCCCATCGAGAGCTCGGGCAGATCCCGCCCCCGGGCAGCCAGTGTGTCCCTCAGCAGGCGGAGCCGCCGGAAATAGGGTCGCGAGGACTCCGCGTCGTCGAAGAGCGGCGGAATGGTCATCAACCCGCGCAGCCTGAGCCGTGGCAGCGAAGCCACCTCGGCGGCCAGATCGGCCAGCCGTCCCTCGTCAACTCCATGCTTGGTGGGCTCATGGCCCAGGTCCACCTGCAAGAGAACGTCGATGATCTTGCCGCGCTGCCCGGCCTGGCCGTCCAGCCTGCGAGCCAGCTCGGGACTGTCCACGGAGTGCACCCAGCCGAACAGCTCCGCGGCTTTGCCGACCTTGTTGGACTGCAGGTGGCCGATCAAGTGCCACCTCACGCCGGCGCCCATTGCCGAAAGCTCAGGCATCTTCAGGGCCGCCTCCTGCACCCTGTTCTCCCCCAGATGCGTGATCCCGGCCTCGACGGCGGCGCGGATGCTCTCCACCGGCACGGTCTTCGTCACGGCGATCAGGACGATTCGAGAAGGATCTCGCCCGGCCCGGCCCGCCGCCTGCTCCAGCCGCGCGGTGACCTGATCGATGCTGCGACGGAGTCCGGCCTGAGTCGTCGTGGCACCATTCGTCATAACAGGCCCGCGGCGACGCCTTGGGGCTGATCCCGCTTCGTGTCCATGGCCAGGTTGGCAAGTCGATCGGCGTCCTTGTTCTGTTCGCGCCGCACGTGACCGACCGTGACCGCGCCCACGTGGCGCATCAGCGACCGTGCCGACGCGTGGAGCTGCTGCAACCGTGTGTTCCTCACGCGGTACTGCCCGTTGATCTGCCGCACGAGCAGCTCGGAGTCGGATCGGATCGCGAGGCGGCTGACGCCGTGATCGACGGCATACTTCAGCGCGGCCAGCAAACCGGCGTATTCGGCGACGTTGTTGGTCTGGATCCCGAGATAGCCGTACAGGGAGGCCACCTCTTGCCCCTCTTCGCTCTGGATGTAGACGCCGAAACCGGCCTCGCCCGGGTTGCCGCGCGATCCTCCGTCGATGTGCGCGATCAAGGCGGTGGTCTCAAGCGGGCGCGTCGGCGGCCGGCGCCTCGGAGGGGGGCGTCTCGTCGACGTAGTAGAGAACTCTCTTGCAGGAGTCGCACTGGATGAGCTGGTCGTTGCGCTTGATCTCCTGGAAGACCTGCGGTCTGATGCGGACATTGCACTCCTGGCATCGCTCCTCGCGGGCGCGGGCGAGGGCCACGCCATTGCGCTTGCCGGCGATGCGATCGAACATCTCGAGGACATCGGCGGTAAGAGCCGCCCGAGCGGCCCGGTAGGCCGCCGCCACGTGCGAGGCTTCTTGCTCGATCGCGCCCTGCTCCTCGCGGACCGCGGCCTTGCGCGCCTCGGCCTCCTTCCTCCTGTCTTCGAGCGCCTTCTCCTCTTCCTTCATGCGGTGATTCCCGGAGTCGGCCTCTTCCATCAGAAGGAGGATCTTTTCCTCGACCTCGTCGATCTTTTTCTTGACTCCGGCGATTTCGTGCTGCATCGCGCGGTACTCGTCGTTGGTATTCACGAGCATGAGCTGGCTGTTGTACTTCTTGAGCCTCACCTCGAGATCTTGGAGCTCCATCTCGTGGCCTCGCCTGTCCTTCTGGTGGTCCGACACAGCGGCGCGGGCCGCGGCCATGGCGCCGGCGGCGGTTTCCAGCTCGGAGTCAATGGTCTGGATCTGCCGGGGGAACTCTTCGAGGCGCCCGTTGAGGCGGCTCAACTGCAAGGAAAGCTCTTGATAGTGGATCAGGCTCTTGAGGACCGGGTCCACACAACTCCCCGTTAGATTGGCGGTTCGCGACGAATATCTCATCGTATGCCGCGCCGCCGGAAGGTGTCAAGGAGCAGCACCTCTTGTGCTTGCGGCTGCTGCCGCAAGCACAAGGACCGTTGCGCCCGACCTTCCCCCTGCGCGAGCAGGAGTTGAAGCACAGTGGCGTCGCGTCAGGTCAGGATCTCGGCCAGCTCCGGCGGGGGGTCCACGAACCTGACCCCCAACCCCACCTTGCCCGTGGGCAGGAGCTGGACGTTTCCCTCGCGCGCCCACGTCACCTTGCCGCGCAGCCTGATGGTCCTGTCCGCAAGTCTCAGCTCCAGGTTCAGCAAGGTACCCGGCGCGAAGACGCGCGTGGCGCGGATCATCATTCCCGTTCCCGAGAGGTTGCCGGAGTAGCCCGTGCACTTGGGCTCTCCCGGCCCGTAGCGGACCTCGACGCGCCGTCTATGTCTTCCTGCCATCTGCTTGCGTCGTTCCATCGCGCGCCGCTTTCCTCCTGTACGGATCCCGGAGCTACTTCTCCCATCGATGCGTGGGACAAGAGGCGGTGATTATCGGTTCTGCGTGTGAATGATTCAACCGGCATGCCTCAGACGTCCACCAGGCTGTTGAGGCGGCCGAAGCCGTCGGGTGACTTGTGGGGATTGTCGGGATCGTCGAGCCAGCGGGTGCCGTCCAGGAGAAACTTGTAGGAATACCGGCCTGGTCCGGGCCTCGCGAGTCTGACTTCCCAGACTCCGGGCTCAACGAGCGCCGCCTTCCGGCCGGGCGCGCGCCAATCGTCCCAGCTCCCGAACAACTGCACCTCGTGCACATCGTGATCGTGCAGGACAAAGGTGAGGGTGGATGAGTCCACTTGCGGCGAGTAGAGCTTCCCGGCGAGAGCGCCGTGCTGCTCGCGCAACGCGCGGGCCACGGCCTGGCCCGCATCCAGGGCGCCCGCGCCTTGGCGATCCTTCGACGCGCCCGGCACCGGCCGGCTCGCATCCAGGAGCACCTTGCGCACCAGCCTCGGTTCCAGCGCTGGGTTGGCCTGAATCACGCATGCGGCGACGCTCGCCACCAGCGGGGCCGCCACACTCGTTCCGTCCACGTGATGGTAGTGCGGCGTCACGAGCTTCATCTCGGCGATGAGGGATTCGGCGGCTGGGTCGCCTTCCGCGCGTCTCGCGAACAGCTCCATCGCCTCGGCGGCCTTCTTGGTTCCGGACAGCAGCGGCGCGACAACCCAGATGCTCGGCGCCACCAGCTCCGGCTTCGCGGCGCCGTTGGCGGCCTCGCCGTAGTTGCTATGCCACAACTCCACCTCGGCGTGGTCGAACGTGTTCTTGTCGTCGAGGCCGCCGACGGTCAGGGCCGCGGGGGATGCGGCGGGCGGCACGAGGCGTCTCTCTTCATCGTTGCCCGCGGCGGCGATCACGGTGATGCGCCGTTCAACGAGGTAGGAGATCGCCTCATCGACAGGATCGATCCCGCCCGGGAGGATCGGATCGCCGCCCACCGACAGGCTCACCACGCGAAGCCCCATCGCGGCCCCTTCGCGCCCCAGCCACCGTAGGGCGCGGGAGATGCTCTCGTTGGTGATCCTGCCGTCGGCCTGCCTGACCTGCACCAGGATGATATCGGCCTCGCTTGCCAAGCCACGATACAGACCGTGGCTCAACCAGCCGTTGCCGGCGGCCACGGCGCTGGTCATGAGGCCATGCCACTGCCAGGGCGCCGCGGCGGCGGAGCCGGGCCATCGGGGCGCCTCGTGCTCACCGAATCGCCGGGAGACGACAGGATCTTCCCCCGCGTCGGCCCACGCGCGGATGCGATTCCGCGGGCGCGTGAGATCGGCATGAGGCTGAAACGACGAATCCACAAGGGCAATGGTGACTTTCCTGCCGGTGTATCGCGGGTCGGCATGCATCCGCAGCGGCGTCGGCAGAACGCCGAACGCCGCCTCGCTGTCGAGGGGCCACACGCTCTGGATGCCGTCGTGCAACCCGGCGTCGCCTCGGCCCAGAAGGGTCCGCAGCAACGCTTCCTGCACGCAGGCCGGGCAAGAGCCATCCTCCCGCTTCCATCCCGGATGGTCGCCCGCGAGAGTCTCAAGCACCTTGGGCGCCAGCCAGGCGGCTTCCGCGAGTGTGCCGGCCGCCTCCAGGTTGCCGCACAGGGCGCAGTTCGTCCTGGTCACACAGCCCTCCCAAGGCTTCGTCCGGCGGGTTGGATGATCGGATCAAGTGTCCAGCGGAATCACGATCACGTCCGCTCATCCACAGGCCAGATCGCGACGGACGACCCGACCCACTTGAGCCCCTTGTTGTGATCGACCCCGTGCATCTTGCCGCGCGACAGGCGGCACAGGTTGATCGCGAGGGTCATCTCCCCGGAGTCCTCCGGGCAAAGGAACATCATCCGGATCTCGGCCTTCACGCCGGTTCCGTCGGGCGCCACGAGCGCCGGCGCGTACTCCACCTTTTCCTGGAGCAGGAAGCCGGAGCGCTTCCCGAGCGGGATCTCCTCGATGACGGACCGATCGAGATCCACTCGCACACCCTGTCCGGCGAATGAGAAGAGCGGCTTGAGAATGTAGCGCGACAGGTCGTCGGGGAGAGGATCCACCTCGTCGAGCCTGCGGGTGCGCGGCGCGGCCGGGTGCTCGATAAATGGCAGCGTGTACTTGGACCAGATCCAGTACCAATTGGGATGCGACACCCAGACGACATCGAGATCGTCGCGGTAGTCGAAGCACAAAGCGATGTTCCTGCGAGCGAGTTCGTCGAACACGACGCGGTGCAGGATGCGCCTGACGGGCACCCGGCGCCCGTCCTTCGGCGCGAGCAACCTCCTTCCCTCACGCATCAGCTCCGACACGCACACGGCGCGCACGCCGATGAGACGGGCCGTGGCGTGAAAGTCGGGCCGCGTCTTCTGCGTGGCCGGGTCCAGATCCAGCAGGATGACCTGCTCGGGATCGGCGTCGGCGATGACCGTCCGGCGCAGCAGGTTCACGTAAGCATCGTGATCCAGCCCGGAAAAGAGCGCGGTCCAGCGAGGCGGCATCCCCGGGAGCGTGGCCACCACCTCGCCCCAGATCCCGCCCTGCACGAGTTGCATTCCGTAGAGGGAGGAGAACCCCTGCAGCTCGATGAGCCGCGGCTCCAGTTCTCCGGCGGCTCCCCGCACGATGCCCAGATCGATCGCCACGAAGTGAGGCAGCGGATCCGCGCGCGGGACGCGGTAGCGGTCCGGCACCGCTGCCTCGCACTTCCTGATGATCTCGGGACGGCGGATGATCTCCAGGATTTCCCACGCCACGCGCTCGCACTTCTCGCGCAGGCTCGCGGGCAGCAACAGCGGGGTCTCGGCTAGGCGGAACTCGAACCGCGGCGTGGCCAGCCTCTCGTCCATCAGGGCGCACATGCGCCCGTACAGCTCCTCTGAGTACCGTTCATTGAAGAGGGTCCGGAAGCGGGTGTCCACCGGGGCGGTTCCCTCAGAGCAGCGTGTCAGGCAGCCAACGAATCGTAATCCACCAGGAAGCGGCTGCATTTCATGATCGGCTCCCCGTCAATCTCGACATCGAAGCACCGCCCGACGATGTCGATGTGCGTGGAGGACTTCCACGGCGCGCCGGTGTGTTCGCTGTAGGGATGTCCGAAGGCGAGGTGCAGCCCCGGGAGCTTCTCATCCTGGAGGATCTGTCCGATCACGTCCTTGACCGCCAGGTTGGTCCCCAGAGCCAGCTCTCCTACCCTGTTCGAGTTCGGATCGGTGGAGGTGTACGACATGAAGTCCGCCAGGATCTCGGGCCGGTCGCACGTCACCTCGGCGATACGGGAGTCCTCGATCCTCACCGTCAGCGGGTGAGGCTCCATGTCCCCGTACTTGCCCGCGAGCCAGTCACCCAGCACGCCGTCCACCACGTAGGTGCCGTCCACTCGCGCGGGCGCGGTGAACACCTCGCCACCGGGGAGGTTGGCCCATTTTTCGGGTGTGATGATGCCGGAGGTCTTGAGCCACTTGATCTCGGAGGAAAACGTGGCGGACAAAAACGTGCCGGCCGGCGTGGATGCGGTGAGGCGCCCGGCGCTCCTGACCCTCTCGAGGACCCAGCGTGACAGCGCGTCCACCTTGAGGAAATCGGCGCGCATGCCCTCGCGCATGATCCGCGGCGTGATGTTGACCATGTGCGCATGGCGGATCCTCCGAGCGTTGACGATGGCCGTCATGGCGATGCGGGCCTTGAGCTCCCCTTTCTGCGCGGAGGCCGCGAAACAGCTCACCGAGGATCCCTCCAGGCGCCGGGCGATGGCGTCGGGGAACCCCTCCAGCGGCCGCGAAGCCACCTCCTCCAAGATGAAGGGAGCCACGTCGGCGCCGGCGGCGAGGAACTGCTCATACAGCGCCGCGCCGATGGGCAGCGAGGGCACGTCCGTGATCAAGACGACCTTCTCGCCGGGCCGCACCTTCAGGCATGTGAAGACGGCGTTTTGCGCCCCATACCGGAACTCCGGGTCATAGGTCACCGTCGCCAGATCCCTCACCATCTCTTTCTCATCCCCAAGCCCGCCCTCCTTATTGAAGGTCGAGACCGTGTTCGGTCTCCTTGACCACGTAGTCCATCACGGCCCTCAGGTCGCCCGTGTTGCGGTACACCTTGAGCTGCCGGTCGGCCCCCGTCCCGTGCTCCAGGATCTTCAGGGCGTAAGCCACCTCCTGGCGGGAGCCCAGCTCGTCCAGCACCGGATCGACGAACTCCAGCAGCTCCGCCGTCAGGCTCGGCAAGGGGACTTCCTCCTCCTTGCCGAAGTCGATCAGGCGCGCACCGATTCCCCATCGCGCCGCTCTCCACTTGTTCTCCATGATGAGCGAACGGCGGTAGTGGCGAAAGGTCAGATTGCCGGTGAGCAGCCGCCACAGCTTCGCCGTGACGGCCTGGAACAGCGCCGCGATGGCGATGGTCTCGTCCACGCGCATCGGGATGTCGCAGATGCGGTACTCCAGCGTCGTGTAGATCGGGTGAGGCCTCACGTCCCACCAGATCTGCCGGCCGTCCAGCACGCATCCTGTCTTGACCAGGAGCTGCACGTAATCCTCGAACTCCCCATAGGAGGCGAAGAAGTCCGGGATGTTGGTGCGCGGGAACTTGTCGAACACCTTGCACCGGTATGACATCCATCCCGTGTCGCGCCCGAGCCAGAAGGGCGAGTTCACCGAGAGCGCCAGCACGTGAGGCAGGAAGTACCGCACGGCGTTCATGATCCTTATCTGGGTCTCGCGGTCCTCGACCCCGATGTGCACGTGCAGACCGAAGATGAGGTTGGCGCGCGCCACCATCTGCAGATCCGAGATGAGCTTGTCGTAGCGCGGATTGCCTCCGGTGATGCCCACCGAGGCCCAGTGCGAGAACGGGTGCGTCCCCGCGGCGGCGATACGCATCCCGTTCTGCCTCGCCAGCTTCGCGAGGAAGGACCGTGTGGCGGTGACGTCCTTGCGCGCGGCCTTGATGTCGGTGCAGATGTCGGTGCCGATCTCGACCACCGATTGGTGCAGCTCCGCCCTGAGGCGGCCCTTCATGTGCTCCTGACTCTGCTCGAAGATCTCGGCGATGTGCGAGCGCAGCTCCCGGCTCTGAGGATCGATGACCTGGAATTCCTCCTCGATCCCGATGGTGAAGCTGGGCCGGGAGATCATCGGCTCAGCGCCTGCCGACCGCGGAAGCGCCCAGGTGCTTCGTCCATCGTCCGGCGCTCTCCAGCGCCCGCGGGTGAAGTGCGCGGTCGATCAGGATCTCCGCCGCGTTGGTCACCACCCACTGGAAATTCTCCTCTCCCACCGAGAAGCTGTCGCAGTCCGGGGCCGGGTTCATGAAGTCGATGGCGTACGGCACGCCGTCGCGCACGGCGAACTCCACGGTGTTGAAGTCGTACCCCAGCTCGGCGCACAGCGTCAGGCAGTCGGCCTCGATCTTCTCGAGCAGCTTCTCGCCGGTGGGCGGGGCGTCCCGGACGTAGCGCCGATCGAAGGGCGCCTTCGGGTCGTACCGCATCACGCGGACCCGGTCGCGGCCGAGACCATAGCAGCGGTAATACTCCGTGAACTCGATGGCCTCCTGGGCCATCATGCAGAGCGTGCGCGTCTGGTCGTAGGCGCGGAAGAACTCTGCCGGGTCGTTCACCTTGTACACGTCGCGCCACCCGCCCCCGTCGGCCGGCTTGAGGAAGATCGGGAAGCCGAGGTGGGAGAACACCCCGTCCCAGTCGATCGGGAACGCCAGGTTGGTGAACGAGTCGGATGACGTGTTGGGCGGGTGCATCTTGTGGGGCAGGAGCACCGTCTTGGGCACAGCCACGCCGGCGGCGCGGGCGACGACGTTGTCGAGGAACTTGTCGTCGGCGCTCCACCAGAACGGGTTGTTGATGACCTGCGCGCCCATCGCCGCCGCGCACTTCAGATAGGTGCGGTAGAACGGGACTTCATGGCTGATCCGATCCAGGATGACGTCGTATGCCGGCGGCAGGTCCTGCCGCAGCGGACCGATGCGCACCGGCTCGGCGGTCACCTTGCCGGCCGAGAGTCGACAGACGGCCTCGGCCAGAGCGGGAGGGAATGTGCGCTCCATCCCGTAGAGAATGCCCACAGTCTTGGGCACGGCGGGTTCCTCCTTCTCGAGATAAGGCGGTAATATACGGGACCGTGCGGCGTTCGTAAAGCAGGCTTTCCCGCGGAGTCATCGAGTGCACCGCGAACATCACGTGTGGCACAGCCCTTCGCTGAGCCGGCCCATGGAGCTTCTCTGGTATGGGAACTGGGGCCGGCCCGTGCTGGCCTTTCCCACGTCACTGGGCCGCGCCAGCCAGAACGAGGACGGCGGCTTGATCTCGGGACTGGCCGACAAGATCGACGGCGGCGAGATCCAGGTCTGCTGCGTGGACAGCGTGGATGAGGAGTCCTGGTACAACCGGGGCGCCCACCCGAGCTACCGGGTCCACCGCCACGACCAGTATGACCAATATGTGGCCTCGGAGTTGATCCCGTTTATCCGCGGCAAGGCACAGCGCGACGACGTGATCACGTTCGGCGCCTCGTTCGGCGGGTATCACGCGGCCAACTTCTCGTTTCGTCATCCCGACCTCGTCTCGCGGGTGATCTCGTTTTCCGGGGTGTTCGACATCCACCGGTTCCTGGACGGCTACTGGGACGAAAGCTGCTACTTCCACTGCCCCACGGCCTACATCGCCAACTACAACGACGAGTGGGTGACAAGAGCCGGCCGGCTGGGGATCGTCGTCGCCACGGGCGAGCACGATCATCTCGTGCAGGCCTCCCGGGACTTCGCCTCACTGCTGACGTCGAAGGGAATCGCGGTACACCAGGAGATCTGGCCGGGAGTGCTCGGGCACGACTGGCCCTGGTGGAGGGAGCACTTGCGCCGATTCGTTCCCTGAGTAGTCCCCAGTCGACCAGCTCCAATGATCTGGTATGCTCATGTCTTCATGGCTCTCGACCCCGGCGCGCGACTCGGTCCGTACGAGATCGTCGCCCCGCTTGGCACGGGCGGCATGGGTGAGGTGTATCGTGCACGCGATACACGGCTCGACCGAACGGTTGCGATTAAAATCCTGCCGTCGCACCTTTCGTTCAGCCCCGAGGCGCGCCAGCGCTTCGAGCGCGAGGCGCGCGCGGTGTCCAGCCTGAATCACCCGCACATCTGCACGTTGCACGACGTCGGTAGCCACGAAGGCCTCGACTTCCTGGTGATGGAGTATCTCGAAGGGGAGACGCTCGCCTCCCGGCTGCATCGAGGCGCGCTGCCGGTAGAGGAGGCTCTCCGCGCCGCCATTCAGGTGGCCGGGGCGTTGGATCAGGCGCACCGGCAGAGTGTCATCCACCGCGACCTGAAGCCGGGCAACATCATGCTGACGAAGTCGGGTGCCAAGCTGCTCGATTTCGGTCTCGCGAAGAGCGCCGCGGCTACCGCTGCGCCCACACAGCTCACCACCTCCCCCACGCTGACCTCTCCTCTCACCGCCGAGGGGAGCATCGTCGGCACCTTTCAGTACATGGCGCCCGAGCAGCTCGAGGCCAAGGAGATCGACGCGCGTAGCGACATCTTCTCGTTCGGC
>JAWPNA010000100.1:0-4387 GCA_045402695.1 Acidobacteriota bacterium
CGGCACCTTCGACATCTCGATCCTGGAAGTTGGCGAGGGAGTCGTCGAGGTGAAGGCCACGAACGGCGATACCCACCTGGGCGGCGACGATCTGGACCAGCGCATCATCGACTGGATCGTCACGGAGTTCCGCAAGGACCAGGGGATCGACCTGAGCAAGGACAAGATCGGCATGCAGCGGCTCAAGGAGGCCGCCGAGAAGGCGAAGTGCGAGCTCTCCACGGTGGTGGAGACCGAGATCAACCTGCCGTTCATCACGGCCGACGCCTCAGGACCGAAACATCTTGTCATGAAGCTCAGCCGCTCGAACTTCGAACAGCTCTGCGAGGAGATTTTTCAGCGCACCGTGGGACCCTGCAAGATGGCCCTGAAGGACGCGGGCAAATCCCCGGCGGAGATTCACGAGGTCGTCCTCGTGGGCGGCTCCACCCGGATCCCTCGCGTCCAGCAGATCGTCAAGGATCTGTTCGGCAAAGATCCTTGTAAGGGCGTCAACCCAGACGAGGTGGTGGCCGTGGGCGCCGGCGTGCAGGCCGGCGTGCTGGCCGGCGAGGTCAAGGACCTTCTGCTGCTGGACGTGACGCCACTGTCGCTGGGCATCGAAACTCTCGGAGGGGTTTTCACGAAGCTGATCGAGCGAAACACCACGATTCCCACGCGCAAGAGCGAGATCTTTTCGACGGCTGCGGACAGCCAGACGAGCGTCGAGATCCACGCGCTGCAAGGGGAACGTGAGATCGCCCGGTTCAACCGCACCCTCGGCCGCTTTCACCTCGTCGGGATCATGCCGGCACCGAGGGGAATGCCCCAGATCGAAGTGACCTTCGACATCGACGCGAATGGGATCCTGCACGTCTCCGCCAAGGACGTCGGCACCGGCAAGGAGCAGTCGATCCGGATCGAGGCCTCCAGCGGTCTGAACAAGGACGACGTCGAGCGGATGAAGGCGGAAGCCTCCCTGCACAGCAGCGAGGATCACCGGATGAGGGAGGAAGCCGAGTCGCGCAACCGCGCCGACCAGATCATCTACTCCACCGAGAAAGTGATCCGTGAGAACCGCGAGAAGCTGCCGGCAGCCGAAGTGAAGACGGTGGAAGACGCGATCGCCGAGCTGCGGAGCATCATGCAGGACGGCAGCGTGGAAAAGGTGAATGCCGGGATCGAGAAGCTGACGAAGGCCTCCCACCAGATCGCCGAGCTGATGTACCGCCAGACGGCAGGACAGCAGGCAGGAAGTGACCCCGCCGCAGGCTCGGGGACAGAGCCAGCCCATGAGTCCAAGAAAGACGAGGTGATCGACGCCGAGTACGTGGACGTGGAGAACAAGAAGTAGCCGATGAGGACATCGGGCCCTGCTGAGTGTTCGTGTTTTCCCCATCGCGTGCCGATGTAGTATAGTGCCGGCCGGATTCTGGAACGCTGCGGCGTCCGGATGCCGAGAGATTCCCGACTCACCACTGCAAGTCGCCTCTGGGGCGCCCGCAAACACGAGCCATGAACGAGCAGGCGAGATCGCAGCGAGGGGGCTCCAGCTCCCAGAGTTTGAAAAAATACCTGCAGGAGATCTCCAAGCTTCCCCGCATCACCGCCGATGAGGAGAAACGCCTCGGGGCGCGGATTCGCAAGGGAGACAAGGAGTCTCTCAAACGCCTGGTGGAGGCCAACCTCCGCTTCGTCGTGAGCTTCGCGAAGAAGTACCGGGGCTGTGGACTTTCCTTCCTCGACCTGATCAACGAAGGCAACATAGGGTTGATCGAAGCCGCCAAGCGATTCGATCCCAAGAAGAACGTCAAGTTCATCACCTACGCGGTTTGGTGGGTCAGGCAGTCGATCATCCACGCACTGTCGGATCAAAGCGGGGCCTTCAGACTCCCGCAGAAACAGGCCAATCTGCTGTACAGGATCGGGAAGACCATCTCCACGCTCACGCTGGAGATGGAGCGCTCGCCGACCACCGACGAGATCGCCGCGAGGCTCGAGATCCCCGTCGAGGAAGTGCTCTCGCTCCTGCGTGTGGCGGATGACAACGTCTCACTGAGCACGGTCATCGACGAAGAGCACGATTTCCATCTGGCCGACAAGCTCGAGCAGGAGATGATGCCGGCGGCCGACATGCTGCTGCTCAAGTCCTCTCTCAAGGCGCTCCTGCACGCTGCGCTCGATGAGCTGGATCCGAAGGAGGAAAAGGTCGTCAAACTGCGGTTCGGGCTCGACGGCGAGGAGCCCAAAACCCTCAAGGAGATCGGGGAGATGATGAACCTCTCCCGCGAGCGCATCCGCCAGATTGAAGCTCAGGCCCTGGACAAGCTGAATCGGTCGCAGAAGTGCCAGCAGCTTCGCGGCTACCTCAACTAGGACGGCCCATGTCCTCGACGAACGCCCATCCGGAGGCGCCGGGCCTCGATCCCAAGCCGGCGGGAACTGGCGGCTCCCCGTCCTGCACGCGTTGCTCGGGCACGGGCTTCGAGGTCCTGGCGGCGGATGGCGTGGCGCGGGCGCGCCGGTGCCCGTGCCTCGGGACCGACCGGGTCAAACGGCTTCTGAAGGAGGCCCGCATTCCCCGCCGGTATCAGGAGTGCTCCTTCGAATCGTACTACGAGCTCAACTCCATCCTGAGTCTCGCAAAGCTCCAGGTCCGCAAGTTCGTGGACGAGTATCCTATCCATGACTTCGGCCTCCTGCTGCTCGGCCCCTGTGGCGTGGGCAAGACGCACCTGGCGGCGGCCGCGTTGCTCAGCCTCATCACGGACAAGGGGGTGCGCGGTCTGTTCTACGATTTCCGCGATTTGCTCAAGGAGATTCAGGCCTCCTACAACGCCGTTTCGGGCACGACCGAGATGGGGATCCTTCAGCCGATTTTCGCTGCTGAAGTGCTGGTCCTCGACGACCTGGGAGCGACCAAGATGACCGACTGGGTGAGGGACACACTGTCCCACATCATCAACAACCGGTACAACGACCGCCGCGTGACGATCTTCACCTCCAACCTCGACGACGAGACCAGTAGACCCCCCATCACCGACGAGCGCACGAAAGACAAGCCGGACCTGCGCGATCAGATCGGCAGCCCCCTCCGATCGCGCCTCTACGAGATGTGTGAGGTGATCCGCCTCGACGGGGACGACTACAGGCGCGCCGTCGGCAAGCATGCCGGCCGGCGCCCCAGCCCGCTGGGGTAACAGGATAGCGACAGATTAGCGCAGGCCGCGGTGCCTCAGCGTAGCGACGCTTTTGTTGTCGGGGTACTACCCCTCTGTTAGAATGCATTCTGTCGCTTCCTTCCCGCGAGGAAAAACCCTATGGCAGCCGAAGTCTTCATCATCAACGGTGCCCGGACTCCCATGGGCGAGTACAACGGCGTGCTGCGTGATCACACGGAAATCGATCTGGGAGTCATCGCCGCCAGAGCCGCGCTCGCTCGATCCGAGGTCGCGGCCGCCACGATCCAGCACGTGGTTTTCGGCAACGCCCAGCAAACGAGCGGGAACGCCGTCTACGGAGCGCGGCATGTGGGATTGAAGTCGGGCGTGCCGCACCAGGTCCCGGCGCTCACCGTGAACCGCCTCTGTGGCTCCGGGATCCAGTCGATCATCTCCGGTGCTCATCTGATCATGTGCGGCGAGGCGGAGCTCGTGCTGGCCGGGGGAATGGAAAGCATGAGCCAAGCCCCGCACGTGATCCGGGGCTTGCGCGTGGGGTTGAGGCTGGGAGAAGGCAGGATCGAGGATTCCCTCACCGTGGCGCTGATGGACAGCCACTGCGGACTGATGATGGCGCAGACGGCGGACGTGCTCGCGAAGGAGATGGGCATCACGCGTCAGGATGCGGACCTCTATGCTCTGCGCAGCCAGAAACTGGCTGAAGCCGCCCATGCCGCTGGAAAGTTCAAGGAGGAAATCGTCCCGGTGGAGATCACGCGGAAGGGCAAGAAGACGGTG
The DNA here is from genome assembly GCA_045402695.1 of Acidobacteriota bacterium. Classification (GTDB taxonomy): domain Bacteria; phylum Acidobacteriota; class Polarisedimenticolia; order JACPZX01; family DASXTC01; genus JAWPNA01. The sequence goes on from JAWPNA010000100.1 coordinate 3,939, forward strand.
TTCGAGGCCGACGACCACAGGCGACCCGACACGACGCTCGAAGCCCTGGAGAAGCTCGCCCCCGCATTCGGCACGGACCTGGTCACCGCGGGCAACGCCAGCGGTATCGTGGATGGGGGGGCGGCCGTCGTGGTCGCGGAGGCCGGGAGGGCGCGACGGGACGGCCTCAAGTGCCTCGGGAGGATCGTGGCGTGGCACTACGAGGGGGTCGAGCCGCGCATCATGGGGATCGGGCCGGTGGCCGCGATTCTGGGCGTACTGAAAAAGGCCGGCCTCTCACTGGATCAGATCGACCTATTTGAGATCAACGAGGCCTTCGCGGCGCAGTACCTGGCCGTGGAGAAGCGACTGGGGCTTGACCGGGACAAGGTGAACGTGAACGGAGGCGCGGTGGCGCTTGGCCACCCGCTCGGGGCGACCGGTACGCGCCTTGTTCTGACCCTCTTGCT
>JAWPNA010000365.1:0-1972 GCA_045402695.1 Acidobacteriota bacterium
CTCGCTTCGAACCCCGCTCACGCTGGCCCCGCCGATCCCCCTGTGCCTCGCCGCGAGTTCTCGTCCGTGGTCAGCCGGGCGTCCTGCTCCATCTGGCGGTTCAATTCGAGGGCGGACGGCGACACCTTCCGGTCATCACGCCGAAACGCGCCGCCTAGAGGGTCCCGACTCACGCGGCTTGCCAAGGAGCCAAGCTATTAGTGCGCCCGCGCGAACTGCTCTGCTCCGGAAACTCCTCACGCATCCCTTTCCCTCTCGCCTTTCGGCACGGATTCCATCCGAATCGAGCGTTGTGCCCATCAATTTCAGAGGTCGGGACCGGCCAAAATGCCGCACTCAATTTCGGTGGACCACCACAACTTTGCAGGTCTTGGGAGAAGTCAGGGCATGACCCCTACGGCGCGTGTTCCTATCGCTCCACCTGCTCGCGAAACCAGTCCTTGGCCCCGACCAGCACGAGTTTCGACCCGCCGCCGAGACCGACGCCGAGGGTGAGCGGCCCGGCGTCGATCAGAAATGCCCCGTCGCTCGACACGTTCCCTGCATGGTAGCGGCCCAGGATATGGAACGCGCCGCCTCGAGCCTCGAAGGACTTCACGTCCACGAAAGATCGTGCGAGCGCCACATCGGCGGCCGCAGTCACCCCCTCCATCTTGAGCAGCCACTCTGCCCAGGGGGGGAGATTCGTGTTCAACAGCCGATACAGCGGCCGGGCGTTCTGCGCGCGCAGGTCGACGTGCGCATAGAGAGTGCGCGGTGGGCCCGTGCGGAGATCTCCCGCCACGAGTTCGAGGCGCCCCCACCAGGGCCAGGGCGTCTCTCCGCCGCGCTTCACGAGCACGTTCCGCACCTCGAGATGACTCCCCGCGAAGTCCGACAGACCACTCTCGAGATCGAACCAGGCGAGACGGAGCTGTCCCTCGGCCTCTCCCGTCATGCCCGTGTCGGGCATCACGGCCTCGACCCCCCGTGTCGAAAAATCCAGCGCTCCCTTCCCGTAGCCCATGTCGAGGGACAGCTCGGCCGCCAGGGTGCCGGTCCCGCCTTCCAGGCGGAGCGTCGGCGGGGTATTCAGCATCCCATTGAGGAAGTGGACGCTCTCGATCCCCCCCGCGGCCCATCCCTTGCCCGTCAGGTGTCTCAAGACGGTGCTGCCGGAAGCCCCGCGCACGTCGTAGGGGTGGATGATGGCGTCCAACCGCGCCCGCACGGAAGCGGCGAGCAACTCCTCGCGCAGGCGCAGCGTGCCACTCCGCACCTCGAGTGAAGTCGGAAAGACCTCGAACCGGCGCCTGGGGTGGAGCAACATGCTGCCCGTCAGCGTCGCGTCTCCCGTGTAATGGTAGTCGTTCACCCAGATCTCCCTGACCGCCTCGACGTCGAGGTCATCGAGCCGGATCGTCCATTCGCGTCCGGTGGGGAGCGGCGCCTTCTCGCCGGGCTCGCGCAGCGGCGGAGCGGGGAACCCGGCGATCGGCGGAAGGAAGGAGAGGCGAAGCGGTGTCGCCTCCTCCGGCGTCAACCGGCTTCGGACGCGGACAGCCAGCCCCCTTCCCCGGATGCGGGTCGGGTGGAACCGTTTCCGTAGCAGGTCGAGGAGGCTGATGGAGGCCCGGCCCTCGTCGAGCACGATCAGCCACTCCGTGGCGGTGCTGCGGTCCCGGATGCGGAGGTTCCTGAGCCGCACTCGCCCTGGTCGCAGGGTATAGGCGGAGCTGTACTCGACCGATACCTTGTCCGGGCCATCGTTGATGAGGGCGCGCAGCAGCCGTGTCCAGATCAGCGCGTTCGCCGCGATGAAATAGAAGACGAGCACCCCCACCGCCAGCAAGAATGTTCCTGCGAGGACGGAGAGGATCCGCCGCCTCCAGGACCACGCATTCCATCTGTTCTTCACGGGCGACAGTCTATCCCTGGCACATCGGGCCCCCTGCACGCGATGTGGCTTGGCTTGGGCCGTCAGCGCTCCGAA
>JAWPNA010000147.1:0-3727 GCA_045402695.1 Acidobacteriota bacterium
GTGTATAATCGTTCACTCGAAATGCCTCCTTGTCTGTGAGAGCTACTAACTCATCACTCGCAAGATACCGAGGCATTTCGAGTACTTCCACAAGAATCGTGCGACGACGCCAGTCTATTCACGCTTGAACAAGGTCTAGACTGCAACGCCTCCGCCTGTAGACTTCGTCAGGTCGACACGCTCTTTCGTCATGCCTGGCACTACTTCGACCGTATTGTCGTCGCCGATGCCGTTTCTCACGAGGTAACCATGCACTGGAGCGCGCCCACACGCGACGTCAAGCGCTGGTTGCTGTCACACATCGAGGTTCTTCTCTATCTCCGAGAGCTTGGCGCGGAGTCGCTTGTTGTGTTTGGCGAGAAGCCTGCTCCATGCGAGTTGCACTGGGACAGGCATGCGGCAGAGGCCGGCCTGCAATCCCTGGTTGCGGACAAGGATGTATTGGCTGACGAGCTTCTGCGGAAGGCCCGGGTCGACACAACGGACGGAAAGCACGGGTCCATCGAATTTGCCTTCGTGCATCCGGACTTCGAGCACACTGTGTGGGACTCCTTGCCTCCAGCAGGGGTCGATGATCGCTCACCTGCCGCAGTTCGCCACGCCGCAGCTCTCGTCGTGTTGCGAAGATACCTCGCACACCTCACGTCCGACGTCGAGATGGGTGTCATCGCCGGTGCACCTCTCGGTTCGACGGTGTGGTTTCATGGGCAGCTACTCCGCCACGCTGGCCGTAGTGCATCACCCTCGGATGTCGCTCTGGAATTGGAGTTGCCCATCCTGCAGTTGGTGCCACTTGAGGATTTGGTAAAGCTCCGTACCGACGAACATGATGCCTTCGTCCGCTTCCGGTACAAGCTGCGACAAGCAGCCGGGGAGCAGCTGAAGGCGGCCACAGGGGCAGCACCGGCGGCAATAGCCCAGCAGATACGTCACGATCTCATTGAGCCTGAGGTGGAGCGCATCCGGCAACGCCTCGCGTCCGCGCAACGCATGCTCGCGACAAAGACTGCCGTGAGCATCGGTCTTGGTGGTCTCGTAACAGTGTGCGGCCTCCTCGCAGGCGTGAGCCCCGCTATCGCCAGCGCTGCAGGCATTGGCACTATGACGACTCTCGCGGGCGGAGCTGCGATGAAGGATCTTGAGGAAGGCCGGGAGTCAGGCCTATCGGACATGTACTTTGTCTGGAAGGCCGCGGAGCACGCGCGGCACAATCGACGCAATCGGGCCGCTGCCCAACAGCATGCAGCGGACGGCGCTTCGCACCGCCGCGGATGCTGAGCGTTGGGCCGATTTAGGTGTGGACGCGCACGAGCAGGATTCTGGAGCGCGGTGATCCAAGGAGCTACTGGCGAAAATTGGAGAAAGTGAGGAGTCCTCATGCGAATTGCGCTTGCGGCCGTCATTGCCCTGGGACTGCATGTAGTTTCCGCTTCCGCGCAAGTCTACCGCGTGGTGGAAATGAACACGGAACAAATCCGAGCACTCCACCGGGGGAAAACGGTCGTCCTGCTGCCGAGCGGGATATTGGAACAGCATGGACCCTATCTGCCGTCATTCTCTGACGGTTACGTGAGCGAGCGCGTCACTCAAGCGATCGCCGAAGCGATAGTCGCAAGACCGGGATGGAAGGTGCTCGTGTTCCCGCTCATTCCACTCGGCGCGGGCGCTGCGAACGAGATCGGGGGGAAGTACATGTTCGACGGAAGCTACACCGTGCGCTCGGCCACCTTGCGCGCAGTGTTCATGGATCTAGCCACGGAGCTCGGGGAGGGAGGGTTTCGCAAGATCTTTGTGGTCCATTTCCACCTGGCGCCGAACCAGAGCCGTGCGCTGGATCAAGCCGCGGACTATTTCACTGACACGTACGGAGGGCAGATGGTCCATCTGGTCGGCCTGATGCCAGTCATCGAGAGCTATGTCAGCGCCGCACAGGCAGCCAGCGAAGCCGAGCGGACCGAGAACGGGTTCGGCGTTCATGCCGATCTGATCGAGACCAGCATCATCCTGTTCCTCAGACCAGACCTCGTCTCACCAAGTTACTTGAACGCACGCTCGTTCACGGGGCGTAACATCAGTGAGCTCATTCCGGCAGCGGAGAAGGCCAACTGGCCAGGCTATCTCGGGGCGCCGCGCCATGCGCGGGCCGATATCGGTGCCGCGGCCATGACGTCGATCTCAACCGCAATGGCCGACCTCGCACTCAGAATTCTGGACGGCCACGACTATCGACAGATACCCAGGTACGGGGATGTCACGAAAAACGACCCTGGGAACGCGGCCATTGACCGACGCGCCGTCGCTGACGAGCAGGAGAACGAACGCAAGCAGGCCGCGTGGCTCAAGAAGAGAGGTCTGCAGTAGGTAATCAGGGGCGTGCGCGCGAAGCAAGAATCGCGGGTAAAGCAAAAGGCCGGTGGATCTGTTCGTGTCACGGCGCCACTGCTGGATGGTGGTGGAGGCTTGCCGCCGCGAATGGTCCGGACCATCGAATGCACCTCGGCCTAGTAACCGAACAGTGGTCGATTGGAGCGTAGGAACGGCCCAAGGCGTTCGCCACACATGAATGAAGTCTGGGTCTGATATAGAATGATGGGCGAGGATTATCCCATGGCCACCATGTCTTCCGTTGTTGAAGTCAACCCAGAGGTCTTGAGCGGCACGCCCGTCTTCGTGGGCACTCGTGTACCGGTCCAGACGCTCATCGACTACCTCGAGGCTGGCGATCGGCTCGATGATTTTCTGCAAGACTTTCCTACGGTCACCCGTGACCAGGCAATTGCGGCGCTTGAGTTAGCCCGCCAAGCCTTGAGGCCCCATGCGGGTCCTCCTCGATGAGTGTCTCCCGAAGCGTTTGAAGAATCTTCTGGTCGGTCACGAGATCCAGACAGTTCCGGAGGCAGGGTGGGCCGGCAAGAAACACGGAGGACTCATTCGTTTGGCGGCTGGCAACTTCGACGTATTCATCACGATCGACAAGAACTGCTCTACCAGCAGAATCTGGCGAGCGTACCGTTCGGGGTCGTGGTGTTGAGCGCCCGCAGCAACCGTCTTGCAGACCTTGAGCCACTTGTTCCGCGAATCCTCGAAGCACTCGGGACGGTGCGTCAGGGCGAGCTTGTCCGAGTGAGTGGCTAACTATGCTGCGGCCGACGTCGGCGCGGTTGGCAAAGGTTGAGGTCCCGTCGACGTTGCGCCGCCGCTGCTGAGCGCTGGCGTTAGGCCGCTCGAAGCGATGCAATGACAACACCTCTTCCGTTCACGTGGCCCTACTTCCTGGTTTTCTGGCCCATCTACGTCTGGGTCTTCATTCCCGAGTTCCGCATCGTCGGGTGTGTCCCACTGAGCACACCCACTCCTGCCGAGGACCGCGGCTCACTTCGCGTCGTTCTCGTCGGTTTTAGTATCGCGATCTTGGCAGCGTTCCTGCTCTCCTTCGTCGCCCATCAGGCGACCCTTCCGGGCTCTCGCCCCGTCTGGTTCTTCATCGGTGTGCTCACCCTCATTTCCGGCAGTCTCCTCCGCCGTTACTGTTTTCGGGTCCTCGGCACGTTCTTCACTGGCGCCGTTACGATTCAGGCCGGTCATCGGTAACACCTCGCCGTGCCCCGTCTCGACGGGGTTCGTGATCTGAGGCATCGTAGCGCTGAAAGGAGGCGCCGCGATGATCGACACGCATCTTCGCACTGTCCGAGCGGCCATCGGCCGCCACCAGGCCCTGCGCGCCCGC
>JAWPNA010000338.1:0-2599 GCA_045402695.1 Acidobacteriota bacterium
GCCTCGAAACGCGCGCCGTCCCGCAGATGACGGGCACCGTGGTCACGCGGATCTACCCCGTGGACAAACACAAAAATGCTGACGGGAGCAGGCGGAGCCTGGAGCCCGTCTTCGATGTCGACGCGCCCAAGGCCACGGGCCAGAGCGGCATGGCGCCCCTGCTGACCAAGCTCATGGCCGATTACGCCGAGAGCGGCCTGCCGCCGGCCTACATCCCCCAAAACGACGCTAACAACGACAAGGAGAACGAGTGATGACTCTGCACAAGCACACCGCGCTCTACGGCCTCAAGTGGGATCCCTTCTCGCCGGACATCCCGATCGAGGCCCTCTACACTCCGCCCCGGGTGGAGCACTTCTTCTTCCGGGCCGAACACCAGGCCCGGCAGGGCGGCTTCGTCCTCATCACGGGCGAGAACGGCAACGGCAAGTCGACTGTCCTGCGCCAGCTCCAGAAACGCCTCGGCTCGGCCAGTGACCTCGTCACCGCCGTGTTGAGCCGCCCATCGAGCATCCTCGCCGACTTCTACCGCGAGCTTGGCGATCTCTTCGAAGTGCCGCTGCATCCGCATAATCGCTGGGCCGGCTTCAAGGCCTTGAGGGAGAGGTGGCGGGCACATCTCGAGACCTCGCTCTGGAGGCCCGTGTTGTTCATTGACGAGGCCCAGCAGATGCCGTCCGCCGTGCTCTCCGAGCTGCGGCTGATTTCGAGCACGAACCTCGACTCCCGCTCCATCCTCACCGTCGTCCTCTGCGGCGACACGCGGCTCACCCAGCGTTTCCGCGAGGCCGATCTCATTCCCCTGGCCAGTCGCATCCGCGTCCGGCTCGTCCAGGAGCCCGCCACCCCCAAGGATCTCCACGACTGCCTCCAGCACCTGCTCGCGCAGGCCGGCAACCCGCAGCTCATGACACCCGGGCTGATGACCACCCTCTGCGAACACGCGCTCGGCAACTACCGGGTCCTCGCCAACATGGGCGCCGATCTGCTCGCGGCCGGAGCCCGCGCCGAAGTGTCACAGCTCGACGAGAAGCTTTTCCTGGAGGTCTTCGGTCCGGCGGCTCGGGACAAGGGCCGCGCGGCGCGTCCGCAGAGCGCCACACCTGTTCACCCATGAAGACCCTTCCCGTCGTGCGCGCACATCAACTCCAGAGCCTCTCCGAGCAGCAACGCTGGCTCATCGAAGGCCTCTGGGCCGAGCAGGCCGTGGGAATCCTTGGGGGCGAGCCTAAGAGTTTCAAGACTTTTCTCGCCCTCGACATGGCCGTCGCCGTGGCCTCGGGAGCGCCGTGTCTCCGGCGCTTCCACGTCCCCTCGCCCGGCCGTGTCGTCCTCTTTGCCGCCGAGGACTCTCTCGCGGTCGTGCGCGAGCGACTCGAAGGGATTTGCCTGGCGGCTGAACGCAAGCTCGAGGATCTCGACATCCAGGTGATCACCGTACCCACCCTCCGTCTCGACGTCGCCGACGATCGCCAGAAGCTGGCCGCAACCCTTGCAGAACTGCGCCCCAGGCTGCTCATCCTGGATCCTTTCGTGCGTTTGCATAGGTGCGATGAGAACACGGCCTCAGAGGTGGCGCCGCTGCTTGCCTACCTGCGCGAAATGCAGCGTCTGTATCAGCTCGCGGTGGCGGTCGTGCACCACGCACGCAAAGGCGCCGGCAACACCCGCGCCGGTCAGGCCCTGCGCGGCAGCTCCGAATTTCACGCGTGGGGCGACTCGAACCTCTACCTGCGGCGCCGCGGTGAGCGCCTCGCTCTCACCATCGAGCAGCGCGCCGCCGCCGGCGTCACCGATCTGGCCGTGACCCTTTCCCCCGAACAGGGCCTCGCCCTTCAAGTCCTCGACCAGCCAACCTCGTCCGAGCCCACTCCGCCTGCTTCCCTTGCTGACAAGGTCGAGGCCGCACTCGCCGACAGCACACAGCCCCTTCGCTTCGCCGACTTGCGCCAGGCCTGCCGAATCCGCACAGCACGGCTCTGTCACGTCCTCGACGAGATGGTCCACCAGGGCCGCGTCTACAAGACACCGGCAGGCTATCGCACGGTCACGACCTGATCACGCCGCCGCCCTTTCCCATCTCATCCGCCCAGAGAACACGCGGGAAAGGGAAACGGGAAACCGGGGGTCCAGGGGCGAAGCCCCTGGCAATGCCGCCCCCCTCGGGGGGCGCTTAATACACACGGCCGAAGGCCGCACTCTGTGGGGGGCACCTGCTCGAATACGCCGAAGCGCTCACTCGCCGGCAGGAATGTGGGCGCCACAAGGCTTTCCACCGCGCGGCCAAAGCCGCCGTAGTCCGTTTCGTCGGCGGCTTCGTTACGTCGGCTGCCAGTCCATCGATTAGCGTGATCCTTGGGCCATCAAGAATCCTGATCACGCTCACCCGCACATCGACCTGCTCGATGGTTCGTAGGGTCATCTCGTCGTAGTTGAGCGGAAGAGCATCCCCATCCGCGCGCCCCGATCTGGGCCAGAAGGGCCTGTATCTGGATTGATTCACCCACCTCTGGCTGAGGCGCCGTTTCCTGCTCAAGGTCATCGTCGCGGTCCTCCGGAACCGTGACGCTCACATCCTTGTCTAGTAGGCCAAGCATGC
>JAWPNA010000071.1:0-2237 GCA_045402695.1 Acidobacteriota bacterium
CGGTGATGCTGGCCGGCATCGTCGTCAACAACGCCATCGTGCTGATCGACGCGGTCAATCAGCTCCGCCAAGGAGGGCGCACCAAGGAGGAGGCGCTGGTGGAAGCGGGCCTGCTCCGCATGCGTCCGATCCTGATGACCTCCTCCACCACGATCCTGGGGCTGCTGCCCATGGCGATCGGGCTGGGCGAGGGTGCGGAGCTGAGAGCGCCGCTGGCCATCACGGTCATCGGCGGCCTCACCGTGGCCACCGCCCTGACGCTCATCGTCATCCCGGTGCTGTACTCGCTGCTGGACCGAAAGGTCTTCGCGGCCGATGAGAACCTGGCCGAGGACTCCGTGGTGTCCGCGGTCTTTCCGGCCCCCGAGATCGTGGGCCAGCCGGAGATCGCGAAGTGAATCTCCCTGACATTTCGGTGCGCCGGCCCGTCACGACGTTGATGGGGCTGCTGAGCATCCTCGTGGTAGGCGGCATCGCGCTCGCGCGGCTGCCGCTCGCGTTCCTGCCCACGGTGGACGCCCCGTTCATCGGCATCCAGATCCCGTACCCCAACTCCAATCCCACGCAGATCGAGAAGGAGATCACCAAGCCGGTCGAGGAGGCTCTCTCCACGCTGAGCGGGGTCAAGAAGCTGAGGTCCACCTCGACGGCCGACAGCGCCGAGTTCGAGATGGAGTTTTCCTGGGGCGAGAGCATCGACATCGTGAGGATGCAGGTCAGCGAGAAGATGGATCAGATCAAGTCGTCCCTGCCCGCGGGCGTGGGGGAGATCCTGATCGTCTCGTTCAACACCAACGACATCCCGGTCGTGCAGGCCCGGATCGCGGCCGAAGGAGTGGACCTCTCGAAGAACTACGACTTGCTGGAGGCGCGGGTCAAGAACCGGATCCGGCGCGTGAATGGCGTGGCCCGCGTGGACCTCGACGGCGTGGCTCCACGAGAAATCCAGATCAACCTGATCCTGGACAGGGTGAAGGAGCACGCGGTGGACGTGGGCGAACTGATCGGCCGCCTGCAGGGGGCCTCCGCCAACCTCGTGCTCGGGCAGGTCGGTCAGGGGGGCGTGCGCTACACCGCGCGCGCGCTGGGCGCGTTCTCAACGGTGGAGGGGATTCGCGACCTGCCGGTGAACGACCGCGGGCTCCGCCTCTCCGACATCGCCGAGATCACGTACGAGGAGCCTCCGATCGCGTACGGCCGGCACCTCGACCGGGAGTACGCCGTCGCCGTCACGGTGTTCAAGGAGTCGACCGCCAACACGGTGGACGTCGTGCATGCCGTGATGAAAGTGATCAATGAGGACATCAACGAGGATCCGCTCCTGCAGGGCGTGAAGCTGTTCGTGTGGCAGGACCAGGCGGACGAGATCACCTCGGGCATCAACGGCCTGACGGGCTCCGGGGCCGTGGGGGCCCTGCTCGCCGTGTTGATCCTCTACTTCTTCCTGCGGAGGCTGGACTCGACGCTCATCGTCTCCTTCTGCATCCCGTTCTCGATCATCGCCGCCTGCGGCGCTCTGTATTTCATGGGCAAGTCGCTGAACGTGCTGTCCATGATGGGGCTGATGCTGGGTGTGGGGATGCTGGTGGACAATGCCATCGTTGTTCTGGAATCGATCGACCGCAAACACCGCCAAGAGCCCGATTCGAAGAAGGCGGCGCGCATCGGCGCCCGCGAGGTGTCCATGGCGGTCACCGCCTCGACGCTCACGACAGTGATTGTCTTCCTGCCTCTCATGGTCGGCTCCGGCAACGAGCTGACGATCTGGCTCGGCGAGGTAGGGCTGGCGATCTCGATCGCGCTGGCCTGCTCGCTGTTCTCTTCCCTCACGCTGATCCCGCTGATGTCGGCGCACCTGCTCAGGAGGCGCGAGTCGCCGCGCAACCCCCCTGTCGAGTGGCTCGAGCAACGTTACGTGGGCGTGCTGGCCTGGACGCTGAGGCACAAGGCGTGGACCTCCCTGATCGTCATCGTGGGCCTGCTGGCCGGCTTCGTGCCGTTCATGCTCGGGCTGGTGAAGACGGGGATCTTCTCGGCGCAGGTGAACCGCAGACTGCGCCTCACTTACGAGTTCGCCGACTTCGTGTACAAGTCGGACGCGGAGAGGGCCGTGGATCAGGTGGAGGAGTACCTCACGGCCAACAAGGAGCGCTTCCCGATCAAGTCGATCTACAGCTTCTACCACGAGAACGAGGCGGGCACCGCGATCACGCTGACGCGGGAGGACATGGGAGACG
>JAWPNA010000183.1:0-9523 GCA_045402695.1 Acidobacteriota bacterium
CGTGTGCTCTTCCGATCTTCGATGTCCGGCAGCGCCAGCGGTGAGAAGAGCATCTCCGGCTGCGTGGCCTTGAGCCCCTCGGCCAGCGTGTCTGGGCGGATCATGATCAGTTCGACCTTCACCTTGCCGCGCTTTTCGAGCTGCGACTTCACCTCCCCTACGTTCGCCTCGAACGCCCAGCCGAGTACGTGGACCTCGAGAATGCCCGACGCTAGCGCGTCCTGAACGGCGTCGATGATCTGCTTGCCGCTCACACGGCCCGAGAGCGGACCGACGGAGATCGCGATCTTCGCATCTTCGGTCTCCGCCACCGCGTGCACCAGGCCGTTTGCGCCCTGGATCGCCGCGTCCTTGCGGTAGAGGCGGCAGATCACCTCGATGTAGTTCTCGAGCTTCGCGGCCTCGCCGATGCCGGGCTCGCGCACGACATAGCCCTTCCAGTCTTCGACGGAATAGCGGCCGAGGGACATGACCTCTAGGGGCCCGCACACCCGCACCGCTGTGGGGTCGCGCTCGGGGCAGTCAACCAGATCGACCTCTTCTGGTTCGAGATCGTAGGCAAGGCTTCTTGGCGTGATCCGTTTGACGGTCTTCAGCACAAAGCCACTGCTGACTAGACCGTTGCGTGTCCTAAAGTGTTCGAAAGTCGCTGACATCAGTCGCTTGCGGGCCACGTTGACCGCGACTCTCGAACTGTCGCAGGTGATCCAGCGCCGACCCATTTGCTCGGCCACAAACGCGGTCGTGCCGCCACCGCACGTGGGGTCGAAAACGAGGTCACCGGGCAGAGTACACATCGCTAGGCAGCGCTCAACCACCTTAGGCGGGGTTTGAACGACGTAGTGAGTGTCGTGAGACCGCATGAAACCGCTCACCACCGTGTCGTCCCAGATGTTCCACAGTGTCCGGAGCGGAAAGTCATCGGCATATCTGATGAAAAATATGTTCCTTCCCTTTTGACCGACGCGGCCGAGTTCAATGAGTCGTGCCATACCCTCGGGAGTAGTGCTCCAGTGGCGACCTGCCCGAGGCTTGAACAGCCCGCCGCGAAACCTGACTTCATAGGATCCGGTTTCGCTCTCCCCCTGACTCGTCAGGTCCATGAACATGAACCGTCGCCCGTTTGGAACAGGCTGAGCGCCAGAAATCTGCTCGTCGCCAAGCTGTGCATAGGTGGCTTCACTAGTCTCGACAAAGTTGAAGTCGGCCAGCTCGTCCTGTGTGCGCGGCCGGTACAACCGGAATGGTCGGAACGCCTCTGGTGACTTGCAGTACCACAGGAGGACGTCATAAACATCATCGATGGCCTTGGAGCTACGGCCAGCAGCACGGATAAAGGCGATCTGGGATACGAATGAGGCTTGTCCGAATACTTCGTCCAACAACGCACGCACCAGGTGCACGTTGTCGCTGCCGATCTGGACGAACACAGAACCAGCCTCTGAGAGCAGTTCGCGACAGAAGTAGAGGCGCTCTTGCAAGTACGATAGGTACGAATGAACTCCGAGGGCCCACGTATCCCGGAACGCCTTGATCGTCAGCACATCATCCGCAGCATCCTTCTCCTCGTTCTTCGTCGAATCCACCCGCTGCTGGAAGTTCGAGTCGTACTTGATGCCGTGCGGCGGGTCGATGTAGATCATCTGCACCTTGCCGCGCAGGTTCTCGTAGTGCAGTAGCGACTCCATGACTTGCAGCGAGTCACCGCAAATGAGCTTGTTCTTCCAGCCCTCCTCGTGGGTGTAGAACTCCACGCGCCTGGCTCGGTCGCTCTCGCGCAGCGTCTTCTCGAGGTCGGCAAAGAGGTGTCCCTGCCGCGCCTCGCCCGACTTCTCCTCGGCCGCCCGGTGCGCTCGCTCGATGATCTGCGCAATCCGCGACTCAGAGACGATCTCGTTGCGCTGGAGCGGCAGCACCGGCACCTCGCGCCGGTTGCGCTTGCCCGCCCAGAAGAGCACCGGGTCGGCAGCCGGGTCCATGTCCACCACAACCGGCCGGTCGTCCCCCTCAGGCAGCTTCCCGATCTCGATCGCCTTGCTCCAGCCGTTGTCCATCGGCAGGGTCACCACCAGCTCCTCGGCCGGCAAGAGCGACGTGTGCCCGGTCTCTGGCGTGCGCGGCTCCTTGATCTCGTCGTATCTGTAGCGGGTGACCTTCTTCTCGGTCTTCGGCTTCCTGGGTTCACGGGCCATGTCGCTCTTGCTCCTCGTCACTTGGTTGCAGCTGCGGCACGGCCGGCCGTGCACATGCCGCGGTAGTCACATATCTTGCACTTCCTCGGAGCAGCCGCGGTCGGCAGCGTACCCGTGCGGAGCGCCGCGGCTGCGGCGCGCGTCTTGGTCTTCACGTCGGCGATGAAGTCGTCGTCCACCGATCGCGGCTTGCGCTTGCGCTCGTCCAGCTCGTAGATCTCCACGTAATCAGGTCGGCGGCCGGTGAGGTCCTGGTACCCCAGCGCGTAGACGTGGAGCTGCGCCTCCGTGACGTCTTCCGCCTGGGCGCGGTCGCTCGATTTGAGATCCACGATGGTCGTTTCGCCGGTGTCGATCCGGCGCACCAAGTCGATGCGCCCGACGATGCTCACGCCGTCGCCGAGGCTGACCTCGATCTGCTTCTCCGAGAACTCGATCTTGTCGAACAGCTTGGCGTTGTCGCTCAGGTAGTCACGCAGGACGCGCTCGGCCGTCGCCTCGAGTTGCCGCCGGAGCGCCGGGTACGCGTAGGGCGCGTGCAGGTGCGTCTCGACCAGCCGCGGCACCTCGGCCGCGTCGGCCACGTCGCCGCGGAGGGCGCGGGCGTGCACCTCGGCCAGCGCGTCGTGCAGCGACTTGCCATAGCCGAGCGCCTCGTGGATCGGCGCGTTGAATCCGTAGAGGATGCGCAGCTTGAACTGGTAGGGGCACTCGAAGAAGTACTTGAGGTCGGAGAACGAGAAGACGACGTTCGCGACGCCGGCGCGGGGGCTCGGCGGGAGCCGCTTGCGCATGGAGTAGTCGGGCGCGCGGCGCTTGACATACTTGGAGGCCAGGATGCTGGTCCAGAACTCCGATACCGCCGCGTACCGGTTGTTCTTGCCGGCGATCGGCGCCCAGGTCAGGTGGAGGTACTTCTGGCTGCGCGTCACGGCGACGTAGAACAGCCGCCGCTCATCCTCGATTGTGCCCTCGAAGCGCGTCTGTCCGCGGATGCCGGCGCGGGGCAGCAGGTGCCAGACGTTGCGGCCTCCGATCCGCGCCGCCGGGAAGCGGTTTCGGAGCAGCGCCGGCACGACTACCAACGGCCACTGCATCCCCTTGGCCTGGTGGATGGTCATGATCCGCACGGCGTCGGGGTTGGCGTACTGGTTGTCCTGCCAGCCCTCTGGGTAGGCGTCCTCGGCGCGGTGCTGGAGGAAGTCGGCGAACGAGCCGTACTTCTCGACAGGCTTGGACTGGTAGTGGATCGTCTCGTAGTCGGAGATGACCTGGCTGAACTTGCCGAGGTTGTAGAAGACGACCTCGCCTCGCCCATTGGGGACCAGTTCCTCCCGGACGCCGGCCTGCTCGAGGAAGGCCAGGAACACGCGCTGGGTCGAGTACTGTCCCCAGCGCTTCTGGTCGGGGTCGGTGAGCGCGGCCTTTGCGGCAGCGGCGCCCCCGATCGCCTGATCGAGCACGGCCGGATCGATGCCGAGGCGGGCGGTTTCCCAGGCGACCTTCAAGGCGGCCGCGTCCACTCCTGGTCGGTCGGCGATGAAGTAGAAGAGCTGTCGGGCCGCTTCCGCCTCCGCGGTCCCGAACAGATTGGTCATGCCGGTGACGACGAACGGGATGCCGGCCGCCTGGAGCGCTCGCGTGATGGGCTCAGCGTTCGCCTTGACGCTGCGGAGAAGGACCGCCATGTCGGACCACGACAGCCCGCGTTCGACCTCGTCATCCTTGAAGGCGACGCCACGGAGCGACTGGATCGTCTCGGCGACGTGCCGGGCCTCTGCATCCGGATCGCCGAACGAAAGCGCCACGATGTCGCCGCTATCGTAGGGCTGCGCGCCGGTCGGCTTCATCGCCTTGGCAAGCCGCGCGCCGTTCTGCTCGATGAAGCCGCGCGCCGTCTCAACGACACCGTCGCTGGACCGGAAGTTCTCTTCCAGTGGAATCTGCTGGACGGTTGGGTACCGCTTGTCGAACGTGAGGATGTTCTCCACGTCGCTGCCGCGCCACTGGTAGATCGTCTGATCGTCGTCGCCGACGACGCAGATGCGTGCGCCCAGCTCGTGCAACGACCAGACGATCGCTTCCTGCACGGGGTTCACGTCCTGGTACTCGTCCACGATCACGTACTTCACGCGCTTGGCGAGGCGCGCCCGCACCCCATCGTCGTTGGTGAGGATCGCCACGGCTTCCTCCAGAATTGAGGAGTAGTCGAGATAGCTCTTCTCATCGAGCAGGCCCTGGTAGGCCGCGAGACCCTTGAGCACCGAGCAGCCGTCGAGCTGGGCGTCTGCCCGCTCCGCTTCGCGCAGGATGGACAGCGCGGTGACGTAGTGGGAGGTGTCCCGATAGCGCCTCAGCGCAACGCCGCTGAGGTCGGTGGAGGTGGTGAGCCCACTCTTGCTGCTGTTCCGGTCGACGAACAGTCCCTGTTGCACCTCGTTCAGGGTCTCGTACTTCAGGTGCCTCGGCGACTCGGACTTCAGGAGCTCCAAGCAGAACGCGTGGATCGTGCCGACGAACATCTCAGGCATGCCCGGGAGCTGACCGAGGGCCTGGCGCGTGCGGATGACGATCCGTTCCTTCAACTCCGCGGCCGCCTTTTCAGTAAAGGTGAAGGCGACAATGTTCCCAGGGACCAACGTATCCGGCCGACCTGGGGTCAGGAGGTGGACCACCCGTCGTGCGACGACCTCGGTCTTGCCCGAGCCGGCGCAGGCGATCAGCTGGAGGTTGCGGCCTGAATGCTCTATCGCAGCCTTCTGACTGGTCGTAAGTTGCACGGCGGAATTCCCTTTGACGTAGGCTTCTGTTGATGGGGGTCATGCTATCACGGCCCTTGCCACTAGAAGCAGGAGGTCAGCGACCCGCCATGACTCGGCGACCGAAGGGCTCATGGAAGACCCTTGACTTCCCTCCCCACGGCTGCCCTTGTTGTGCTGCCATGTTCCCCCGATTCCGAGCACCCGAGACGATGACGGCCGCCGAGCAAACGGCCCTCCTGTGCGTCACGGCCGCCCACCCCGCCCCCCGCGACCACGTCCTCTACTCGATGGCGCTCGGCACCGGCCTTCGCCTGCGAGAACTCCTTGGCCTCAACGTGGGCGACGTGTCTCCGGATGGACGGGAGGTCCGGCGACGGGTCGTCCTGGACCCCGCGACGACGAAGGGTGGCCGGCGCGGCGAGGTGTTCCTGCCGGAGCGCTTGGCCCCCAAGCTGTGACGGTTCCTGGCATGGAAGCGGGAGCACGGGGAGTCCGTCGAAGCCGACGCGCCCCTCTTCGTCTCCGCGCAGGACCGACGGCTGTCACCCCGCGCCGCTCAGTGGCGGTTCGCGTGGTGGCAGCGGAAGGCGGGGTTCGATCGGCACTACGGCTTTCATTCGCTACGCCACTCGAGCGTGACGAACGTGTATCGCGCGGGGAAGGACCTCTTCCTGGCGCAGAGGTTCGCCCGGCACGCGTCGCCGCTCACGACGATTATCTACACCCACCCCTCGGATGAGGAGCTCGCGGCGGGGGTGCGGGATCTGCCGTGTTAAGATTCCCGCATGTCCAAGCAACGCCCTGCGCGTAGACAACATCTGATCCCCCAGTTTTATCTCAAAGGCTTTGCGGCTTTGGGACACACAGACAAGATTTGGGTGTACCGATTCCGCCACACGGGCGCTGAGGCATCCACATCATCACCCGTTCCCACCTTGGAGAAACTTGAGAATATCTGCTTCGAGCGGGACAGATTTGCGCTTACGACGCTATCCGGCAGAGCCGACTTCGATTCGGTAGAAAAGGCACTCGCCCGCCATGAAGGTCAGGCAAACCCTGTCATACGGAAGCTGCGCCACCGAGAGGCGATCTCTCTGGCTGAGAAGGGAGTGTTGGCGGCATACATGTCTCAGTTGCACCGGCGGAGTCGAAGGACCGGGAGCCGGCGCGGGGACTTGGCTCGACAGGCGGCCCGCGGCATGAACTGGCACAGCATTGCCCAAAACGCAGCAGACGCTGGAGAGTTTTCGCGAGCGCTCGACGTGATCAGGAACCAAGGGAGGTACGAAGACGAAGCCGCGGGCCGCATCCGGGCACTCGGAACGGTGCTCCCCCTGGAAAACGTAAATGCCCATCTTTGCGCGATGCGCTGGCGGATTCTCTGTGCACCTGAACAAGACTTCTTCCTTACGAGTGACACACCCATCTTGCTTGGTGAGGGATTAGGCTTGAAGCACCCACAAGCCAGCGTGGTGCTCCCGCTCTCAAGCAGCGTGGCGCTCCTCGTGTCATGGTCAAGCGGTCAGGATCTTGCCTTTGAGCAAGCAACTTCAGACTTTGTGCATGTAATAAACATCTTTCTAATCCGTCAGGCCCATTTCGAGGTCTATGCACGGGCGGATGCGCAGTGGATCCCCGACGCGCTTTGCATGTTGGCTGAGGAGCGCACCAGGAGTGCAGGTGTGAATACGTCCTCAAGCCAACCGTGAGGCGAATCCCCCACGCCCCTCCCGCCGACGCTGAGCTGGCGGAGGGGGTGAGGGACCTGAGGTGCTGAACATGTGTGGTATCTTGCGCGATTATGAGCATCAAGGTCGATCCACCAGACGAAATCATGGCGGCGGTGGCGGGGGCTGCGAAGGCAGCGCTGACCTTGTCCGTGCCGCTGCTCGGGATCCCGTTCTCGGCCTACGAGGAACGTGCTCAACGCCGGACGGAGAAGGAATTCGAGGAGTATCAGGCCGAGGTACGGGCCAAACTCGAACGGCTGGAGACGAAGACACGCGCCGAATGGGCCCGCACGCCGGAGGGGCAGTCGTTCGCTGAGAAGGTGATTGACGCGGCACTTGATGTCCAGCAGAGTGGCAAGCGCAGGTACTTCTGCAACGCACTCATCAACGGCTTCTGTTCAGATGACCTGACGTATGTCGTCGGGTTGAAGTTCGCGGACATCCTCCGCGGCTTGTCCCTTGCCGCGCTTGCTGTTTTGACCGAACTTCATCGCAGGTACGGGCCGGCCACCACAGACCCTCGCCAGCGGATACACACGTCCACGTACATCGCCCAGGAGAGCGTCGCCCGGGAAGTTTCCGCCAAGCTCGGATTGGACCCGTACATGGTTGAATCGGCGGTGGCCGAGCTTGTCGCAGCCGGACTGTTCTCCAGTGTCCGATCCTGGACGAAGGACGCTGCTGGAGTCCCCGTGTCGTCTGGCGGGTACGCCAAGGAGGGTCCCATCTACACCGAGTTCACCGAGCGCTTCGTTCAGTTCATCCAGGATCCAAAATAGCGGCCTCCCCGCCGGCAGGACGTTGACGTCGTAGTCGGCCAGGGGCGCCGTCATCAAGGCCCGTGCTGGAACCCCGACCAGTCATCAGGCGGATCCTGAAGTTCGGCAAGCGCCGCGGCCTGGGAAAGGATACCCGCGCTGCTCGCGCGCAACCCGCTGAGTAGATGACGGAGATCTCCTGGCTCGCTTCCGAAGCGGCGGTCGAAGACTCTGACATCTCCTCGGGGCCGTTGATAAACAGCGAACGAGCCCATCGAGGGGTGGGCGAATTCGGACCGGAAATCGTATCCGTCGCGCCAGACTCCCTTAGCATTCTTCCCCAGTGATGCGGCTAGGCGAGAGATGTATTTGTCGGTCTCGTCAACCATGGCCTGGATATTGAACGTGAGGGGGACATCGGGATCGTCCTTGTTCATGAACCGATTTCCACAGACGAGGCGGTTGAGGTCGTCCATTAGTCGTTCGGGATCGCCTTCTGCAATCGCCCGCTCTATACGGATCCTCGCGAAGGTCACTGCGGAATACGTCTCGTCGAGCGCTCTCGCCAGAACCTGAGCAACGATTATCGCCCCTTCGTTGACTGCGAGAACTGCAAATCGAAGCAGCTCTTCCCCACGAAGCAGATTTGCATATGCCATAGCCTTGCAGCGTCGCGATACACCCGGCCAGACTGAATCGGCGTTTGGAACCGTGACGGGGAATGGGATGGCGGCGAACCGTGTACTGATTTCCTCAATGTCTGCTGCGATCTGAATAAGGTCCTTGTCTTCGCCGAGAACAGCTCGATCGAACGTTGCTGGAATCACGAGAGCTCCATCACTGAGCTAACTGCCTCAAGCAAATACCTCATCGCTACCTGCTTCCTGAACCCTCTCCTCGCCCCCATCATCCTCGCCACCTCGTTGTGGTCCTCACCGAAAACGGGTGCGGTGTTCGTCAAGTCACTCGGCATCCTCGCCTCCACGCATCGACAGACCGAGTTCTGCAAGCGCCTTCGCGTCGAGGAACAGCGGCTTCGCATGGTAGTCCACAGCCTCGATCAGGATGCCACCGTCCTGAACGGTGATGCGGAAGCCCTCCTTGTATTCCTGCTCGAACCGGGCGGTCGCCGTCCTCAGATGGAGGCGAATCCCGGCGAGTAGCTCATCGACCCTGATCGGCTTGCGGAAGCCTCTCTTCGCGCCAAGCACCCTCGCCGCCTCCTGATAGTCGCCGTCCGCGTCCTTCCCGCTCATGGTGAAGATGACGGCGGCGAAATCGATGGCGAGAATCTCCTTCACCGTCTCGAGGCCGTCCTTCTCGGGCATCACGATGTCGACGATGACGATGGCGGGCCGGTGCTCGCGGCAGAGGCGGACGCCCTCGCGGCCGTCGGAGGCTTCGAGGACGGAGTAACCCTCGGACTCTGGGGCGACGCGGAGGGCGGCGCGGACGTCGGGGGAGTCGTCGAGGAGGAGGATGGTCACGTGCCTAGCCCTCCCACTTCGCGACGGCATTCTCCTGCTTGCCAGTTGGATCGGTCGCAAGCACGCGAAGTGTGTGTTGCTGACCAGGACCAGCCGATCCCCTCTTGGTCCAGCTGCGCCCATACTGGTTCGCGGGCGGCTCAAGCTGATCGTCCGCGAGCTGAGAGGAATCGTATTCAGTGATCACCCGAGCTATCAGCTGACCATTCTCTCCCGTCACTGCCACCGTGATGTCGTGACCAATGGCCGCCTTCCAGTGCTCAATGGTGAATTGCACAGCTCCTCCCGCTACTGACACCCAGGCAACCCCGCCGCGTTCCGACCCTGAAGCGCCCCACTCACGGATTGGCGCGGGCGGTGCAGGCTTCGGCGGTAATTCACTGGATTCATGCGTCTTGCCGCTTCCTGGTGCAGGGCCAGAAGCGCCACCAGACAATGAGGTGTTGACAGATGATCTCAAGTCGTTCACGCAGCCCGGCTACTTCTGAGGTGGGTTGGGGCCCCACCATTTCCAATACCAGTACACGAAACAGCCCGAGGCAACAGGAACAAGGGGTACTAGGAGGAGCCAGCCTGCCTCGTAGTTGCCCTTGC
>JAWPNA010000157.1:0-2190 GCA_045402695.1 Acidobacteriota bacterium
ATCACAGCCTGGAGGGCGGACCGTTCGGCGACCCTGGCCGCCATGAGGTCGAGGCTGACGGCGACCGGCGTGAGCGAGGAGGAGTTCAGGGACCTGGCGGATCATCTGGTCTGGAGCGACCTCACCATGGCGCGCCGCCTCGAGCTGCTGTACAGCGGGGAACTCCTGTGGCGCATGGATTTCACGCGCGTCAAGGAAGTGCTGGTGAAGCTCTTCGCCACCGACAGGATCCGGGAGGCCACCAACCTCATCCAGAAGTACCTGAGCGGACTGCTGTCCTCCGACCTGGAGCTGCGGCGCCGCGTGGCGGACAACGCGCGCTACCTCCTGCACCTGATCGAGAAGACCGGCAAGGGGCAAGCGATGCTGGGCCGCATCGCGGACATGTTCTTCACCCGCCTGCAGGACGAGCCCGACGCGGACGTCGTGGCGCGCCTGGCCGGCGGCCTGGCATTTCTGGCAGATTTGTGGATGCGGTCCGAGGATCTGGGGAGTGCTCTGGACCTGATGCGCAAAGCGGAGCGTCTCGGCGACTCGTCCGCTTCCATGGTCAAGGCACGGGGCGAGAGGCTGGCAGAGGCCCTCGCCCGCGCCGGCAGCGACAAGGTCTTCAAGAGACTCACGGATCTGCTGCTGAACGGAAGCGATCAGGCTACCCTCGAGGCGGCGGAGATCCTCAAGAGAGGCGGCAACCGATCGGCCACCTTCCTCATCGAGAGGCTGGCCGAAGAGGAGAACCGGTCTCACCGCGCCAGGCTCGTGATGCTCCTGAAGGACATGGGGAAGGGATCCTCCAGCCCCTTCGTATCGCGCCTGGAGGACTCCCGGTGGTTCCTGGTGCGCAACGTCGTGGGGATTCTCGGTGATATTGGAGACCCCGGCGTGCTGCCCGAGCTCAAGAGCGTGGCCGCGCATGGCGACCCGCGCGTGCGCCGGGAGGTGGTGCGGACATTCGCCCGGTTCGGCACGGCCGAGTGCGAGGAGCTGATCGCGGCCGCCGTGGCCGACGAGGACCGCGGCGTGCAGATCACCGCGGTGCACGCACTGGCCACCTTGAAGGGGCGCCACAGCCTGAGCGCGCTGGCCGATGTCGCAAAGAAGGCCGGTCCCTTCGAACAGATCTCCGCGGAAGTCCGCCAGGAAGCGATTGCGAGCCTGGCCAAGGTCGGCGCTCCCGAGGCGGTGCATGTGCTGCGCGAGATCATCACGCGCAGGGGGTTTCTTGGTCCCACCGAGCCGACGGAGGTGCGGGTCGCGGCGGCAAAGGCGCTGGGCGCGCTGCGAGCGCCCGA
The DNA here is from genome assembly GCA_045402695.1 of Acidobacteriota bacterium. GTDB lineage: Bacteria > Acidobacteriota > Polarisedimenticolia > JACPZX01 > DASXTC01 > JAWPNA01. The sequence continues at coordinate 1,293 of JAWPNA010000157.1, forward strand.
GGCCTTGACCCTGCTGAAGGACCTCTCCGAAAAGGACCCGCGCCAGGCGGTGCGCGATGCGGCGCGCGAGGCGTTGACCGGGCGGGCTTCCGCTTCAATCAACCCGCCTCGCTGATCACCTGTGGGATACGGTCAAACGCTGAACGATTTCCCACAGCCGCAGCTCTTGTCGGCGTTCGGGTTGGAGAACTTGAAGCCGGACCCCAGGAGCCCGGAGCCCCAGTCGAGCCTGATCCCCTCGAGGTAGGGACGACTGTTGCCGTCCACGAGGATCTTCAGGCCATCCACCTCGGAGACGCTGTCACCCGGCTGGGGCTGCGTCGCGAAGTCCATGACGTACTCGAGGCCGGAGCATCCACTGGTCTTCACCCCGACACGCAGGGAAGAGCCCTCGTGGCCCTGCTCCTTCATCATCCTGGTGATCTGGGCCACGGCGACGGGGGTGATCTCGATCAGCATGCCCATAAGTGTATGCCGACCTCACCCCGCGGTCAATGAGGCTGCGAGGCTTTCTGCTCCGCTGCCAGCTTGCGGTACACCGTCTCCTCGGCGGCCGCTTCGACCGCCTGACCGAGCTGCTGGTAGGCGGCGGCCAGCATCAGGTGCGGCTCCGGCATCGTGGGGCTGATCTGGGCCGCTCTCTTGAGGTAGGGGAGAGCATCCGCGACGCGTCCCGTCTTTCCCAGCAGGCGCCCGATCTCCACGAGAACGACAGGATCCGTCGGGTCGAGGTCGGCCGCCTTCTGGTACGAGCGCAGAGCCCCGGCCGAGTCGCCCTTCATGTCGAGGATCTGCGCGAGTATCGCGTGGGTCCGCGGATTGTCCGGATCCATCCCGATCGCTTCCTCCAGTTTGGCCAGAACCCCCCCGATGTCTCCCGACTCCACCTTGTCCACGG
>JAWPNA010000131.1:0-13022 GCA_045402695.1 Acidobacteriota bacterium
CGCGGCCTGTCGCCCACAGCGCCCGAAGGGACGGCAGCGCCGCTGTCCACCTGGACGCGGCCCGAATCCGCGTCGCGCCGAACGCGGGCCAGATCGGCCTTGAAGTCCGCAGCGCTTTGATACCTCAGGCGCCGGTCCTTCTCGAGGGCGCGCTCGATGATCTCGACGAGCCGGAGAGGAACGTCGGGATTGATCTGCTCGGCGCGGGTGGGGGCGCGGTTCAGGATTGCGTCGAAGGTCAGCCCGGAGGTATTCGCGGCGAAGGCGCACCGGCCCGTGGCCATCTCGTAGAGCACCGCGCCGAACGAGAACAGGTCCGAGCGCGCGTCGAGCTCCTCGCCGCGCACCTGCTCGGGTGACATGTAGGCGATGGTGCCCATCGTGGAGCCCGGAGTGGTGAGGTGCCGGTCGTCCATGTGGGCCGTCTCGAGGCGGGAACTGCCGTCGCCGCTCCCGGCGTCGCCTTGAGTGAGTTTGGCCAGCCCGAAGTCCAGCATCTTGACCTGCCCCCGCGGGGTCACCAGGATGTTGGACGGCTTGATGTCCCGGTGGATGATCCCCCGCGAGTGCGCGGCATCCAGGGCGTCGGCAATCTGCATCGAGAGATCGAGCAGCTCTTGCTTGGGCAGCGGGCGGTCGCTGATGCGCTGCCTGAGGGTCTGTCCCGCGATCAGTTCCATGGCGATGAAGGCCACCCCGTCGGCCTCGTCGATCTGGTAGATCGCGCCGATATTCGGATGGGTCAGAGAGGCCAGGGCGCGCGCTTCTCGTTGGAACCTCTGGAACCGGTCAGGGTCGGACGCCATCTCCTGGCGCAGCACCTTGAGCGCCACCTCGCGCTCCAGCTTGGTGTCCATCGCCCGGTAGACGATTCCCATCCCCCCTTCGCCGACCTTCTCGATGATGCGGTAGTAGGAGATGCTTGTTCTCTGACCCAGATCCAACGGAGGCTCCTCGGCGGCGGCGTTCGATTCAACCAACGCGCAGGATAGCACGGCACCCCAGAGACTTAACGTGCAGTGTTCGCTGGAGGATCCATCATTGGAGGGCGTTCTGCCGGCGGGCCGGATTACGGCCTCGTGACTCCTGATGCCCCGGGATCAAGGCAGCGGGTGGCATCCGGCAGTTCGGAGATACGACGGATCTCCTCGTCTTCGACGTTGGCCAGGAACCGGGTCTGAGAGAACGAGGAGCGCAGGATGGAGAGGTTTGATTCGCGGGAGTAGGGCCGCAACCGCGCGAGCATGTCGCCGCTGCCCGGGGCGTTGAGATCGAGCACCAGGACGGGCGCGGCGCAGGAGAAATCAAGATTCTGCAGCCTCAGCGATCTGATGGCCGGCTGCCTGCGGGTCTTGAAGTGGACCCGTCCCTCGCCGGCGTCGTAGACGATGCTCCACTGAGTGCGGGAGCTGGCGACGTTTCGCAGAGTATCGAAGGCGAAGCTCAACGCTTCATCGATCCCGCGGCGCCGGTACCCGGCCACGCGCTTGGCGGTTCGCTCGAATCGCGAGAGGCTGTCGCCCACGACGAATTCCCCGGACCCGGCAGGCACAGGTGCCCGCCGCAGGTGGGCCAGCGAGTCGTCGTGCGTGCTGTTGGTGAGGACGGCAACGGGGAGGTCGTCTCCGCTGTGCGCCTTCATGTGCCCCCCGAGGAATTCGATGGCCGCTGCGCGGCCGGAACGGTCGGCCACGAGGTAATGAAGCGGCGTCCCGCCCGCGATGCGGACGGCGCCGTCGGAAGCCGTCACCTCGGCCACCGTGGCCGATTCGTCGAGTTGATACTGTATCCACTCCAGCACACCTACCGCGGGGCGCTGATCGGGGGCCGGGTAGGCCGATCCTTCCAGCCACATCAGCTCGACGACCAGTCCCGCCTCGTTGATCCCTCCGGAAGGGTTGTCACGCCCGTACTGGTTGAACGTGACGCTGCCGTGGCGAGAGACCCAGCGGGCCGGCCAGGCGACCCCCGCAGAGTCGGCCGCGCGGCTCACGCCGCGTTTGTTGATGGTCAGCAGGCCTTGGTCCACGTCCCAGTCGTAGTTCTTGCCGAACAGCACCTGGCCGTCGTCGGCGAGACAAAAGGTCGTGCAGGGGAGGGCGGTCCGCCAGGACAGGACCAGGATCAGGAGGCATCCCGAAAGAGATCTCATGAGCCCGTGCTCGATGGAAACATCAGCTCGGCGCAGCCTCCGCTTTCTCGGTCCGGGGCCGGTCCCAGAGTGGCGCCTGAGGATCTACGGCAACGGCCACCGAGAGTTGCACCAGGCCCAACAACGTCGCGGAGGCGGCGGGAAAGCCGGTTATAATAACGAAATGTCCAGACTCCTCGACACGTCGGAGCATGTGGCGCGTCTCCAGATCGAGCTGTTGCGTCGCATGTCACCGCTTGAGAGGCTTGAACTGGCGAGCGATTTGACCTGCGCCGCCTGTGAGATGTGCCTCGCCGGCATCCGCCTCAGGCATCCCGGGGCTTCTCAGCGCGAGGTCCGCCTTCGGTTTGCCCTGATCACACTGGGCGCCGAGCTGACCGCCAAGGCCTACCCGGAGGCGGCGCCGATTCTGGGGCTGGCGCCTTGACGGTCGACCCGATTCTGGTCGCGCTGCGCGTGGCGGACGCCCTCGAAATGTGCCGCGTCCGCTATCTCGTCGGCGGCTCGTTGGCGAGCTCGATGAGCGGCGAGCCGAGAGCGACGCTCGACATCGACATGGTCGTCGACCTCACTCCGCCGGACATCCAACCGTTCGTCGAACGGCTCGGGGAGGAGTTCTACTGCGACGTGGAGGTCCTACGGCGCGCCGTCGAGCTGCATTCCAGCGCCAACATCCTCCACTACGCCACGTCACTGAAGGTCGACCTGTTCATGATGGGCGGGACGCAGATGGACGAAGAACAGATGGCGCGCCGGCTGCGGGTGCAGGTATCCTCCAGCCCGGATCGCTTTCTCTACGTTTACGCTCCAGAGGACATCCTGCTGCAGAAGCTGCGCTGGTACCGCCTCGGCGGTGAGACATCAGACCGCCAGTGGCGGGATGTTCTCGGCATCGTGCTCGTTCAGGCCGGACGGCTGGACACGGCATATCTCCGGCGGGGCGCCGCCATCCTGCGAGTCGAGGATCTCCTGGCGAAGGCGATGAGCGGAGGGTAGGCGTATGGCTCCTGTCCCGCAAGGGTTCCTCCGGGGTGGCTGTTGAGCCGGGAGATGACTCTTTCGCCCGGATCCCGCCTCGGCCCGTACGAGATCCTCGCGCCGATCGGCGCCGGAGGAAGGGGAGAGGTCTATCGCGTGCGTGACACGCGCCTGGATCGCAGCGTCGCCGTCAAGATCTTCCCGGCCCACCTCTCGGACAAACCCGCGGCGAAGGAACGCTTCGAGCGTGAAGCACGGGCCATCTCCTCCCTGAATCATCCGAGTATCTGTCAACTCTACGATGTCGGCTCGCACGACGGCATCGGCTATCTCATCATGGAGTGTCTGGAAGCGGAAGAAGCGGCGGTGAACACCTTCCGCCGATGATTCTCGCCGTGCCCTTGCGCCTGCTTGGCCGCGGCTGGCGGGGGTCACGGCTCTACCTGCCAGGGACGCCCCCAGTGCCCTAGCGGTCGCCGGCGCTGCAGGAGAAGTAGGTACATCCGTTGCAACTCGAGGACGACACGGACCTTCTGACGCAGGTCAAGCTGTCCCCTCTCGCGGTGCAGTTCGGCCTTCACCTCACGGCGCGACCTCAGCAGCTCCGGGCTCAGTCTCGATCTGCCGTGGTGCGCGCCAGTCATCAGGGCTCCAGGTTGAACCGATTCAGGAGACCAGTGAGCAGCGCTCGATTGAGGGACGCTAACTCCCGCAACGCCGAGATACTCCGGGCTCACGACACGAACAGGAACATCTTCGTAATCATGAATCGCCGCGGTCTGGATCGCCTCGTTCGCGAGAACATTGTGAGCCGGCAGGAACTGTGCGGGCACTCCTTCGATCAGGACATGCTCGGCTTGCGACTGGTAACCTCATGCGGAGGCCCAGCGGTGGATAGGTTCGAGCGTGATGATCGGTGATGACTGTTCTGGCAAGAACACGAGTACGTCGAGGTCGAAGGTCGGGATGGGCTCGGTCCAGAAGACGAGTGCCATGCCCTAGGCCAGAGCACAATCCTCGACCACTCCGGCTGCCTTCATCTCGTTCAGGGTTCGAAGAACTGCGGCGAAGGAGGGCATGAGCCGATTCTACCCGTTCGACGGTGTGAGCGTGATCTTTACCACCCGTGCGGTGGTATCCCCCGCGACCTCGTCTATTCTCGCGTGACGCTGATTGATGCGCGACACTGACCGGAAGTTCGGTCTTGGGATGGGCACTCAACCGGGCAAGAAAACGAAAGCCGCCCATCCCTCGGAGGCTGTACCCTCAGGCTCGAATGTCTCGTCAGAGGAGGATCCGAAGATGCAGATCAGGGCCCTCGTCGCCACCCGGATGGCCGCGGCCCCATTGCTCGCCCTCGCGCTGGCGGGCTGCGGCGACGTTCACCGCTGGTACGACGCGCGCGAGTCGAAGATCCTGGTCCCGATGCTGCTGGAGGTGCTCGCGTTCCCGACGGTGCAGGGAAACGTCGAGGCGCACGGCGCGCAGCAGGAGTGGCTGGCGCTGGCGGCCCACGACCTGGGATTCGTCAGCCGGCCGGCGGGGCTGGTGACGGAAATCGAGCTTCCCGGCCCCGCGGGATCCCCCGTGCTCGGGCTGGTGGTGCACGGCGACGTCACCGCCGTGGACGAGCGATCCTGGTCGTCGCCTCCCTTCTCGCCGATCGTGAAGGATGGGGCGATCGTCGGACGGGGGGCCGCGGACGACAAAGGGCCGCTGGTGCAGGCGCTGCTGGCGATGAAGGTGCTGGCGGAGGCGGGCCCGCCCAGGACTCACACCGTCCGCCTCCTGGTGGGAAGCGACGAGGAGTCCGGTTCCACTGACATGGGCCAGTACCTCGCATCGCATCGTGCGCCCGACTACAGCCTGGTTCTTGACTCCGCGTTCCCCGTCGTGGCCGGGGAGAAGGCCTGGAACTCGCTGGAGGTCACGACCGATCTGGCTGCCCGATCAAAAGACAAGCCGTACCGCGTGTCGCATCTGGTAGCCGGCGTAGCCGCCAGCATCGTGCCGGACCGAGCCGAGTGCACGCTGAGCTGGCTCGACGGCCCGCCCGACTGGGACCGTCTCGCCGCAGAGTTGCGCGGCAGGAGTCTGCCCCAGGGGACCCGGCTCGAGCTGGAGGCCCGAGGCGACGAACTCCGCGTCGTCGTCCACGGCAGATCGGCGCACGCCGGCGTGAACCTGGAGGGAGGACGCAACGCCCTGGTGGCCCTGGCCGGACTCCTCGATGGCGATCTGCCCGAGAGTGGGGCGGCGGACCTTCTCGCATTCGCGAAGATGGCGGGAGTGGATCTGCGTGGCACCGGGCTCGGGATCACCGACAGCGATCCGCTCTGGGGACACTACGACGTCAACGTGGCCACGATCCTGCCAGCGGACAGGGGCAGATCGACCCTCACGATCAATCTGCGACGGATCCCCGGCAGGACAGGTCCCCAATTAAGGCAGCACCTCGAGGGGATCGTGGCCATCTTCAACTCACGGCGCGGAGCGGCGCTCGTGCCGGGGGGCTTCTTCGACGACGAACCGTTCACCGTGGACCCAGAGAGCAAGCTGGTCCGCAGGCTTCTCGCGGCGTACCGGAGAGCGACCGGAGAGGACCCGCCTCCGTCGATCTCCGGCGGAGGCACCTACGCGAAGCGGCTGCCTAACTCGGTCGCCTTCGGCATGTGGTTTCCGGGAAAGCCTTACCCGGGTCACGACAGCGACGAGCGGGTGCCGATCTCCGACTTGCATCGGGGCGTCCACGTCCTGCTGGACGCCTTGGTGGATCTCGCCTGCTCGGCGCCGATGAGCGACCCGCTGAAGCCCTGATCAAAGGGCGCCGGCGTTTCTGCGTGTTATCCTCCGCGGGTCGGCGCGCCGGTGGGCGAGAGGCGCGCGCCGCGGCCGCGGAGAGCCATCCCAACGTCAACGGCGAAGGGTCAACATATCCGTGAACTCTCTCGGCTCGCACTGACGCTCATGTGGTCACCACGTCGATCGGTGTAGGAACTTTGTCTCTGCCGAGCGTCCGCGGCGGAGCGCCATGATTGCCGAGTCTTCGCGGATCACAGTGGGTCCTTTTCCGCGCTCCGAGTCAATGGATGAAGAATCGCGGCCACGATCTTGAGTTTGAGGTACTCCTCGTCCCGGTATCCGTAGGCCCGGCGCTGGAGGACGCGGATCTTGTTATTGAGCCCCTCGACGAGGCCGAGGCTGACCTTGTTTTCGGGATGGCAGTAGGAGACGATCCCGTCCCAGTGCCGCTCGATCATCGCCGCGAACTTCTCGTAGGGCTTGAGCCGCTGCCACTTCAAGCTCTCCTTCCACCGCTCGAAGAAGGCGTGAGCCCAGCCCGGAGTCTGGCGACTCCAGATCTGGCCGAAGGACTCTTTGAGCAAATAGGCGATGTTGAGCCGCTTGATGGCCTTGAGCAGCTTGCGCAAGCTCGCTGGGCCATCGTGGGAGAGGTTCCCGCGACGGGAGAGCAGGGTGTAGCGCGGGTTCTTCGCCAGCCAGTCGAGCCGCTCTACGTACACGCCACCGCTGTACAATCACGCGGGCGTACCGGTTAACGAACACGCCGACGAGCGCGTAGGCGGCGACGAAGCCCGGCAGCGAGAAGAGGGATCGGATCGATTTGGGCTGCTTGATGCGGTCTACCTTGACCCAAAAACTGCATCGGTCTCAATCGGGACAAGACTCGCGGAAACCGTTATCAGGCGAGCCTTTCATGCATCGCTTCACCGCAGGAGCACCCACTTGAACCCGCGAAGATCCCGAAAAAAAGTCCCGATCTCAGAAGAAGTGGGCTCGGGCTCGGACCTACTCCGAGCAGAATAGCTCCTGGGGGTAGCAGGCCAGCTGGGCCGGGCAGACCCCCCCGGGGCAGCAGCGATCCGCGACACAGATCGTTCCGCCGGGACATGCCAAACCGCACACGCCACAGCTCGAGGAATTCGTCGCCAAATTGACGCAGCCGAGGGCACCGCCGCAACAGGCTAGCCCGGTGGCGCAGGCGCGGTCGCCGGGACTCACGCAAATACAGCTCGCATAGGTGTCAGACGAGCACGTCCCGGCGCGGCAGACGTCGTTGCTGTTCGTTCCCGTGCCGAAGTTGCCGCGGCATTTTCCGGTGGCAAGGTTGCAGGCAGTGCCTTCGGGGCAGCAGCGGCCTCCGACGATAGCGCCGCCATTCCCGCTGAACGCCGAATTGCTTCCGGAGCAGATGGGGGCAAAGGCGGGGCAATCCCCGGAGAGTGCACCGGACAACGGACGGTCCCGCTCGCAAGAGGTTCCGTCCCCCGCCGTGACGCAGTCGACGGGAACGGGGACAGGAACGGCCGCGGTGCAGAGACGCCCGTCGTCGCACGGGGTGTTATCCGGCACCTGGTACAAGGAGCCCCGGTAGGGTTGGCAGGTTTGAGTGGCTTGACCGCATGCGTCGTTGACGGACGGGTCGCAGGGTGACGTGCAAAGCTCCAGGCTGAGGTCGCAGCTCCCTGGCCTGCCGCCGCAGTCACTGTCGGATAAGCATGGCTCGAATAGAAAAACACAACAGGACGGCTCTACCGAGCAGCGCAAAGGCCTGCAGGGATTGTTGTGCGAGTTGGCATTGCACGAGTCCTGCGCCGCGTCGCAGCAGCGGAAGGGATCGCCGACCGTTCCAGTCCCGCACACAGCCCCATTGGCACAAGCGCAACCGATGGCGCCGACTGGTGGCGCATCCGCGCAGATCGGAATGTTGATGCGTGTGACGTAGCCGTTGGCCTGTCCGCCCGGCCTCTCCTCGGCCACCGCCACCAACCGATTGACCGCGGTGGCTCCGCCCTCGACGTCCAGCGAGACGCCGAATACGTCGACGTCATTCGAGTTGCTCGGATTGACCTCCATCAGCCCCTCGCGGGCCAGCGTCTCGCTGAGCTGCTGTACGCGACCGTCCGTGCGACCCACATAGCTCTTGGGGGGGATCAGACCAACGCCGGCCACCGGCGTGCCACGGTAGCAGAGACCGCCAGCCGGACACATGGTGGTGGCGATCACACCGGACGGGTGCTGAGCGGGGCCGATGAATCCGTTGGCGCCGTCGTCCCTGTAGTCGCGAATGTTGCCGCCAAAGTCGACAAGCAGGAGGTGGGTCTTGCCGCCGGCGGTGTACGGCCAAGGGACGGCCTGGACCTTGAGCGGGACCTGCAGCGGGCCCGACCACAGCGGGCGGCCCTGCACCGGGTGTACGGGGTCTACCGTGGGCGAAAACGCCTGAATGCCACCGTCGAAGTTGACGACATAGACGCGCAACCCGTCGGGGCCGCGCCTCAGCATGGGGCGGTTCTGAATCGATCCCGCGTTGTAGGACCATCGAAGGGCACCTGTCAGCGCGTTGATGGCCCAAAGCGACTGTTGCGCACCTGCCGGGTCTTGCAACAGGGTGCCGCAGTAGAGCGTGTTCCCCGCCGGATCGCTGCCATCGCCATACCAGATGGCGCAGCCTTCGCTGCCCCGGTCCACCTGGCGCGGCGCCGAAACAGCATTCGAGTTGTTGTTGTTGAACACCCACTTCAGGCTCAGGTCACTTGCATAGTAGGCTCTGATTTCATTGTGTGTCGTGTCGGCGCACTGGTTGTTGCTGATCACGAAGACCAGGTCGTCGTTGGCGTGGCCCGCGGCGTTCAGGTTGTCCTTGAACGCACTGTCGGCGAACTGAGAGAGCTGCACCCCGGGCGTCGCTATGAGCTGGTCAGTTGCGCATACCGGGTCGGTGACAAAAGTGTTGGGCGAAGGGAAGAAGCCGGCCGTCATGGATCGCCGCGTGTCGACCCATAGCGAGGTGGAGCCATTCACCGCGTCGATCTTCCACAGCCGCCCGTCCTGGGTCGTGACAAAAATGAATTCTCCTGCACCCGAAGAGAGCGTCACAGGCGACGGGAAGTTCTGGAGGGTGCTGGAGAACGTGGCCTCCCACATCTTGGTGCCGTCTGAGTTGCTGTAGGCGAAGAGCTTGGTTCCCTGCACGAAGTAATTGAAGGATCCGCCCAAGGGATTGAACGAGGTATCGTTGGCGGCCGTGGAAGCAGGTCCGGTCGTCGTCGTCGGCGCTCTCTGCACTGCCCAGGAAAAAAAACTACTGGAACAGACTTGGGCCCTGGCCACCGGCGCCGCGAGGAGCAGGGTCAGAGCGCAGATCGCGCGGGTTGCTCCCCGCCCCATCACGGACCTCCGTAGATGACGTCGAGCGGTGTGGATAGCGAAGTCTGGGTGGACTCAATCTGGGCCTGCACCAGCCAGGAGCCGGGCTTGGGGTAGCGCTGAAAGACGGTGCCGGCGATCGGCACGGGATAGTCGAGCGCGAATCCCCCAGGGGTGTGCTTGGTTTGAAGTGCGCTCGCCGGGGCGCCGTTCAATGTCCCCCTGCGCACGTTTGGATCGGTCGTGTAGAGGAGTGTCGTCTCGTAAAACGGGGTGCCACCGGGGCTCGTGAACGTGAGCTTCAACGTCACGAGCGGTGACAGCCTACGCACCTTGACTCGCACCCACAGATCACGAAGCTCGAGGAAATCGAATTGCGTGTCGGCTAATCCGTGATCGAGGGCGGCCTCGGAACTCGCAAACACGATCCCTTCACGAAGCGGCACTGCGGCAGACGGAGCCAAGCCGGCCGATTCTCGGCACACGAGCAACGCCAGGACCAACAGGACCGGTCTGGCAGCGTGCATGATGGCCTCTCGCCGCCGACATGCGCTCCCCATACCTCTACCCTATCACATCACCTCATCTGACCACGATAATTATTCCTTGACGCACCGGCGAGAGTTGGGCGAAACTGAATGTCCGCATATGTTCAAAATCTTGCTGGGATGTCCTCTACGGGCCTCGCCGGCGGATTCATCATTCCCTGGCGGATCTTGCGCAGACAGGTTCCGCATCGACTGTTTCCTGGTCCGAAGAGTCAATCGTCGGCCGCGGGCGCCTCGTCGTGGATCGTGTGGAAGACTTCCGCCTCCATGCATGTCCAGTCGTCCCCGAACTTCGCCGGACCGTTGTACATGCCTGTGTTGACGTAGATCGTCCCCGAGGAACGCCGGCAATGCGCCATGTGCTCGCAGCCCCGGCACGCGGGAAAGTCTTCGAGACTCAGGTTCCGGATCCATTGCAGTGAAGAAGAATTCCACCATACGTCGTGGAAGGAATGCTGCCTCAGGTTCCCCGAAGGCATCGGCGCGCCGATGCAGGGGTAGACCTCTCCAAAGGCCGAGATGCCGCACACAGACCGCGCGCAGGAGCACTGCACCGACGTGCGCTCCTCGTCCAGAGGAGGCAGCAGATGCCGAAGCGGGCCGCGGAAGAGACGATCCAGCGTTCCCCGATCTGCCCGGTTTTCGAGCGAGGAGCTGGAGCCGTCGTGGCGTGCCCTGATCTGCGGATCGATGGCGTAGGGGATCTCCATGCGCGCCGCCATCTCGGTCATCGAGCCAATCTGATCGGCGTTCTGGCGGAGAATAAGGAACGTAAACCGGACCCGGAGGCCGGCATCGCGCGCCCTCAGCGCTCCAGCGACGGAGCGCTGGTAGGCTCCGGGCATCTTGACGAAGGCATCGTGCGTCTCCGCCTCCGAACCGTAGAGGCTGACGTCCACGGCCGAAGCGCCCGCAGCCGCGATCCGATCGACCGTTGCCGGCCCGAGAAGCGTGCCGTTGGACTTGACGGTCACGGCCATTCCAGTCCGGGCGGCATGTCGAATGTACTGCTCGAGGCCTGGATGAAGAAGGGCCTCCCCCCCGGTGAGCGACAGGAAGAGGCACCCTTCCGCCCGGACCTCATCGAGGATGCGATGGACCTCGGCGTCGGTGAGCTCCTCCTCGCGGCTCCGCTCCGGCAGGTAGGCGAGCTCCCGGTCGAAGTTGTAGCAGTGCACGCACCTCAGGTTGCAGCGCAGCGTGATCTCGAAGCTGACGTTGAGGGGGATGCACTTCTCGTGCGCTCGCCGGCGAAGCTGATCGAGGCGCGTGGCCATGATGCTGATCTCCCTCCTCTGCGGGGACGGGGGTCAGTCCGGGCGAATGTCGATCGCCCCGATCGAGTTCATCTCCTGAATGAAACGAAGAGAATCGGCTCGTGCTACGTCGGCGGGTACTCGATACTCGGCGGTCATGATCTCGATGATCTGATCGATCGATCGCGTTCCATCGGCAAGTTCCCAGATCCTGCGCCCGACCTCGTTGAGACCGAGGAGTTCCTTCTCCTTCACGCGCAGGAGCACCGTCTCGCCGTCGATCGTCTGCCACGCGACCATGGGGGAGCGAACGGGAATTCGATCCCCCCGATGCGAAAATGTCATGCCGCTTCCTTTTCGATCCGAAGCTTCCCTCTGAGGAAGGGAATGAAGGCGTCCCCCTCAGGGCAGGAGGCCAATTTCACGGCGACACGCTCACTGATCGAGCAGAGCAGGCCGAGGACGGCTCGGTCTATCTTCTCGATCGCGACGTAGCGGACGACGTGGCTCGCCAGGGTCCGAACAGCCACAGCGCCCCGAAGGCCGGCGAACCCGGGTTGAGCTCCTCGCGCCAGGCAGACGACCGCCGCACATCGAGAACGGTACGGCCGCCCCACCCAGTACGGAGTGCTGTGGATCTCTATGCCGCTTCGCGTCGGACGGAGCACCACAAGCTCGTCACAGAAAGCTCCCAGCGCTGCCGCGGCCGTGCTCTTGCCGGAGCCCGAGGCTCCGCAGAGAGCGATGCCCGCGTCTTGATCTGTGTGAAGAGCAGCCCCGTGCATCAGGAGAGCGCCATCGAGCGGAAGAGCGCCGGACAGCGCGATCCTCAGGAGGGCATCCACCGCGCCGAGGCCGGAGGCGTCTTCAATGGATCCCAGCCTCGCCCCGATGGAGTAATGTCCGCGCACGGCTCCCTCCATGGCAATCTCATCCGGGGAGGATTCGCGCGCGTGGCATTCGACGGGCCGCTCGTACGCCCGGAGGAATCGATCCGGTCTGCACCGGATCTCGATATTGATCGGCGTGCGGCTCGAAGTGACGGCTGATGCCGAGGTCACAAACGGTCCGTACCGGTCCGCGATGGCACCGAGGACTTCAAGGGAGGCGGCGATGCAGAGCTCCTCCCCACCGATGGACAGGCTTAGCTGCATTTCATGTCATGCCAGTACGGGGCCGCCCTGCAGACACTGCGGATTGCCTGGCTGGTGGGCGCAGGAAATGCCAAATGCGACGGGCTCATACGGCTCTCGCCAGGCGATCCGCGGGGGCTCGTAGAGGCGTCTGTCCGCTTTCTTTTCGGCGGCCGGATCTGAACTCTTGCGGTCGAAGGCGTCCATTCTTCCCTCCATTTCAGGCTTTCACTACACGGCGGATCCATTGCTTGACCCGACGCCAGCCTCGGGAACGGTTCGAGACACGGCGCGCGCTTACGACCCGGCCGAGGAGCGCGCCGAGCGGCACGGGAGGATCTGTTCTCGGACTCGCGTCACCTTTCGTGATGGCCATTCCATCTCGCAATTCCACGATTCTGTGGGTGACGAGGCGCTCTCCGCGGCGTGCTACGACCACGTCGCCGGGCCTCACCGGTGGCGCCCCGTTGAGTGTCCTTACGAGCAGCGAATCGCCGTTCGTGTACGCGGGCTCCATGCTCGCGCCTCGCAAAGCGACCCACTCACCCTCCGGCGCCGTGCCCGCCCTCCAAACGGCTTCGAGCCAGCTTACAGATTGCATTTGCTGGTCTTATACACCCTTTCTCAGCGACGGTCAAGAATTCGTGTCAAGCCATCTAAAATGTAACCGGGGGGCGATACGTCGCGCCATTTAGGATGTAACCCACCAAGAGGGGGGTTACGTCGTGACCATCGAAGCCAGACGAGAGTATCTGAGAGGGATCCTGGTGCGGTACCGGGCGGC
>JAWPNA010000212.1:0-4559 GCA_045402695.1 Acidobacteriota bacterium
GAGAGGCGGATCTCGGTGTCGCTCTCCGGTGAAGACACCCGGTATTTGCTGCAGGAGGCGTCGAAGGTCTACCGCACGCGGGTAGACGACGTGCTGATGGCGGCACTGGCGATGGTGCTGGGTCGCTGGGCCGGGGCGCGCATCTGTGTGGTCGACGCCGAGGGCCACGGCCGCGAGCCGATCTTCGACGACGTGGACGTCTCGCGGACCGTCGGGAGCTTCACGGCGATGTTTCCGGTGTTGCTCGAAGTGGACCCCGACGCCTCGCCCCGCGAGTTCCTGAGGTCCGTAAAGGAGCAGTTGCGTGCCGTGCCCGGGCGAGGAATAGGCTGGGGGCTGCTGCGCTACTCTCGCGAGGAGGAGGCAGTGGTCACAAAGCTCGATGCCCTGCCTCGCAGCGAGGTTCTCTTCAACTACCTCGGGCAGTACGATCAGATTGTCTCGGACGCGAGGTTGCTCGAGCTCACGGGCGAGATCAACGTCTCGAGCCGTTACCCGCAAGAGGGCCGCACGCACCTATTCGAGGTGAATTCACTGGTCACGGGGGCACGGCTTCAGACTATCTGGACGTACAGCGGGAACCTTCATCGAGCGGAGACCGTCGAGCGTCTTGCGCAGGAATTCGCGGCCGCACTACGAGCGATTCTCGCCCATTGTCGATCCTCCGAGGCAGGCGGTTTCACACCGTCGGACTTTCCGCTCACGAAGCTCACCCAGAGCAAGCTCGATGAGATCGTCGCCCACCGGGAGGCTGTCGAGGACATCTATCCGCTGTCGCCCCTCCAACACGGGATGCTCTTTCACACCTTGTACGCCCCTCGCTCGGGGATCTACCACATCCAGCTACGGGGAACGCTCCCGGACCTCGACGTCTCGGCATTCGAACGTGCCTGGCAGCAAGTGGTTGATCGGCACTCGATCCTGCGCAGCGCGTTCATCTGGGAGGAGCTCCCGGAGCCGCTTCAGGTGGTGCAACGGAAAGCGCGAGTCCCACTGGCGGTCCAGGACTGGAGCCCGCTTTCCCCGGAAGAGCGGAGCCGCAGGTTCGTGAGCTATGCCGACGAGCGCCGTCGGGCGCTCGACCTGTCCCGCGCTCCCGCGATGAGCCTCGACTTCATTCGAGTATCCGAGAATACCCATCTCTTTCTCTGGAACTTTCATCACATTTTGCTTGATGGCTGGTCGATGACGGCTGTGCTGGAAGAAGTCATGGATGCCTACCGCGCCTATCGCAAAGGGCAGACGCCTGGTGTCGAACCAGCTATGCCGTACCGTGACCACATCGCCTGGATGGCGCGGCAGGATCTCCGGCAAGCTGAGGCCTATTGGCGACCGGCGCTCCAGGGCTTTCGGGCTCCAACACCACTGCCGGGCGATTCCCCCCCCCGGGGACTACCCAACGAGAGCGACGCATACGCCAAGAAGCAGTTCGCGTTGTCCGAGACCTCGACCGATGCCCTCAGAGCATGGGCCCGGCAGCACCGCCTGACCTTGAATACCCTCCTCGAAGGCGCATGGGGACTGCTCCTGAGCCATTGGAGCGGTGAACCCGTTGTCGTGTTCGGCGCGGTGGTGCCGGGGCGGCCGCCGGATCTCCCTGGAGCAGAATCGATCGTCGGACTCTTCATGAACACGGTCGCTGTGCGCATTCACGTCGATCCCGGTGCGTCCAGCGTCGAATGGCTGCAAGAACATCAGAACCAACAGGTGCGGTCGCGCGAGTACGAATACAGTCCGCTCGTCAACGTGCAGGAGTGGAGCGAAGTGCCGCGCGGAATGCCGTTGTTCGAGAGCATCATTTCCGTACAGGGCTACCTGCGGAGGAATGCCTCGCTCGAGGACTGGGCCGAGGCGCTAGGGATCCGCGAGTTCGAATTGGTGGACTGGAACAGCCTGCCGCTCAGCATAGCAGCCGATGCAGGCGCCAGGCTATCCGTGCTGATCAAGTACGACCGGCGCCGATTCGAGGAAGGGATCGTGACGCGCATCCTGGATGATTTCCGACACGTCCTCGAGACGGTCGCGAATCGGCCGGACGCGACCGTGGAGGAGATCGGGCGGGTCCTAGACGAGGCTGATGCAGTCCGGGCGCTCCGGCTCCGGGACCAGCGTAAGAAATCCGTCGTCTCGAAGCTGCGCGGTGCGAGGCGCAAAATCGTGCCGATGTCAGAGACAGAGGAGTGACCACCGTGAGGACGTCGCATGCCGCAGCTGCGTCAGCGCAGGACGATCACCTCTTCTCGATCATCACCTTCTCTCCCTTCCGGGGTGGCGCGCGTCAGCCGCCCTGCCCCGAGAAGAGCGTGTGGCTCAGAGCCCTGGGTGACCCGCCAGAAATTTCCGGAAACGGACCCGTCAGAATCCTGAAGCCGTCGGATCTGCTCGCTTCCAGGGCGATGGATGTCTGCCGATCTGCTCATCAGCTACCCGGCGCCTCCCTGAGTCGCGCGCTCCTCACCTTTTACCTTTGGCTCCCCAGATCGTCGCATCACCGCACTGACCAGACGTAGCGCGTTTGCGCGCGTCACTCCGAGAACGCGGGGCCGCATGGCCCTCGTTGCGGCGTCCCCATGACTGGCCAGCCGTTGAGGACATCATGGATTGAGGGAATCGGATCGGACAGAGCCGCCACGGGCCGTGCTATATTTGCACTGATGCCGCGTCCGCTGACGGTACATGAGTGCGGGCTCAGTGTTGTGATGATTGCCATCGCGATCGTCATCGCCGTCGGGCACTTCTGTGCGTCCTCGACCGACGACCACTCAGTGATGGACGGTCAGGGCGGGACCGATGCTGGTCACCACGAGACCGCCGATCCCTCCTCAAGGGACGGCGGCTCCTGTGAAGCGGCCGTCGCAAAGGCTCCCGGCCGCGTCGCCTGGCCGCCGGCCGTTTTCCTGGCGCTACTCCACTGGGTCGTGGGATCCACGCCCGCGTTGCCTAGCTGGTCGTCCGCGGTTCACGTCCGATCAGCTCCCCTGTTTTTCGGCCCGCCGCTTTTCCTGCGTCACGCGACCCTTCTGATCTAGACACCTTCCCTCCTCAGTCGTTGGGCCGTCACTGGACGGTCCCAGTCTGTCGATCGCTTCATGAGGGAGGGAGACATCTGTGCATGATCGATTTTCACGTAACACTGCGGAGCTCGTTGGAGAGGAGGGTATCGGGGAGGTCGTCGCCTCGGATGCCCCGATCAAGACAAGAGGCGCGCCGAGGGGGCTCTACGTAAATTGATGACGGCCCTCGGAGCGACGAGAGAGAACTTCGGTCAATGGACGCAATTCAAGCGAAGAATCACTCAAGGCTCCGTGATACTTGCAATTGTGCTGGCATTATTCGCTAGCCTGGAGGCAGCGGCGCGATTTGCCCAATTCGTACGATCACAGGTCCGTTCCACCGGCGCGCCGCTCGTCCTCAAACGGCAATGGGGGAAACAATTGTCAGCCGATCAAGCTCGCCTAAGGTGGCGTCATGAGAATTACGTGGAGTTTCGTGAGAGGCCGATGGAATCGGTCACAACTAATGTGGGCGAGAACGGAACTCGCGTTGTTCCCGGAAGTTGTCAAAGCCCCAAAGGGGAAACATTCCTATTGCTACTATTTGGTGGCTCTACCATGTTTGGATATGGAGTGCCTGACCAGTTCACGATTCCCGCCTATCTCGCGAGATCGCTCAACCATTCGGACCGTTGTGTCAAGGTAATCAACTACGGCGCGGCGTGGTGGCAGTCATCTCAATCGGTGTCTCAACTCTTGAAGGTATTGCGAGAAGGGATACGACCCAGTGCAGTAGTGTTCTATGACGGTATCAACGACGTGGATGTTGTGGCCTTTGGAGGTTCACCGGGGGGAATTGCACCTGAAGCTGAGTTACTTCTTAGGAATGTTTTCGAGGAGGACGTGGAATGGGGAAAGATCATCCAGAACTCCGTATTAGTTCGAGTAACGGCAAGGTGGCTGTTTGGAGACCGCACCAAGAGCGCTGCAAATGTACGAGTCATTGACAGAGCAGGGTTACACAAGGCCGCGAAGGGTATTTCGCAAGTCTATGTGTACAATGTGCGGATCGTTGAGGCACTCGCAAGAGATTACGGATTTAATGCCTACTTTTTCTTGCAACCGTTTTCGCTAATTGCGGGTAAGACGAATACCGAGCTAGAGAGTGTAGCCATCCGGAATCGAACACAGCATCGCGAAGGGGAGGTCGAGTTGGTTCGCGCAGCATATGAAGAGTGGCGGAATGACCCCTACTTAAAACGCCACCGACAGTTTTACGATATTTCGCGCTTATTTGAGGGGATGACACAGGAGGTTTACGCCGACACGGAACACCTGCTTCCGGAGGGGAACAGGCTCGTTGCTGAGCGAATAGCGAACGAAATTCGTCTGAATGAGTGGTATTTTTCCAGATGAGCCTTCTAAATGTACTTTTCTTGTTCAAGAGGAGCTCGGAAAGTCTGACGGTCAAAGTCAATCCATCACTTCGCGTACAAGACGGTAATCACCTGACTCCCGCTACAGGCGTAGGCTTCCCCATGGGGGGTAAGTCGCGGAGGTCGCACG
>JAWPNA010000285.1:0-21673 GCA_045402695.1 Acidobacteriota bacterium
ATCAAGCAGACCCATCCGAAGGTTTCGGCGGCGAGCCACCCGAAGGAGCTGCTCGCCACACTGTGACCGGGCGGCTGAGGGTCGATCCAGGCGAGGAGACAAGGGGGACGCATGCCGGGCAGAAGGATCTACAGATCGCGCATTGACAAGAAGATCGGCGGAGTGTGCGGCGGACTGGCCGACTACTTCGACATCGATCCGGCCATCGTGAGGGTCATCGCGGTGGTGCTGGCGCTGCTGCACGGGATCGGGATCATCGCCTACATCGTGGCGCTCATCGCCATCCCGTACGACCCTTCTCTGCGGCCCGGTGTCGCCCGGGGCGCCTCCTCCTCATCGCCTCAGGAGCCGCCGCCGTCATCTTCCGCCGCCGAGGCGCCGGCGCGGGAGGGTGGGAAATCGACGCAGGGCATCGTGTGGGTCGCCCAGAGCAACCTGATCGCCGGCGCCGTTCTCGTCTCGGCGGGCCTTCTCTTTCTCCTGCTCAACACCGGCGTGTTGGATTGGAGCCTCTTTCACTTCTGGCGATGGCGCGTGCTGTGGCCGATCGTCCTGATAGGGCTGGGGATCTACATGCTGTCCGCCCCGCTGCGCGCGACGCGCGGCCCGAAAGGATCGTGACGTGAGCTCCGGAATCCCAGGGAAGCCTCTCGCTGACGATTTCCGCTCCCGCCGCGCCACGTACAAGGCGATCGCGCGCGGGACATTCTGCATCTGCATCGGCACCATCCTCCTGCTGAACACGCTCGGGTACCTGCCCTGGGGCGTCTGGTTCGATGTCCTCAGGTTCTGGCCGGTGCTGCTGATCTCGCTCGGTGTGCGGCTCCTGTTCGTCCAGACGCCGGCTCACCTGCTGTGCCTCCTGGGGCCGGCGCTGATGTTGGCCACCACCGCCTATGTCTCCTCCTCCTACACCGATCGGGCGCAGCGCTGGTCGAGCAGCGCCGGCCTCGCCGGCACCGCGGATCTGACATGCCCCGCGCGAGGCGACGCCGGCTACAGCCGCCTGCGCGTGACGTTCGCCGCCGGCGATCTCCGGCTGAGCAGCGAAGCTCCTGCCCCTCGGGGGCCGGCAGGGTCGCGGACACAGGCGGCCCCGGCCGAGGGGGCGGCGCGGGGATTCAGCGGCAGCTTGCGCTACGACGGGATCGATCCGCGGACATCTTGCGCCACGTCGGGCGACCTTACGTTGCGCCACCGGTTCGAGAACTACGGCTTCCATTTCGTCTCTCCTTTCGGCCGCGATGTCAATGTGTGGGAAGCGTCGCTCGCCTCTTCCCTTCCTGTTGTCTTCGATATCAACCTGGCGGCAGCCAAGGCGGAGCTCGATCTGAGGTCCTTCGTCGTGAAGGAGATCGCGGTGGAAGCCGCGGCCTCGCACATCGTGCTGCTGCTGCCCCCTCCGGCCGGCCGCGTGCCGGTCCGGGTGGAGGGGGCGGTGGACAACATCCGCCTCGTGGTGCCTCAAGGCACCTGCTACACCGTGTCGCGCCAGCACGTCTTCAACGTGCTGGATCTGGATGACGTCGTGGGCAGGCCGCGGCGCTCCTCGACCGTCTCCGCCGGCGCCTGCGGGCCCGCCGGCGCCCCCGGTAACGACGTCCCGCGCTACGTCATCCGGCTCGAGGTCCCTCTCGCCCACGTGTCGGTCGAGACGGAGAGCATCTCCTTGTGATGATGTGACGATGCTCGACTTCCTTGGTGGCGGGATCCGGCTTCTGATCAAGGATCTGCTCTTGGCGCTCGATGCGGCGCTGACGCCCGGCAGGCCCGCCTGGAAGCTCCTGCCGGCACTCGCGCTGGGGATGGCCGCGAGCTGGATGATCTACGTCCCCGTCCACGAGCTGCTGCACGTCGCCGGATGCGTCGTCACGGGAGGCACGGTCACAGAGCTTCGGCTTTCGCCCCTCTACGGCGCCGCGCTGCTCAGGAAGATCTTCCCCTTCATCGTCCCATCGTCGGAATACGCGGGCCGGCTCGCCGGCTTCTCCACCGGGGGCTCGGACCTGCGCTACCTCGCCACCGACTTCACCCCCTACCTGCTGACGATCCTGATCGGCGTTCCGCTGCTGCGTTCCAGATTCCTTGCTTCGCGGCGTGGTGACAACCGGGGACGCGGGCGTGCCTGGTTGTTCGGGCCGGCCGTCGTGCTGTCCGCGGCGCCGGTGATCAGCCTGACGGGGGACTACTTCGAGATGGGATCGATCCTTCTGACGCGAGGCTACTCCATGGTGGGGGTCAAGGGGCTGGACGTCCTGCGATCCGACGATCTGTTCCGCCTGCTGGGTGAGCTGTGGGGCGGGCAGGTGTCGCTTCCGGCCGGCCGGGGGGTGAACTGGATCGTGGCGGGATCGGTGATCACCTCCTCGCTGATCCTGGCGCTGTGCCTGGCGTCGGCGACCTACCGTCTCGGGGTGGCTGTCGAGGGGCTCCTTGGCCTCATGGGCCGCCGGTGGGCAGCGCCTTCAGCGCCTCCGTCGCCAGCTCGATGACCCGGGGGCTCCCCCCGAGCCTCAGCACCATCTCGAATTCGGCGCGCGCGCGTTTCACATCCCTCCTGGCCACGGCGATCCGTCCGAGGTAGAGATGGCACCAAGCGACCAGGTCGGGAGGGCCGTTGCCCAGGCTCAGCGCCTTCTCGAAATCGGCGCGGGCCACGTCGTAGAATTGTTCCGTGTAGTGAAGCTTGCCGTTGAGGAAGTGGCTCAGCGCCTGCTCGCTATCCGACGGCAGGCCGCCGGCCTCCTCCAACCACCTGTCCTGCTCGTCTATGGGGAGGTTTTCCGCCAGCGCCAGTTCGCGGCGGCCCTTCTGCTCCAGGTTGCGGTACAACTCCGGGTCGCTGCCGCCGATGCCGGGGAACAGCTCCTGGTCAAGCAGGATGTAATCGTGCCAGTACGTGTACTTCGAGATGTAGACCTTGCCGAGAGCCGCGTGCGCCTTCCTGTTCTCGGGATCGGCTGCCAGGACGTCGCGCAGCTTCTTCTCGGCCTCCTCCCACCGGAAGCTCATCATGTCGACGTCGGACTCCTCCATCAGGATCTCGTTCGCCGCTCGGCGGTTCAGCGGCCGCCCCAGCGTCTCGAGCCAGTAGTCCGCGATCACGCGAACCTGCTCGGGCCCTTTGATGATGTCGTCGTGCGACAGCTCGGCCGAGGCCGCGACCAGCCTTCCCGACGTCGCGTGCGCGCGCCCCAGTGTCAGGCGGGCCCAAGCGCGCTGCTCGGCGGAGGCCGATCCCGACTCGAGAGCCTGCGTGGCCGCGTTGACGGCCTGGTCGAACCGGCCCGACCTGAAGTAGATGCGAGCCAGCAAGGCCCAGGTTGCCGCCCCGGGCCCAAGCCCCGACAAGAGCCGCTCCGCGCGCGCGTCGTCCCGCGCCCGAAAGGCTTCGCTCGCCGGCCGCAGCTCATCGGCCGGGCCCGCCTCGACCGGGGCCGCTCCCTCAGGGCCGCGTTTGCCGGCCGCGGACGGCCTCACGGGAAGTGAGGCGAGCCAGCGCGACTCCGCCTGCCTGATCGAGACTCCGAAGACCTCCTTGAAGCGATCATGGAAGTCGGAGCGGCGCGCTGTCCGGTAAAAGGTGGCCACGCGCGCCGCGCCTTCGCGCAGGATCAGATCGCGCAGGAACGCGGCGGCGTCCAGTGCGGCGAGATCCGCTCCGTCCAGCGCGCGAGCTCGCCTGCCCAGAAGCAGATCCATGGGGAGATAGCCCGGGTCGCGCGCAGACCGCGCGGCCCACCGCGCGAGCGGGATTCCCTCGAAATCCTCGCAGCAGGCGAGACTCGAGGCGAGGGCCAGTCCCGGCATCTCGGTTTCAGCCGTCTTGCCCCAGAGCCCCGCGGCGCGGCGCAGCAGCACCCGGGCGGCCAGGGAAGAGTCGATCGACTCGATGCCGCCGCCGTACACTGCATGGATGGCATCGTCGGCGGCCTCCACGTGAGCCGGCCTCGAGTCACCGGTCTGACGGGACTTCTCGTCCACCGAGGCGTACAGGTAACACGTGATAGGCCGAATCGCCGCCGCGGGGATCCCGTAGAACGAGGCCGAGCGCTCCAGCTCCGCGTCCATGCGTTCTGAAAGCCGGCGCACCTGCTCGGGTCTCGTGGAGACGTAACTGTATCGGAGCCTGAAATGAGCCGACTCGAAATCCTTCCAGTTGAAATGCTCGATGAAGGTCTGGGCGCGCTGCACGTTCGCCGACGCCGGCTTTCCACCGCGCCAGGTGAAGAATCCGCGCTCCAGCACCTTCCTGCCGCGCAGCACGACGTAGTCGGTGTCACCGTACGGGGCGCCGGGGGCGTCCAGCAGCGCCGCGGCGGACGTTCCCGTGAAGACCAACGCATAGCGCGAGGGGTCGATCGGACTCGGAGCGATGGTCACCAGCAGCAGACCATCGCCCGTCAGAGAGCTGGTGCCCGTCTCGATGCGCCCGCGGCTCACACGCAGAGGGGTCGCCTCCAGCGCGCGGCGCACGAGGCTGTTGTCCTCGGGAGTTCCCACCAGGATGAGGTGCTGGCGCAGCGCCTGCATCCTCTTCGCCTCGCGGTGCTCGATGCGCGACCAGCGGTGCTTCGTGATCTGGGATCGAACCCAGTGGAGCGCTTCGCGCTCCTGAAGATCGTCCGCCAGATCGTCAATTGGAAGATCCTCGGGGCCGTCCCAGACCAGGGCGACCCAGATGAAGGTCTGCAGCGGCCCGTGGTTGAGGTCCGGCAGTCTGAGACTCCAGTCGTGGATGACGCGCGGCCAGAAATCGGAGAGAGGACCGTTCAGCGAAAGGGCGTCGCCGGGCGCTGCTGCTCCCGTCAGCGCGGCGGTAGCGACAGTGGCGGCCGCCGCGAGAACCCACACGGCCCGCCTCTGGGCCGGCGCTCGGGTCATCGATTCGATGATCCTCTTTGTAGAAGCCGGATGGTGCTCACCTTGCCCAGCCCTTCGCGCGCCAGCTCCGCGGCCTTGCCGGAATCCGCCTGCGCCAGCGCGCGCTCGAAGCTGTGCTGGGCGCCCGGGAGATTCTCGGAGTCCAGCTCGATGTACCCGAGGTACGTGTGCGTCCAGGCCAGCACCTGGGGGTCGGACGGACGGCGGCGCAGCACCTCCAGAAACGACCGCCTCGCCTGATCGTGCTGGTCCATCAGGAACAAGCAGCGCCCCACCAGGAAATGCGACAGAAAGAAATCGGGATTCAGCTCCAGCGCGCGGCGGTACACCTTGAGGGCATCGCCCAGCTCCCGCCGCTCGATCAAAAGCCTCTCTCCCTCCGCGTGCAGATTCTGGATCTCGACGGCGTAGAGGTTCTGCGCCTTCAACAGCTCGAGGTTTCCCCGCAGCACCAGGTCGTTGAACGAGTCGAGCGAGTGCAGCGGCTCCACGCGCGTGGTGATCGCCGCCAGCTCGCGCGGGACGTACACCTGTCCCAGCACGTTGAGGTCCGGGTGCACCTCGTTGAGATAGCGGATCTGCCAGGCCCATTGCTCGTGCTGCCTGTGATAGACGTCTCCGAGCAGCTTGTGCCCCTCGCCGTCCGTGGGGTCGATCTCCAGCGCCTTCTTCAGGTTCTCTTCGGCGACCTGCCAGTCGAGGTTCCTCATCGAGACGCGAGCTTCCAGCTTGAGGTGTGATACGACGGTGAGCTGGTTGCGCGACTGGCCCATCGTGAGCAGCCAGTACTCGGCCAGCGTCGGCACGGGGGCGGGGCCTTCGGTCACTGAGGGGTGAGTCAGCTCCACGTGCGCCGCCACGTAGCGTCCCCGCAGCGCCTCGATCCTTCCCAGGGTCAGGTGGCTCCAGGCTTCGGACTCCTTGCACGCCGGATCCCGCCGCCGCGGGCCCGAGCAGGACGCCAGCGCATCGAGCGAGGCATCGGAAGCGCCGTCGAAATCGCCACGCCGGAACCGGGCGCGGCCCAGCGCCGCCAGCGCCGCGGGATGCTTCGCGTCGAGAGCGAGCGCTTCCTCCAGCGCGCGCGCTGCCTGAGCGTCGCTCCGCAGCCTGAGCAGCTCGAGACCGCGGGCGACCTGCAACGCTGCGGGGGATGAGCCGCCGGCAACCTCGGACGCGGCGACGGCTGCCTCTCCGGCCGGCGGCTTGGTCAGGCCACCAGCCCACTCATACAGCGCGTCGCCCAGGGCACGGCCGTACACCTCCTTGAAGGCCGCGTCGAGCCGTCGCGGCGAGGCGGAGGAGAGGAACTCGAAGGCGCGTTCGCGCCCGTCGCGGCGCACCAGGTGCTGCAGGAATCCGGCCAGAAGAAGATCGTGAGCGGATGGCGGCCCGTCGGCCGGGGTCATCACGTCCTGATCGCGAAGGGAGCGAAGCACGGACGACTCGCTGCCGCCGACCTCGCGCAGGATCCGCGCCGCGAGAGACGCCACATCGCGGCCCTGGAACCGCGGCGCCAACGCGATGGCGAGCGCGCGCTCGAGCCTCGGGACGCTCGTGGGACCGATCGCGCGATGCAGCAGGATCATCAGATCGAGATAAGGCTCGGCGATCCGCTCGGTGCGCGAGTAAACCGTGTGGATCTCCCCGGAGGCGAAGTCCACGTGCACCGTCTCGTCGCGCGCCGTCTCGTCGATCTTGCGGTCCACGCTGGGATACAGATAGTAGGTCAGCCGGGGCGATCCGGCGGCGGGGGAGGGCACCAGCGCCGCCAGCTTCTCGAACCCCTCCTCCTTCTCCTTCACCAACGCTTCGAGCTCCCCGCGATCGAGACGATCGGACTCGTACCAGAAGGTGTAGTGCGCCGACTCGCGGATGGAGAAGCCCCCAAGCGAGCCTCTCGCATCGTACGTCTCGGGCGGCCTCCACGCGGCGGACTCCGGCTTGGCGAAGTGGCCCGACTCCAGGAGCCTGCGCCCGCGGAACAGCACGTAGTCGGTCTCGCCGTAGGGCAGGTGACCCGCGGAAAGCAGCGCTTCCTCGCCGGTGCCCGTGATCACCAGCGCGTACTTGTCGGTGTTGGACGGGTTGGGCGCGATGAAAATCAAGATCAGGTTGTCGCCGCGGTAACGGCGCTTGCCGATGTCGATACGGCCCGGCCCGATCGTGAACCCGAGGCCTGCGGCCAGCGGCCCCACGGGCGGCAGCTCCCGCGGCGTTCCGATCATGATGATGTTCTGAGCCCGGCCCGCCTGCCCCATCTTCTCCCACTCGCGGTCGAAGATGTGCGCGTAGGGCCAGTTGCGCCCTTCCCTCTCCTTCCACTCGGAGAGAAAATCGCGGTAGAGGCGCGAGAGGGACGCGCCCTTCTGACTCGAGGAGAGATCTCCGTGCACCAGCGACACCCACACACGATTCGGCGGAGGTGTCAGCCGGGCGCGGGAGCTGGGAGCGCCGCCGGCGGCGGGAGAGGGCTCGTCCTGCGAGTACCCGGACCATTCGCTGCGCACCTTGAGCCAGAAGTCCGACAACGGGCCGCGCACGCTTCCGACGTTCTCGTGAACATCGCGGGCCTCCTTGGGGGTGGCGGCCATCGAGGCGGACGCGCCGGCGATCACCATCGAGGTCATGAGGAGACACGAGATCTTTCGCACGGCGCCTACCTTTCAAGGATGCCGGTGAGCCCTTTGCCGTTGTCGAACTTGATGACGCCTCCCCTCGCAGTCACCCAGATCGTGTAGCCGAGCTCGGGGATGACGCAGCGGAACGCCTGGATATCAACGGAGAAGACGGAGACGTTCTCCACCGCTTCCACGCGCAGAGTGACATTCTCGATGCGCGGAGCGATGGGACGGAACTCCTTGACGGGGATGTGGTAGTCGTACGCCACCGGCTCGGCCGGCACCATCATCGGGATCGTCTTCTGCTGCCCCAGGGCCCATGTGTCGAACAGGAAAATCCGCTCCCAGTGGCCGATGATCTCCAGGTCCACCAGGATGCTGGAGTCCAATCCCTCCATGGGAGGAAGTGGCCGGGGGGTGGGCTCGGCATCGCCTGTCTTCACCGAAAGGGAAGCCCCCTGGCCGCTGCGATCCAGCGTCACGATCCGCTCGCGCATCTTGCTCTTCGGCTCGTAGGTGCTGTAGCCGGACCAGGACTTGAGGACTTCGTCGAAATTGTAGTGGCGGAACATCTTGCCGCGCGCGTAGCGGATGTTGCCGAAGTTGTACAGCGAACCCTCCTGCCCGAGCGCGCGCAGGTCGAGGTGAAGCATCTGGGAGAACTCGAGGACACGTTCGCCGTCTTCCTCCACGAGGTGATCCAGCCGGATCGTCTGGCGGCCGAAGGGGGCGTAGTCGAAGATCAACGAGTAGGTCTTGACGTCGCCCACCTTCCAGGGCTCCTCCAGGACCTGGATCCGCTCCTCCATGTCGCGTTTCAGCGGCGCGTCGTTGGGATCCTGGGTGGAGGGATCCTGCCGGGCCTCCTGACCCACGGCGGGGAGAGCCGAGGCAAGAACGATCACGGCGGGCGCCAGAAGGATCCGGATGGCGCTCACGGCGCCGTCTCCCGGCGCACTGGCATCGCGGGCGCGTGACCGCGGGAGAGGATCTCCTTCAGGTACCGTCCCGTGTGCGAGTCCTTCACCCGAGCGACCTCCTCCGGATCTCCCTGCGCCACGATCCTCCCGCCGGCCTCGCCTCCCTCGGGCCCCAGATCGATGATGTGATCGGCCGTCTTGATGACGTCGAGGTTGTGCTCGATCACCACCACGGTGTTTCCCGCCTCCACCAGCCGGTTCAGCACGGCGATGAGCTTCCGGATGTCGTCGAAGTGCAGCCCGGTGGTCGGTTCGTCCAGAACGTACAGCGTGCTGCCGGTGCCGACCTTGGACAGCTCGCGGGACAGCTTGATGCGTTGCGCCTCGCCTCCGGACAGCGTGGTGGCCGGCTGGCCCAGCCTGATGTAGCCCAGCCCCACCGAGGCGAGCGTCGCGATCCTGCGCTGCAGGACGGGCACGTTGCCGAAGAAGGCCAGAGCCTCCTCCACCGACATGTCGAGCACATCGGCGATCGTCCTGCCCTTGTACCGGATCTCCAGTGTCTCGCGGTTGTAGCGGTGCCCCTTGCAATCCTCGCACGTCACGTACACGTCGGGCAGGAAGTGCATCTCGATCTTCTTGATGCCGTCTCCCTCGCACGACTCGCAGCGGCCCCCCTTCACGTTGAACGAGTAACGACCTGCCTGGTACCCGCGCGCGCGCGACTCAGGAACCAGCGCGAACAGCTCCCGGATCGGCCCGAAGACGTCGGTGTATGTGGCGGGATTGCTGCGCGGCGTGCGGCCGATCGGGGATTGATCGATGTCGATCACCTTGTCGATCCGCTCGGCCCCGTCTAAGGCGGCGTGCCTGCCCGGCGGATCGGTGGAGTCGTAGATCCTCCGCGCCAGCGCCTTGTACAGGATCTCGTTGACCAGCGTGCTCTTGCCCGAGCCCGACACTCCCGTGACCGCGGTGAAGACGCCCAGCGGAAACCGCACATCGATCGACTTGAGGTTGTTGGCCTCCGCCCCGCGCACGACCAGCGCGCGGCCGGCGCCGCGCCGGCGGGCGGTGGGCGTCTCGATCGAAAGCCGCCCCGCGAGGTAGGCGCCGGTGAGCGACCTCCGCTCCTTCACGAGGTCGGAGGTCGAGCCTTGTGCCACCAGCTCGCCGCCGTGCTGTCCGGCTCCTGGGCCCAGGTCGATCAGATGATCGGCGGCGCGGATCGTCTCCTCGTCGTGCTCCACGACGATGACGGTGTTGCCCAGGTCGCGCATCCTCGTGAGGATGTTCAGGAGCCTGAGGTTGTCGCGCTGGTGCAGGCCGATGGAGGGTTCGTCCAGGACATACAGCACGCCGGAGAGGCGGGAGCCGATCTGCGTGGCCAGGCGGATCCGCTGTCCTTCTCCTCCGGAGAGCGTCGCGGCGGATCGATCGAGCGTGAGGTACCCCAGGCCGACGTCGTCGAGGAAGCCGAGCCTCTCGACGACCTCCTTGAGGATCGGGCGGGCGATGGCGCTCTGGGTGGGGCCCAGCTTCAGCTCCTTGAACGCGGCCAGAGCTATGCCCACCGCCATCGCCGCGTACTCGTGGATGGCGCGGCCCCCCACCAGAACGCCGCGGCTCTCGGGACGCAGCCGGGAGCCGGAGCATTCGTGGCATGGCGTGGGCGTCATCACTCTCTCGATGTCGGCGCGCACCGACGGCGAGCTTGTCGTGCGGTGCCGGCGCAGGAGGTTCGGGATGATTCCCTCGAACGCTCGCTTGAAGGTGAAGCGGCTGTTGCCGCCCACCCACTCGAACTCGAACTGGGTCTTGCCCGAGCCGTGAAGCAGGATCTCCTGCGCCTCCTTCGTGAGCTTCACCAGGGGAGTCGCCTCGCTGAACCGGTACTTCTTCATCAACGGCTTGAGATACATCCGGGCGTGGGCGGGGCCCCACCCTGTCACGCCGCCGAACCCGTCGCCCACCGGCCGCGAGGCGTCGGCGATGATCTTCCTCGGATCGGGCTCGAGGCGGGAGCCGAGGCCCCCGCAGCCGGGGCAGGCACCGAAGGGGCTGTTGAAGGAGAAGGCGCGCGGCGACATCTCGGGAAGGCTGACGCCGCATCCGAGGCAGGCGAGCGTCTCGGAGAAGAGGATTTCCTCGCCGCCGCCGGCCTTGCGCGCCTCAGCCCCCGTTGTGGACGCCTGAGGCAGGTGTACCTGCGCGAGACCGTCGGCGAGCCGCAGAGCTGTCTCGAGCGAGTCGGTGACGCGCTGGCGGATCTCGGGTCCCGCGACCAGGCGATCCACGACGATCTCGATGGAATGGGCCTTCTTCTTGTCGATCTCGATGCCATCGGCCAGCTCCACCACGGCACCATCCACCCGGGCGCGGATGAAGCCGCGCTGCATCATGTCGGCCAGGAGCTTGCGGTACTCTCCCTTGCGGCCGCGCACGATGGGGGCCAGCACCAGGAAGCGCGTGCCCGGCTCCAGAGCCAGCAGCCGATCGGCCATTTGCTGGACGGTCTGCGCGGTGATCGGCTTGCCGCACTTGTGGCAGTGAGGAACGCCCGCCCGCGCGAACAGCACGCGCAAGTAGTCGTAGATTTCGGTGACGGTGGCGACCGTCGAGCGCGGGTTGTGCCCGGCCGTGCGCTGCTCGATCGAGATGGCGGGAGACAGGCCCTCGATATGCTCGACGTCGGGCTTCTCCATCTGGTCGAGAAACTGCCGCGCGTACGATGAGAGCGACTCGACGTAGCGGCGCTGTCCTTCGGCGTAGATCGTGTCGAAGGCGAGAGACGATTTGCCCGAGCCCGACACTCCGGTGATGACGACCAGGCGGTCTTTCGGGATCTCGAGGTTGATGTGTTTGAGATTGTGCTCCGCGGCGCCCTTGATGATGATGCGGTGCCGGTTCATCGCGTCCCCGAGCCGGGTCAAATGGTGGTGAGCGCCAAGGATCACAGAGGGCTGCCGGGCTGTCAAGGGTGTGCGCTCCCATCGCTGGCGCTAAGCTGCGGGTCGGACCGGTGAGGGCGTTGGCGTTGGTGCGACGCCCGTGAAGGGACGAACCGGCAGCTTGAGCGCGGTCCAACGTGAATTAGACACCGCGATCGGGGGTCCGGACAACCCGCACCGGCCATTTTGATTGTTCGGATGCCTGGAATACCGTATAGTCAGCGTACCGTGCCCCTCCCAATCCCTTCTGCTGAACCGAGATCGCCGACACGTCGAGAACGCCCGAGCGGCCGAGTCGGGACCTTTCTGGCGATTTTGATCCTCCTCGGAGCCGCTGCATCCATGGGCCACCATGGCCTCGCAAGTCCCCCCGCGCAGGAGCCCGGCGACTGGGAGAGGCAGAAGCCCGAGTTTCTCGGGATCGCCGAGGCCCTCTACAGTGGACACAACAGCTACCTGGGTCGAGCGGTGCTGGAGGAGCTGCGGGCCGCGCTGGACAAGCCGGGTCTTGCCGGGCCGGAGCAACTGAAGATCAAGGGCCGGCTCGCGGGCCAGTTGCTTCAGGTCGGCGGCGAGGAGGCCGAGGCGGTGCGCCTTCTGGAAGCCGTTCGAGCCTTAGTCGAGACGCCGGCCCAACGACCGGAAAACCTGGCGACCCTCTACTCGCACCTGGGCCTTGCGTACCTGAGGCTCGCGGAGGTCCAGAACTGCGTAAGCCATCACAACCCGGAATCGTGCCTCTTTCCCCTGAAGGGCGGCGGAGTCCACGATCAGACCAGCGCGGCCTCGAAGGCCCGCGCGTACTTCGAGCGCGTGCTGGAGATCGATGCCGGAGATCTCGCCGCCCGGTGGCTGTTCAACATCGCCGCGATGGCCGTGGGCGACTACCCGGACAAAGTGCCGGTCCGGTACCTCATCCCCCCGAAGGCATTCGAATCGGGATACGACATCGGACGGTTCCGCGACGTCGCCCCCAGTCTCGGCCTCGACACCTTCAATCTCGCGGGCGGAGTCATCGTGGAGGACATGGATGGAGACGGGCTGCTCGACATCGTGACCTCCACCTATGATCCGAAAGGACCGCTGACCTGCTACCGCAACCTCGGCAACGGCCGGTTCGCGGATCTCTCCGACGCGTCGCGGTGCTCGGACCAACTCGGGGGACTGAACATCGTCGCCGCCGACTATGACGGCGACGGCGACACCGATGTGCTCATCCTGAGAGGGGCATGGCTCTTCGACGAGGGTCAGATCCGCAACAGCCTTCTGCGCAACAACGGCGACTGGACCTTCACGGACGTGACCGTCAAGGCCGGGCTCGCCTACCCCGCGCGACCCACTCAGGCGGCCGCGTGGGGGGATTTCGACGGCGATGGCCTTCTGGACCTGTACGTCGTCAACGAGTCCCGCGTCTCTCATGATCCCAACGGGGACTATCCGGCGCAGCTCTTCCACAACGACGGGGACGGGACCTTCACGGACGTGGCGGGCGAGGCGGGCGTCACCAATGATCGGTACGCCAAGGGCGTGACCGCGGGCGATTTCGACGATGACGGCGACCTCGACATCTACGTCTCCAACGTCGGCCCCAACCGGCTTTACCGCAACGACGGGAAGGTCAAGTTCACCGACGTCGCTCAGGCGGCGGGGGTCGCCGATCCCGAGGTGAGCTTCGTGCCATGGTTCTTCGATTACGACAACGACGGCCGCCTTGATCTATGGGTCGGCGGGTTCAACGCCAGGATCGACGATCTCGCGGCGGAAGCGCTCGGCCTGCCCCACACGGCCACCTTGCCGCGCCTCTACCGGAACCGCGGCGACGGCACCTTCGAGGATGTGACACGGGAGGAGAACCTGGCTCACGTCTATCTGCCCATGGGCGCGAACTTCGGCGACCTGGACAACGATGGTTGGCTGGACATCTATCTCGGCACCGGAAACCCCGCCTTCGAGACATTGATGCCCAACGTGATGATGCGCAATGACCGGGGCGTGCGCTTCCAGGATGTGACTCAATCCGGAGGATTCGGCCATCTCCAGAAAGGTCACGGTGTCGCCTTCGCCGACCTGGACCAGGATGGCGACCAGGACATCTACCACCAGCTCGGAGGGTTCTATCCCGCCGACAAGTTCAGCAACGCGCTCTTCCTCAACCCCGGACACAAGGGCCACTACCTTTACGTGAAGCTCGTCGGCGTGAAGTCCAACCGAGGCGCCGTGGGCGCGCGGTTGAGGGTTGTGCTGCGGACGCCGTCGGGGAAACGCGAGATCCACCGGGCGGCCGGCGTCGTGAGCAGCTACGGTGGCTCCCCGAGCCGCCAGGAGATCGGCCTGGGCGACGCCACGCGCGTCGAGCAGCTCGACGTCCTCTGGCCCACCTCCGGGAGCCGCCAGAGCTTCACTCACGTCCCGATGGACACGATGATCCGGATCACCGAAGGGGTAGATCGTTACGAGCAGGTGAAGCTGAAGCGGTTCAAGCTCCAGTGAGCCGAATTCGTTGGAAGAGGCGGGCTACTCCGGCCTCCAGTCAGGCACGCGGCCTGGCGTCCAGGGAGCGCCCGCGGCTTCCGCCCGATCCTCCAGCCGCTTGAGGTCAACCTCGATCAGCGCCCGCAGCTTGCCGAGCAGATCGGAGAACTGCGCGGCCGCGATCTCGTACGCCCGTCTGTGCGTCTGCGTGGCGTCCGACGTCGAGGACCAGTGCCCGGAGACGACGCCCTGCACCCGGTCCACGATCGACGGCGGCGTGGGCTCGTTGCGGGAAGCCACCACCGAGTCGCCCGACAGCGCAATCAGAAGGTCCTTGAGGCGCCCCTCCAGGGCGAGCGCCGCGTCGCGCAGGCCGGGGTCGGCCGCGGGGGTGTCGATCAACGCCTTCTTGATGTGGCTCAGGCGGGTCTGCGCTTCGCCGGCGGCCTGCACCGATCCCAGCACTGCCCGCTGCAGCAGCGCGGTCTTGCGCTGGAACGCCAGCAGAGCCTCCCGGTCCTTTGCTGCAAGGTTTGCTGCGCCGAGAGGCGTCGCGGAGAAGCTCTCCGGCTCGCCCAGAGGGGTGACCGTTCCCTCCACCCGCTTGGCGATCGACACCTTGTACGCGCCCGGCGCGGCCAGCGGCCCTTGCGGGGGATCGGCGAACGGATTGTCCTGAGCCGGAGGCTTCAGGTCGGTGGGGTTGGATGCAGGGTAGCGCAGGTCCCACGCGACGCGCGAGAAGCCCGAGGAGACCGGGCCGGTCAGCCGCCGCACGACGTTGCCCTCCTCGTCGGTGACGGTCAGGATGACGGTGGGCTCCTCCTCGCGCTCCTCGGCGCGGAGCTGGTCCCACGCCGGGTAGGAGACGTCGCCGCCCTTCTTGACGATCTCCTTCTCGGACTCCTGCCGCTTCTTCTTCAGCGACTTGATCTCGTCCTTGAGGTAATAGGTGAATACCGCCCCGAACGGTGGGTTGGCCGCACTGAAGAAGGCGTCCCCCTGGAAGCTCTTCTCCTTCAGCCCCAGAGGTGTCGAAGGGATGTACATCCAGGCCGGCTTGACGGGAAACAGCGCCGCTTCCTGCTCCAGCATCTGGGGTGTCACCTCGCGCAGCGGTGTGTAGTCGTCGAGGATGTAGAAGCCGCGGCCGAAGGTGGCCGCCGCGAGATCGTCCTCCCGCTTCTGGATCGCCAGGTCCCTCACCTGGATCACCGGCATGTCGCCCTTGAGCTGGACCCATTTCCTGCCGCCATCCACCGTGAAGAAGACGCCGAACTCGGTGCCCGCGAACAGCAGGTCCGGCTTCACGTGGTCCTCGGCCAGGGCGTATACCGTGCCGCGCTCGGGGAGGTCTCCGGCGATCGAGATCCACGTCTCGCCGCGGTCGGCGCTCTTCATCAGATACGGCTTGAAGTCGCCCATCTTGTGGTTGTCGAAGGCCGCGTAGACGGTGGCGGTGCCATGCTGGGAGGCCAGCACTTTCGACACGAAGGTCATCTCGGGCACGCCCTTGAAGCGCTCGATCTTCTTCCAGGTCCCGCCGCCGTCCTCGGTGACCTGCACGAGGCCGTCGTCGGTGCCGGCGTAGAGGAGGCCTTCCTTCAGAGGCGACTCGTCCAGCGCCACGATGTTGCCGTAATACGACGTGGAGGCGTTCTTCGCGACGGTGTCCACGCCCCAGACTCGGCCCATCACCTTCAGTTTGTTGCGATCGATCTGACGCGTCAGGTCGGAGCTGACGGCCCGCCAGGTGTCGCCCTGGTCGTCGCTGCAAAACAGCCGGTTGGCGGCGAAGTAGAGCCGCGTGTGCGAATGCGGGCTGATGATGAGAGGCGAGTCCCAGTTCCAGCGAAGCGGTTGGCCGTCCTTGTCGGGCTGTGGCTGGATGTCGATCGTCTCACCCGTCCTCCGGTCGAAGCGCACCAATCCACCATGCTGCGACTCCGAGTAGATGATGGAGGAGTCCTCGGGGTCCACGCGGCTGAAGAAGCCGTCGCCGCCCACGGTGACGAACCAGTCGCTGTTGAGGATCCCCTGGGCCGTGGTCGTGCGCGAAGGGCCGCCCAGCGTGAAGTTGTCCTGCGTGCCGCCGTACAGGTTGTAGAAAGGCGCAGCAGCGTCCAGCGCCAGGCGGTAGAACTGCGTCACGGGGAGGTTGGCCTTGAAGTCCCACGTGGCGCCCCGGTCGAAGCTCTCGTACAACCCTCCGTCGCACCCGGCGATCAAGTGCCTCGTGTCTCCCGGCTCGATCCAGAGCGCGTGGTTGTCCACGTGCTTGAACTTCTCGCCCACTTTGCGGAACGTCTTGCCGCCGTCCTCTGTCACCATCATCCAGGTGTCCATCGAGTAGACCCGCCCGGCCTGTGACGGATCGGCGATGATCTCCTGGTAGTACTGCGGGCTGGTGGTGACCTGGTCGCTCATCTTCTCCCAGCTTCCCCCCTGGTCCGTGGAGCGGTAGAACCCTCCCTCCTTCTCGGCCGCCTCAACGATCGCGTACACCACGTCGGGACTGGCGGGCGAGACGGCCAGCCCGATCCGCCCCATCTCCCCCTTGGGCAGACCGTTCTCCAGCTTCTTCCACGTGGCGCCGCCGTCCGTGGATTTGTGAATGCCCGACTCGGGGCCTCCGTCGATCAAGGTCCAGACGTGCCGGCGGCGCTGGTAGGCCGACGCGAACAGGGCATCCGGGTTGCGAGGGTCCATGACCAGATCGCTCACGCCGGTGTCGTCGCTGATCTTGAGGATCTGCTTCCAGATCTTGCCGCCGTCGATGGTCTTGTACAGGCCGCGGTCGCCTCCGGACGCCCACAACGGGCCCTGCGCGGCCGCGTAGACGACACTGGAGTCGCGCGGATCGATGACGATCTTCGCGATGTGCTCGGAGGCCTTGAGCCCCAGGTTTTCCCAGGTCTTGCCGCCGTCGGAAGACCGGTACAATCCATCGCCGTACCCCACGCTGCGCTGGCTGTTGTTCTCGCCCGTCCCCACCCAGATCACCAGCGGGTTTCTCGGATCGACGGCCACGCACCCGATCGAGTAGGAGCCTTGCGAGTCGAAGATGGGGGTCCAGGTGGTGCCGGCGTTGACGGTCTTCCACACGCCGCCCGACGCGACGGCCACGTACCATGTGCTGAGGTCGGCGGGATGCACCGCGATGTCGCCGATGCGGCCCGAGGTGAGCGCCGGCCCGATGCTCCGCAGCTTGAGGCCGGAGAAGGTGTCGGCCTTCAGGCGGCCCTCCTCGGTCGCCTTCTTCTCCGGGGGGGACTTCTGGGCGGCCGCGGCGGCGGCCGGCTGCACCAGAATGAACGCGGAACAAAGGAACAGGGCGACGGCGTTGGATCGACTCATCAGTTCTCCTCCGGTCGGCGAATGACCGCTCGGAATCAGCCGCGGCCACGCATCGGCCGTCGGCTGCATGCCGTAGCGATATCGAGAGGGTCCCATGCACTCCGTTGTAGCTTCTGTCCGGTCGGCGCACGAGTCCCCCGACGTCAATTCTACCCGAAACGGAGGAGGAGTCAGGGTTGGGATTCCTCCGGGCCGGGTTGCCGCAGGAGGCGTGGAACCAGCAGCGCCCCCCAGAAGATCGTCCCGGCCAGGAAGATCGCCGCCGCGGATCCGATCCAGACGAAATAGTGCAGCCTGTCGAACTCCGCGAGCCCCCGTGCCACCATCGCGGCGAGGAACAATCCACCGAAGGCCGGCACCTGCCAGGGACGGCCGCGCACGAGGCGCTGGTACCCGCCGTGCGCCAGCGACACGTGCAGCCCCACCGCGAACGCCATCAAGGCGAAGCCTCCGATGAAGACGACGTGCAGGCCCGCTTTCCACTGGAGCGGATAGATCGCCGCCAGTGCGTACCCCAGTGGGATCATCCAGGCCGAGATCCAGACGAGCCGGCGGTGCCAGCCGGGCACGGACGGGAGTCGCCAGACCCTTCCGGAGATCAGCAGCACGGCGAGCACGATCGCCGCGCGCATGGCGTAACCTGCGCGCTGGGATTCGTAGTTCTCCACGAAGAAACTGGCCGTCAGCACGACGGCGGCTACCGCATGTCCGGCGCGCGCCAAAACGTCCGCCCTGCCCGCGGCGGCATCGGGAGGCGCGTCGCCGCGGGTGACAAGCGGCAGCACCATCCCGCCGACGCCGACGACCAGTCCGGTGAACATCCCTTGCAGCAGCAGGAGCCGGCCCAGGTCGTGCAGGGAGAATCTCCCGGTCATCCCGCCGATCGCGATGAGCAGCGACCCGGCGGTCCCCATGGCGAGAGACAGCGGCACCCACACGAAGCTGTTGGGAGGACGGCGCGCCGCCTCGGCGCCGAGGAATCGCTTCACGGCGAACGACACCAGCACGATCACCAGCGCCAGCCAGAACACCTGTGAGAGGGCCCAGCGCTGGAACCATGCCGCAATCGTGGTGGCGATCGGAGCGGCCAGGCCGACGGCCATCTGCCACGCGGCCGGCGGCGTGGTGCCTGTCCGGCGCGGGATGGCGGTGAAGAGGAACCCCACGGCGAAGCAGATCATGAATCCCTGGATCTGCGCGATGGAATGGAAGACCGGCTCGTAGTCGGCCAGGAGTCCCACCGAGTGAAGCAGCCAGTGCAGGATTCCCGCCCAGGCCAGCAGCGCCCCGAGCGGGAAGAAAATCCGGTACGGCTCGCGCCGCCAGAGGGGAGCCGCGGCGAGCAGCGCGCTGCCGTGGGGGATGGCCGCCTCGCGGGAGGGGACGGTTGTCGAAGCCATGGGCTGGTTATCTCCTCCGGGGTCCACCTGATCGCCACATAATAATGATGTGGGGGGCCGTATGGGCGAGGGGGGACGCGGCTGAGCTTGGCAGGTGGCCATTGTTCTGATAGCCTCGCGCCCGCGCGATGGGATGTGGTCCGATTCCAGGAGGAGGCGCTGTGTGCAAAGCGAGGAGGGCGGCGAGTCTGGCGCTACTGATGTTGCTGGGCGCGGCGGGACCGGTGCTCGCCGAGGTGGCACTAGACGAGAAGGGCAAGTTCAAGGTGCTGGGTGATTTCGTTCTGCGGGGCGAGGCCGACTGGAACTCGCAGGACCCGAACGGCGTGGAGCGGGAAGACCGCAACAGGGCCCGGGTCCGGCTCCGCCTGGGTTTCACCTACGACCATGCCGATTGGCTCGGCCTCGGCGTCCGCCTGCGCACCGGCATCGAGGAGAGCCAGCGGTCGCCCTTCACCACGATCGTGGAGTCGGACAACGACAAGTCTGACGAGACAGAGGTATTAGTGGACAAGTGGTACGCGTCCGTGAAGAAAGGTGGAGGCTGGGGCTGGGCCGGCAGGCAGTCGTTGCCCTTCTGGAAACAGAACGAGCTGCTGCTGGACGATGACATCACGGCGGCTGGCCTTGCGGGCGGCTGGAACTTCACGACCGGCAAGAACCAGGTGAACCTCATCGCGGCTTACCTCAGCCTCCCCGACGGGTCGGTGAGCCTGCTGGGAAGCCTGGCCGCGGGGCAGGTCGTGTACTCCTACAACAGCGAGAGATGGGGAGTCACGGGCGTAGGGGGTCTCTACGCCTTCTATGGCGAGGAAGGGGCCAAGTTCCTCACGAACGGCAATGGCGCCCGGGACTACACCCTCTGGGCGGGCGGGGTGCAAGGAAGGCTGAAGGCGGGCAGGTGGCCCCTGGCCCTTGGCGTCGAGGCGATGCACAACGCGGAGGAGTACTCACCACAAGACCCCGATCTCCACACCGTCGCGCACCGGGACGAGAAGGATGCGTGGGTGATCACGGCCTCCGCGGGTCAGCTCAAGGCGAAGGGAGACTGGCTGTTCGCCTACTACCGGGCGCGCATCGAGACATTGGCGGTGAACGCCGCCTACACGCAGGACGACTGGACGCGCTGGGGCACCGGCAGCCAGCCCGACACCACCGACATGAAGGGGCACGAGCTGAGAGGCGGGTACGCCTTCTCACCGCAGATCAGCGTTGTGGCCCGGCTCTACCTGGCCGAAGCGATCACCACGGTGCAGGACGGCAAGCGATTCCGGATTGATCTCAAATACGAGTTCTGAGCGCTGAGTCCGGACGTCAGAAGCTCCAGCCGAACGAGTTGGCGACCCCCCAGTCGTTCGTGTGAGCCTCGGCGGACGCCGGCTTGCTGTCGTAGCTTTCGTAGGCGGAGAGGCTCCAGAAGAAGTCCTTGAAGATCTCCCGTTTCAGGCTCACGTCGAGCTCGCCGCGCACACGTCCCGACACGGTGATGCTGGGGAAGACGAGGAAGCTCATCGTCAGGTCGGTCTCGGGGCGATCGTAACGGAACACCGACCACGACACCATTCCCAGGGCCTCCGCGCTGGTCTCATTCGACTCCCCGTTCACCTGCTCGTTGTTCCCGGTCAGGCCGCCGTGATGTTCTTCCGGCGTGACGACGTGCCCGCCGATATCGTGGAGAAAGAGGCTGAAATCCGGAGGTTGCTCAATCTCCCCGCCGAGCCGCAGGAATTCGTGCTCACCTATTCGCCGGTGCGCGGGGCGCGGAACGAGTTGACCGTGAACAGCCGCTCGATGCTGCAAATCATGGGGGCCTTCGCGAGCTACCTGGACGTGCCGGAGGAGCACCTAAAGGATCACAGCGCCGTACCGGCTTTAGAAGGCACGACCCCGAATGGTCGGCAGACCGAAGTACGGATTCACAGCGGCAAGGACAAGCCGGCTTCAGCATTCGCCGCCGTGCCGTATCGCGATCACTGGTTCTGGATCGACGATAGCGACTGGCAGACGAAGCGGGCGCTCACGGCGGTCATGTTCTTCTTCACGCTGGCGGATACCGGCGGCAACGAGAAGCTGCCGCTCATCACCATCCCGGCGCAATAGAAGGTTCGGGTTCCGGAGTTCGGATACACTGTGCTGACGAGTTGTTCGACGTTGCGAGTGGAGCAGTCTTGAGAGTCTCCATAACCCTGTTCATCAGCCTGTTCACGACACTCTTGGCCATCAGCAATTCACTGGAGGCCGGCCGGGTCATCGGCGGTTGAGTTGAGAATCATCACGAGGGAGTGAGGCGTCGGTGATCGGATTAGCGATCTGGGATCACCTGGATAGCCATCGTGGCTAGGGTTTGATGGAATCACCACCTCACCCATTGTTGACTCGCGCCAGCAGGGGGCCAAAGCCGAGCATGAAACGGAGAGCACGAGCATATCTGGTAAGATACGGCTGGTGTAACGGTGGCCTCTCACCGATCGGATGGATTCCGTTCACTACCCAAGCGAGAGGCTGACAGGTCACCGTTGAGCCGTCCACCTTGACTTGCAATGTGTGAGCAAGTGATGCTCTTTCAATGGCGTACTAAAGTCCCACCTATGGAGAATCACCAGGCCGCACCAAGGCTCTTGCGGGAGACGACGGAATGGAGTTCATCTGGTTCGCCCTGATTGGAATCTGCGCCGGCTGGCTCGCCGGACAGTTCACGAAGGGGTCGGGATTCGGGAGTATCGGCGACCTCATCGTCGGCACGATCGGCGCGCTCGTGGGCGGGTTCCTATTCAGGCTCGTGGGGATCGCTGCGTACGGGCTTCTCGGGCAGTTGATCGTCGCGACGGTCGGGGCAATCCTCTTGCTTGCCCTGCTACGACGTGTGCGACGACGACCCCTGTCCTGAATTCCCGCTCGCGCTCTTGAGACGGAAGTGATCGTGCCGCCCTAGTCAGGGCTGAAGTGCAGGTCGCAGCCGACGCGCGGCAAGTCGATCGGCGCTTCGCTTCCGGCGTGAAAGGAATCCTGATTGTGCGCGCCGAGGATGACTGAGTCGCGCGATGGACACCAAGTCAGCGAATGACTCA
>JAWPNA010000032.1:0-5486 GCA_045402695.1 Acidobacteriota bacterium
CTCCCTCGGCGCTTTCGTAGTAGACGGCGCCGAAGCTGCCGGCGGC
Source organism: Acidobacteriota bacterium (assembly GCA_045402695.1). Lineage (GTDB taxonomy): Bacteria > Acidobacteriota > Polarisedimenticolia > JACPZX01 > DASXTC01 > JAWPNA01. Next base: position 47 of record JAWPNA010000032.1, read on the forward strand.
GAGCTTGGCTGTGTTCTCGACGGCCGAGGCGAAGGCATCCATGGTTGGCTGGGCCTGCTGGGTGTCGCCCGGCGATCCCGGCGAGCAGACCACGAGCACGCGCTTGCCCGGGGCGCCGGCGGCCGCCCCGGCCATTCCAAGGCAGAGGGCGGCCCACAGCAGGGGCCGTGATCCAATGCCTTTGCGCGGGCCCTCGGCGCCGTGGCCCGCGCCCCCCCGGTCCGTAGTCCAGGGAAGTCCGTAGAAGGACGTGCCGGACAGAGGCACGATCACCGACGAAGCAAGCATCCGTTTCATGGCGTTTCCGTGACTTGATGAAGGGTGGTGCCGGTGCAGCAGATTAGCGGAGCGCCGCGCGAGGTTCAAGATCCGAGGTGGTGAGACTCTGCCTCACGGTGGGGGGCAGCCGGGAGGCAAACGCCGTCAGGTGCGCTCTTAAGACAGGCTCCTCCCCGGGAGCCAGCGCGTAGAAGGCGACGGTGGGCTCGTAGGAGGACACGCGGTGCGAGATGGTCCACTCCCCCACCTTCACCCAGGCGGGTGGGAGCGCCTGACGCCCCTCGGGCGTCTTGAAGCGGAACCAGTCCTCGTAGACGATGGCGATCCGCGTCGCGCGCGCCTTCACCAGAGCGACGAGGGAAGCCTGGCTGAAGAGATGGGCCTTCTTCATCCTCGCCACCTCGATGTCGGCCAGCCCGATCAGGTCCAGGCACTTGATGTCCGCCAGGTAGTTGATCGCGCCGATGTCATTGACCGCGACACTCTCGCCCTCGTAGAACTGCCGCAGGAACAGTCCCATCTGGTACTGCTGCTCGTAGATGTTGGTGGTGGCGCGTGCGGCATGGCGCAGCGCGAAAAAACCGCGGGCGGTCAACGGGAGCACGGCCAGCAGGACCAGACAGGACACTGCTGCGTGCTTGGCGAGCAGCGCCCGGTCCAGTCGTATCCGGATCTGCGGCCCGCCGGAGTGGATGAAGTCGAGCCCGAGCCGCGCCGCCAGGAAGACGCCGAATGCGACGAGGTACGCCTCGTAGCGGTAGAAGCTCCCCAGGTTGGCGAACTGCACGTGCAACCAGAGCGTGAGGCCGGTGAGCGCGATGAAGATCTGCCGCTCCTCCCACATCCCCTTGAGGCGATCATAACGGGAGATGAACAGCACCAGCATCAGGATCACCAGCAGGAAGAACAGGTACTCCGTGATCTTCGCTCCCATGTCCATCTTGCGGAAGATGCCGTAGCCGCACAGGACGAGGAACATCTTCCCGATGGTCATGAAGGCGACGTCGCCCTTCAGCATGACCGGATTGGGGAGCCAGAACCAGCCGCCTGAGGTGGAGATGAGCGCGTAGACCGCCACCGGCAGCAGCCCCGCGATGCTCACCACCGCGGCTTGCGCCCACCGGCGGCGGCAGGCCAGGAGCAGCCCGGCCGCAAACAGCAGGAACAGCCCTTCGTACCGGACCAGTGTCGTGAAGGGGGCGGCCGCCAGCAGACCGCGGAATACCGGGGACGACAGCCCGCGGTCCTCTCCGGCCACCAGGCGCGCGGCGGCGCAGGCGAACAGGAGGTCGATGCCCACCTGCAACACGTGTTCCATCCCATTCAGGATCAGCGCGGGCAGAGGTGTCAGGAAGATGAAGGCGAGCAAGGCCCCGGTCTCGAGGATCTGCCCGGTGGGAAGGCGTGTCCCGATCGTGAGACCTCGGTCCACGCGCGCGGGGTCGCCGCGGCCGAGGATCTCGATCCGGATCGTCCGCGCCGATCCCGCCATGTCCTGGCCCTCGCGCAGGAGACGGGAAACAAGCCCGAGCAGCAGCGTGGAGAAGACGAGATTGAGGACGAGCGGCGTCGCGTCGTTGAGCCCGGCAAGCATCGTCGCGCCGCACAGCACCAGCGACCACAGCAGGGAGGATGACGAGGAGGTCCAGCCGTAGGGCGTCACTCCCCAGACGCCGTGCCGGACCACGTTCTTGACCATCGCGAGGTGGATGTAGGCGTCGTCCAGCGCATAGACGAGGTGTCCCTCGTTCTGCCTGATGGAGATGACCAGCAGGAGGGCGACGCTCCCCCACAGCGCCGCGACGGCGGCCAGCAGCGGCCAGTGCTTTCGCAAGAGGGGTGTCATGGCGTCGCGGGGCGTCCCGGTCCTTCCCGCTTCTGTGCGGGGAATCGTCACTTAATAATGATACTCCTCGACCGCGACCCTGTTAACTCTGGGCATCGGTGGACCAGGAGGGGATGACGATCGCCGGTGCCGGCCGCTGGTCTCCAGGCAATCGAAACACAGTTGATTGCGACGGGCCCGACCTGTGGTAGGCTTTAGCCTGATGTAAACAGTTTCCCGCTGGCCCTCGGGTGCTGTCGTGGTTTCAAAGCCGGGCGCGCCATACCTTTCCAAGCTCTTCCCCAGAGCCGTCGTGTGCGCGGCCCTTCTCGCGATGGCCACCGCCGGTCCCGCATCCGCGGGGACATGGGCGCGGGTCTATGGAGGCTCCGGCAGCGATGAAGCGCGGGCCGTCCAGCAGACTTCGGACGGCGGCTATATCGTGGCGGGGCTGACCAGCTCCACGGGTGCGGGCGTGTCTGATGCCTGGGTCCTGAAGCTGAACGGATCCGGCAGCGTCCAGTGGGAACGCACCTACGGCGGCCTCGGCTACGACGACGCGCAGAGCATTCATCAGACGTCCGACGGCGGCTTCGTCTTCGCGGGAGCCACCCACTCCTTCGGCCAGGGAGGGCCGAGCGACTTCTGGGTTGTGAAGCTGGACCCCTCGGGCGGAATCCAGTGGCAGAGGACGTACGGCGGAACCTGCATCGACGACGCCCACGCCGTGCAGCAGACCTCGGACGGCGGCTACATCGTCGCAGGCAACACCTGCTCGTTTGGCTTCGTGGGATCGGGCGACGTGTGGGTCGTGAAGCTGGACTCCTCGGGGGGTATCGTCTGGGAGAGCACCTACGGTTTCGCCTCCGCCACCGAGGTGGCGACCTCGATCCAGGAGCTGTCGGGTGGCGGTTACATCGTGGCGGGATACACGGACGTCAACAACCCACCCATGAACCCCCCTCCGTCCGACAACGATTTCTGGTTCTTCAAGATCGACGCCGTCGGGATCGTCCAGTGGCAGTGGACCGCGGGCGGGTTTGTGGCGGGCCAGTCGGGCGACTCCGCCCACGCCGTGCAGCAGACATCGGACGGCGGTCTCATCCTCGCGGGGACCACCACCCTGGGTGCGGGCGCCTTCGACTTCTGGATCATCAAGCTGAACGGATCGGGGGTGATCCAATGGGACAAAACCTACGGCTTCCCCTTGTCCCTCGAGAGCGCCCAGTCTGTCCGCCAGACGGCTGACGGTGGGTACATCGTGGCCGGCTACCGTCTCTTTGGAGGCAGCATCGATCTGCTCGTCATCAAGCTGGACGCCTCGGGAAGCATGCAATGGCAGAAGAGCTACAACGCGGGAACGCAGAACCTGGCCAACGCCGTGCGCCAGACCAGCGACGGCGGCTACGTCGTGGCCGGGTTCACCGACGCCTTGAGCTCCGGCAACAGGGATCTGTGGGTGCTGAAGCTGGATTCGGGAGGTGGCCTCAGCTCCGGCTGCAGCTTCGTCAGCGCCGCGTCGGGAAGCCTGGCGACCTCGGGGGTCGGCGCGCGGATCACCAACGCGTTTCTGTTCACCCCCTCCATGATGGTCGTCACGGGCAACACCGGCGTCCTGGCGCCCTCGTCCTCAGCCGCGGTTACGCAGCAGTGCCCGGTGGATGTGCGCGTCAACCAGGATGCGGGTGCGGACCAGCAGCACCAAGTCAGCCTCGCCATCGATCCGAACAACAGCAATCGGCAGGTGGCGGTCTACATGGACGACCCCGATCCCAACACGTACCTCGGCGTGGCCAACCCGAGCGTGGGGGTGAGCTTCTCCGTGGACGGCGGCGCCTCCTGGATCGATCGTCAGGTCCGGTTCGGCTGCGACATGATCGACAACGACTTTGACGCGATGGCGGACGAGGAGACACAGTGCGACGGCCTGGACGACGACTTCGACGGGAGGATCGACGAGGATACCTGCTGCACCCTGCGACACCTTGACCCGTCGGTGGCCGCCGACGCCTCTGGCAACCTCTACATGGCCTTCCTGGCCGAAGAGCCCGGCGCCGGCTTCCCCGGCTTCGCGGGCTCCTCATTCGTCGTGGCCGCCCGCTCCACCGACGGCGGCAACAGTTGGAGCACGCTTCCCTTGGTCGCGTCGAGTCCCTACGGCCCCGACGTCAACCCTCCCGACGGGATAACCGATCCAGCGCCGCACCTCGAGAAGCCCTGGCTGGCGGTGGACTGGCATACGATCAGCCCCATGGTGGGCGCGGTCTACGTGGGCTGGCATCGCGAGCCCCCCTTTTCGCCCACCAACACCGACGTGTTCGTCTCGGCGATGGCGTCCGGATCGGGAGCGTGGTCCACGCCGGCGCAGGTCAACGACACGCCGTCTGACTGCTCCGATGGGGTGATGCCGGTGGTCGCCGTAGACGGCAGTGTCTGGGCCATCTGGCGCCGCAACGCCGCGATCTGCGGTCCACCGGCCCGGTTCAACGTGGACATCTCGTTCAACGGCGGCCTCAGCTTCAACGGCTTCGGAGGCGACCTGCCGGGACCGACCTTCACTCAGATTCCGAACACCCTGAGGGGGCATCCGTTCCGGACCCTCGATTTCCCCGCGCTCGCCGTGGATCCCCATAATTCGGTCGTGCTGATGGCGCTGTTCACGGAGGATCCTCCAGGGCCGGACCAGGCCGATGTCATGTTCACCAAGTCGCTCAACGGGGGCAACATGTGGTTGACCCCCGTGCGCGTCAACGACGACTTCGCCACGGCGACCGCGCAGCACATGCCCGCCATCACGGTCAAGAGCAACGCGAACGCCTGGACGCTCGCGGACGTCACCTGGTATGACGAGCGCAACTCCATCGGGTGCAACGGCCTTGACGATGACGCCGACACGCGCGTGGACGAGGAGCTGCCCGACGGGTTCGACAACGACGGTGACGTGCTGATTGACGAGGACATCTGCGAGATCCGCATGGACGTCTTCATGGCGCGCACTACGGACATCCCGAACTTCGGCACCACCTTCTCTCAGAACATGCAGGTCACGAACCGCTCGTTCCGCCCTCCCGCGAGCCCCTACCCCGGCTTCCTGGGCGATTACCTGGCCCTCGCCTCGGATCCGAATACGACCTTCGCGGCCTGGGCCGACACCAGGAACGGCCACAACGACATCTACGCCGGCGCCGTCGCGGACATGGACTCGGACGGTGACTCCGAGCTGGACGCCACCGACTGCAACCCCGCGGACCCGACGGTGGCCAGAAGGCCCGGCGTCGTCCAGAACCTGCAGCTCACCCCTGTCGCCATGAGCACCAACACGACACTCTCCTGGGC
>JAWPNA010000282.1:0-2939 GCA_045402695.1 Acidobacteriota bacterium
AAAACGGCGGCAGGTCGTACCAGCCGTGGCTGCCCACCGCGCGGCGGAAATCGAAGGCGCCGGTCACGCGCACCTTGACCGTCCGGCGGGTCGTCATCTTCTTGCTATTGATACGATTCGAAGTCACGGGATAGAATCCTCTCCCAACTTACGACTGGAGGACCATCATGCCAGAGTTCCTCAAGGCGGCCAAGAGATCCGAGTTGAAACCGGGCAGCGCCAAGGTGATCGAGGCCGGCGGCAAGACGATAGCCCTGTGCCACGCGGAGGGCAAGTTCTACGCCCTCGACAACACCTGCCTGCATCGTGGCGGGCCGATCGGAGAAGGATTCATCGACGGCGAGCTGATCACGTGTCCGTGGCACGGATGGCAGTACGACGTGAAGACAGGCCAGTCCACGATGAATCCCGGCGCGAAGCTCGCCTGCTACCAGACCCGGATCGAGGGCGAGGACATCCTGGTCGAAGTGTAGAGGCGATCTCTCATGAGCAGGCGTGCGATCGTGTGCCCCGGAGCGAGGAGCGGTGCTGCGTTGATGGCGCTCCTGATGGCGGGCTGCGAAGCTTGGGTCGAGCCGACCCGGTTCGCCCTCGGGCAGAAAATCCCCCTCGGAGCGCTCACCTTGACAATCTCGCACACGGAGAGCGTCTCGCCGGACCACCTCGGGAGGCCCGAGTGGCGGTTGGCCAACCGCGGCGATCCACTCCTCGTAGTGATCTTCGACGCCGAGGGGTTGGAGTCGCTCGCCCCCGAAGACGTCCAACCGATGTTCACCAGAATGCTGGATCTCACGGATGATTCGAAGCAGTACCATGGCCCGGGTTTCCCGCTGCCGCGGCGGAAGTATTATCTCAGCATGACCGACAGTGATGCCCGCACCGAACATGATTATCGCGTCGTGACGAAGGGGTTCCCTGGCCCGGTCAGCACCCGGAGTGAGTGGGTCGTTGCCTTCTCCGTCCCCGAGAAGAGCCGCGGCCTGACGCTGCTCCTGAAAAACCTCGACCATCGCCAGGGCCAGCCCCGCCTGGCGGAAGTTTCCCTCGGGCGTTGACGCAAGAACCTGCCCCTCCCCGGGCCACGCGCCTTCAGCGTCGGCAGCCGGCTTCTCTATTGTGGCGCCAGAAGTCACAGGGTAGAATCCATGATGAGCGTCCAACTGGAGGACCATCATTGTCGGAGTTGGTCAGGGAGGGCATGAGCGCGCCCACCAGGGCGCGCACGGCGGCGCGAGGCGCTGCATCGCTGCTCCTGCTGCTTGCGGGCTGCGAAGGTCCCGTCGAGCCGACCCGCTTTGCCCGCGGGCAGAAGATCCCCCTGGGATCGCTCACGATCACCATCTCGCACTCCGAGAACGTCTCGGCGGACTACTTCGGCGGGCTCGATCCCCGAATCGCCAAAGGCGGCCCGCAGCTCCTCGTGGTGCTGTTCGACGCCGAGGGGTCAGAGCCACAGAACGTGCAGACCCTCACCTTCGACTTGCTGCGTATGCTCGATGTCATTGACGACCAGCAGAAGAAATATGGGCCGGGCGTTCCTCTCCCGCGTCCGACGTACAACATGATGATGTCGGGGGGCAGCATGCGGACACCCGGAGACTACAAGAGCATCATGGGATGGTCCTCGGATGCGAACCGCCTCCCGACGGAATGGGCCTGCCTGTTCGTCGTCCCAGAGAAGAGCCGCGGCTTCTCCGTGCGCCTGCACAATCTCGATCAGCAAGAGGGTCAGCCGCGCCTCGCCGTCGTTCCCCTGGGGCGCTGATCGGGAGGCTCCCTCGAGGGAGACATCGCCGGAGACATCGCCGGAGACATCGCCCCGCATCGCCCGGCACTGCCTCTCAGGGCGACAGCGCTTCGAGGATCTCCGGCGGCAGCAGGAAGGCCAAAGCGCCTTTCGGATCTTGGCGCGGGACCGGCCACCGGGGCACTTCCACGCAGCACAGGGTCCCCTTGTGGAACGGGACCGGCGAGCGACAGCCGACCATCCCCGCGGCCAGTCTTCCCATGTCCGGCTGGTGCCCCACCACGAGCACGCTGCGCGCCTCCGCGTAACGGGCGAGAACTTGGGCGAGCCGCGGCAGCGTGCAGCCGGACCCGAGGGCCTCCTCGGCAGCCAAGACGCCTTCGTGGGAGACCGCCCGCGAGACAATCCGCGCCGTCTGCGCCGCTCGGATCAGCGGGCTGGAGACGATGGCGTCAAAACGCAGACCCAGGCTCGCCATGCCGCGCGCCTCGCGCTCCATGCGCAACGCGCCCGCCTCGGAAAGCGGCGGGTCGGCTTCGTTGCCGGTGGTTATGCCGTGGCGCAGGAGGTAGATCAGGGGCACGGCGACAGCTCGTGGCCCGAGGCCGGGTTCATCGGCCCGCGGGAACTTCGCCCATGGTCTCCACGGCATGAAGCCGCGTCTCGTAGCCGGGCGGCTCGATCGGAAGGCCGGAGCGCACCTCTTCAGAGAGCGCCACCCCCAGCGCCACGCTGTCGATCTCTTCCTGGCCGAACGCATGCTCGACATCCCGAACGTCGAGCCGATCCACGCGGTATTCGCTCTGCATCGAGCAGAACCGCGGCCCGCACATCGAGCAGAACTCCGCCGACTTGAAGTATTCCGCCGGCAGGGTCTGGTCATGCATCCCGCGCGCCAGCTCCGGATCGAGGCTCAACGCGAACTGCTTGTCCCAGTCGAACGCGAACCTCGCGCGCGACAGGTCGTCGTCGCGCCGGCGCGCGCCCTTCCGTCCGCGCGCGATATCGGCCGCGTGCGCCGCGATCTTGTAGGCGATCACTCCCTGGCGGACATCATCCGGGCCTGGCAGACCCAGGTGCTCCTTCGGCGTGACGTAGCACAGCAGCGCAGCGCCGGCCCATCCCGCCATCGTGGCGCCGATCGCCGATGTGATGTGGTCGTAGCCGGGCGCGATGTCGGTCACCAGCGGGC
>JAWPNA010000463.1:0-11361 GCA_045402695.1 Acidobacteriota bacterium
AGGTCACTGCGCGCCTCCGCCGTCTGCGTCACGCTCTGCCGCCAGAGCCTCCGTAGAACCTTCTGGGCATCGGGATGATCGGACGGGCTCGCGCTCTCCTCCTCGGTGTCCGGGGCCAGATCCTCCACGGAGACGTCGGCCAGCACGTCCGGGGAACTGGAGGCGTACTCGGCCAGCATGTCGTCCACGCAGTCGGCCAGCGGCATCTCGTAGCCCGCCATCCGGCGAGATGTCTCGACACACACCTGCCAGGCGTCATCCACCGGACGGGTCGCTGCGAAGGCGCGCCTGTCCCACGCCTGATCACCCCGGACATCATCGCGCGCGATCTGTGCGGCTCCCGATCTGCCGCTGCCGGACAGCTCCCGCTGGACCGCGGCTTGTAACTCCTTGACCCCCATCGAGCCGGCGCGCTCCAGCCATTCCTGCTCGCTGTCGGGTGTCATCACACGGATCAACTCGCGGGCCTGGGACACCGAGACGCGCCCCCGCCTCCAGGCATCTCCCAGCTTCACGAGAGGCCTGGTGACGATCGCTTCATCCATCGCGACGAGGTACCGGAACCTGCGGGAGGAGGGTTGCCGCAGCTCCTGGGTGATGTACTGATCGAAGTTGACGCAGCCCCACCGCCTGAAACCGGGGCCCGACAGGTTCATCAAGCGCAGCAGCCGCGCGAGGCACACATCAATAAGGTGGGAGGCGGACCTCAGATCCTTCAGCGCGGCGTGCACCTCGAACGCCTTGGCCTTGCGCCACCCCTCCGCGCGCCCCTCCGGATCGGGGACGCGGCAGACCTGCTCGGAGACGAGGCTCGAGCCTTCATCCACGACCAGGGCGCCTTCGGTGAGGCTTCCCTCGCCACGCGACGCTGCGGACATACGCACCTCCACGAGACGCCAAGGGCGTCATGAGTGGAAGGCCAACAGATCAGAGGGCGGCAGACAGCAGCAGGGAAGACGCGGGAATGGTACCCACGAGTTAAACGAAAGTCAAGCAATTTTTAAAGAATTTGTCACGAATACCTGATTGTGGGTCACGCTCGTGATCGAGCGGTGGACCCTCTTGAATTCCGTGAGCTGCGCGACGAGAATCCCTCGATCGGGCGGTTTCGAAAAGGAGGCGTCATGACATCCGACCCCAAGGCGGCTGAACTAATTTCGCCAACACTGGTTTTTGATACGCTGTTCGCCTACCAGCGTACGGCAGCACTCCGCGCGGCAATCGAGCTTGACCTGTTCCGTGCCATCGGTGAAGGGCCGGGGGATGTGGCCTCGATCGCACGGCGCTGTTCGTGCTCCGAGCGCGGGACTCGCATCCTTTGCGACTTTCTCACGGTCATCGGGCTCCTGAGCAAGACGGAGGGGCGGTACCACAACAGCGAGACCACCTCGATGTTCCTGGACCCGCGCTCCCCGGCATGCGTTGCCTCGACCGCGCGATTCCTGGGCAATCCAATGGTTCAGGAGCCGTTCGACCGCCTTGCCGAAATCGTCCGCGACGGACGCACGATGCTTCCCGGCCAGGGATCGGTGGAGCCCGAGAATCCTGCCTGGGTGGAGTTCGCCCACAGCATGGCTCCGATGATGGCCCCGATGGCCGCGCCGCTCGGCTCCATCGTGCTGGAAGGAATAGAGGGTCCCGTGTCTGTCCTGGACATCGCCGCAGGTCACGGGCTGTTCGGGATCGAAGTGGCGAAGCAGAATCCCGAGGCACGCGTGGTTGCCATTGACTGGGCCGCTGTGCTCGAAGTCGCGTGCGCCAACGCCCGCAAGGCGGGGGTTCATGGCCGCTACGAGACGAGGGCCGGCAGCGCGTTCGACGTCGATTATGGCGGACCTCACGACATCGTGCTGCTCACGAACTTCCTGCATCACTTCGATCCGCCGACGTGCGTCGGGCTGCTGAAGAAGGTCCGTGGCTCGCTCAAGCCCCGTGGTCGCGTCGCAGCGCTGGAGTTCGTGCCCAATGAGGATCGGGTGTCGCCCCCCATGGCGGCCTCTTTCAGCCTGACCATGCTCGCGACCACGCCGGCCGGCGATGCCTACACGTTCCGCGAGCTCGAGACGATGTATCGTGCCGCCGGATTCGCCGACATCGCCGCACATCCGGTCCCCACCGGACCGCACACGGTCGTGGTGGGGCATGTCGTGTGAGTTTCTGAGGAACTAGTTGTTGGAGCGGGCAACGGGGGTCGAACCCGCGACTTTCAGCTTGGGAAGCTGACACTCTACCACTGAGTTATGCCCGCTCCGACTCGACAGAGCGCGATCATCCTACCGCCCCCTCGCCGCGGCCGTCAAGGAACCAGCACGGTCCTCAACGTGGCGCCGTCCGCGAGGTCGGCCATCGCCTGGTTGACCTCTGCGAGCGGGCGGCGTTTCGTGATCAGCTCATCGAGCTTCAGCTTCCCGGCGCGGTACAGGTCGAGGATGAACGGCATGTCACGCTGGGGATCGGAGCCTCCGTAGTAGGCGCTCATCAGGATCTTGTCAGACCGCGTGAACGAGCCCGCCCCCAGGGCAACGGTGTCCGAGGCGGCCCCCAGGCCGACCAGGACGACGGTGCCTCCCCTGCGCGCGGCCTCGATCGCCTGCGCCATGACCTCGGGGACGCCGATCGCCTCGAAGGTGTAGTCGGCGCCGCGCCCCCCGGTCAGCGACCGCACGGCCATCACCGGGTCGTCGCGCGACGCGTCGATCTGGTGCGTGGCGCCAAAGGCCGCCGAAAGATCGAGCTTGGCGCGGCTGGTGTCCACGGCCATCACGCGCGCCGCGCCGGCCAGTGCGGCTCCCTGCACGATGTTCATCCCGACGCCGCCGCAGCCGAACACGGCGGCGGAGCTGCCCGGCCTGACGGCCGCGCGTCGCAGCGCCGCGCAGATCCCGGTCGTCACCGCGCACCCCACCAGCGCGGCCGGCTCCAGGGGGATGTCGCGCGCGATGGGGATGCAGCACGATTCCGGGACGACGGCCGATTCCGCGAAGGTGGCGAGAGACGAGTAGTGGCGCACTGGACGGCCGTTCAGCGAGAGACGCGTCGTCCCATCCAGCAGCGTTCCGTCCCAGACCTGCTTGAGGCTCGTTTCGCACTGGGCCGGCAACCCGCCGGCACAGTAGAAGCAGGCGCCGCAGGACGGGGCCCACGAGAGCACCACGCAATCACCCGGAGCCACGCGCGTGACCCCCGTCCCGACACTTTGAACCACCCCGGCCCCCTCGTGCCCGCACACGACGGGCATCGGATGCGCCGTGGCTCCCGTCATCACGTGATGGTCGGACCGGCAGACGCCCGAGGCGGCAACTTTCAGGCGCACCTCGCCCGCGCGGGGCTCCCCGAGATCGACCTGCTCGATCAGGAAGGGCGTGCCGGGTGCATGCAGGACGGCCGCTCTCACGCCGTCTTGACCAGGGAGGGTAACTCGGCGTGGCGGCCCGCCGAATCGATCCAACCTCCTCCCAGCACTGCATCGCCGTGGTAGAAGACGGCCGCCTGGCCGGGAGAAACCGCGCGCTGAGGCTCGCGGAAGGTCACCAAAGCGCGCCTGCCCTGAAGCGGTGCCACGACGGCGGCCGCCCCCACGTGGCGGTACCGCACACGCACCGTCGCCTCGAAGGAGTCTCGTGGGTCGCGGCACGGGTCGGGGGCGATCAGCTTCATGCCGGTGAGGGACATCGTTTCGCACGCCAGCTCCTGCTCCCCGCCGAGGATCACGCGGTTCGCTGAGGCGTCCACCTGGATGACGTACAGCCGCCTGCCGGAGGAGATACCCAGGCCGCGACGCTGTCCCACAGTGAAGCGCGACAGACCGTCGTGGGTTCCGAGAAGGCTGCCTGCGGTGTCCGCGATCTCGCCGGGCGTCTCGGCCAGATCCAGAGTCGCCATCCTCCGGACCAGGAAATCCCGGTAGTCCCCTCCCTCCACGAAGCAGACATCCTGGCTCTCCGGCTTGCCCGCGGTCGCGAGACCGAGCACCTCGGCCTGGGCCCTCACCTGCGCCTTGGTCAGTTCCCCCAGCGGGAAGCACGCGAGGCGGAGATGGTCGGAGTCGAGGTCGAACAGGAAGTACGACTGGTCCTTCTCGAGATCCCGCGCGCGCAGCAGACGCCGCCGTCCGTCCGCGTCGTCCGTCACTCGCGCGTAGTGGCCCGTGGCCACGGCCGACGCGCCCAGGTCGCCCGCCAGCCGCGCCAGAACCCGGAACTTCACGTCGGCGTTGCACCGGACGCAGGGGTTCGGCGTCCTGCCTTTCCGGTACTCCGACACGAAGTCGTCGAGCACGCGCCGGCTGAAGGCTTCCTCCTCGTTGACCACGTAGTACGGAAAGCCCAGGGCTCCGGCCACGCGGCGCGCGTCGAGGAAGTCCTCCGGGGAACAGCAGCGCGCCGCCCGGCCGCCGTCGCTGTGATCGTAGAGCTGCAGCGATACCCCGATCACATCGTGGCCCGCCGCCGCCAGCAGGGCCGCCGCCACCGACGAGTCCACTCCCCCCGACATCCCCACCAGCACGCGCGACATCAGCGGGCCCTTCCCGCGGGCACGGTACGCAGCTCCCGTGCGGCGGCGCTCATCGCGCCGACAAAAGCGTCGATCTGCTCCTGCGTGTTGTCCCTCCCCAGGCTGACGCGCACGGTGGACGCCGCCTCCCGGGGGGGCAGCCCCATCTCGGCCAGGACCCGCGACGGACGCGATGCTCCCGTGCTGCAGGCCGAACCGGTCGAGATCGCGAAGCCGAGAAGATCCATCTTGATCACGAGGGCTTCGTTGTGCACGCCCGGCAGAGTCATGCTGCTGGTGTTGGGCAGGCGGCGCGCGCCCGAACCGTTGAAGCGGATCTCCTCGACGCTCGACGCGAGGTTCTTCTCCATCGTGTCACGCAGCGCGCGGATCGACGCCGCATCCTCGGCGAGGCGCTCTCTTGCGGAGCGCGCCGCGGCGGCGAACCCGGCGGCCAGCAGAACCGACTCGGTCCCAGGGCGCCGCCGTCTCTCCTGCCCTCCGCCACGCATCGGCGAGACGAGCGCCGCCCCTTCGCGCACATAAAGGGCGCCGATCCCGGCGGGGCCTCCGATCTTGTGCGAGGAGAGCGACAGGAAATCAACCGAGATCGCGCGGACATCCAGAGGGACGCGGCCCGCCGCCTGCACGGCGTCAACGTGGACCGGCACCCCGGCCTCGCGCGCGATCGAGACGATCTTTTCTGTCGGCTGCATCACCCCGGTCTCGTTGTTGGCCGCCATGATCGACACGAGAGCCGCTTCGGCCGACAGCGCCGCGCGCAGGTCATCCAGGTTCACGACACCGTCGCGATTCACGGGCAGCACGCTGAGACGCCAGCCCGACGACTCCAGGTGCTTCGCCGTCTGCAGCACCGCGGGATGCTCCACCGCGCTTGTGATGATGTGGCCGGTCGTGCCTCCGAAGCCTCCAACGCCACCGCCGCCGCCCGCCCCCGCCCGCCATGCCAGCGCGGCGCCCTGGAGGGCCAGGTTGTCGGCCTCGGTCCCTCCCGAGACGAAGACGACCTCCTGAGGCTCCGCCCCGAGCAGCGCGGCGACGTCGCGGCGCGCCTCCTCCAGAACGAGCCGCGCGTCGTGCCCGAACACGTGCGGGCTGGACGGATTGCCCCACCGGCGCGAGGCTGACTCCAGCGCCGAGGCCATCACCTCGCGCGCCTCGGGCGCAAGCGGGCAGGTCGCATTGTGGTCGAAATAGACGCGCGATGTCGTGGAAGTTGGTGTCATGGCGAGGCAAAAGTCTATCACACGCATCCTTGACACTCCCAATCCGACGCTGGTAAAGTTACGCGCCTCAGCAGGTTGCAGCGACCTCACCACCCTGCTAGTGGTCCCACTGGAGAACTCCGTGACGCCCGAGGAGATCAAGGCCACTCTCAATCTACCCCGGACCTCCTTCGGCATGAAGGCGAACCTTCCTCAGCGCGAGCCCGAAATGCTGAAACGCTGGGAGGAGATGGGGCTGTACGGGAAGATCCGGGCCGCGCGCAAGGGCTCTCCCCGGTTCGTGCTGCACGATGGCCCGCCGTACGCCAACGGGCGGATCCACCTGGGCCAGGGGCTCAACAAGATCATCAAGGACCTGATCGTGAAGTCGCGCACGATGATGGGGTTCGACGCCCCGTACGTGCCGGGCTGGGACTGCCACGGCCTTCCCATCGAGCTGCAGGTGGACAAGGAGCTGGGCGCGAAGAAGTCGAGCCTCGATCCGCTCCAGATCCGGCAGGCCTGCCGCAAGTACGCGGAGAAATACATCGATCTGCAGCGCGACGACTTCCGCCGGCTGGGCGTGTTCGGCGACTGGTATCACCCTTATCTCACCATCAACCCTGCCTACGAAGCCACCATCATCGAGGAGCTGGCGGGATTCGTCCGCCGCGATGCGGTCTACAAAGGAAAGAAACCGGTGCACTGGTGCCCCACCTGCCGCACCGCTTTGGCTGAGGCGGAGGTCGAGTACGAGCAGCACGTCTCTCCCTCCATCACGGTGCGGTTCCCCGTGGATCTCGGGGGCGTGATGCCGGATCTCACCGGACGCCCGGCCTCCATCCCGATCTGGACGACGACACCCTGGACGCTCCCGGCCAATCTGGCGATCGCGCTGCGGGCGGAAGCTCCTTACGCGATCCTGGAAGGGACCGCTTCGGGCGCGGGCGGCGGGCCGGAGCTGTTCGTGGTGGCCGAGGCGCTCGTACAGCCGTTCATCAAGACCGCGGGACTCTCCTCCACGAGCATCCTGCGCACGGTCCAGGCGGAGCAGCTCGCGGGCGCCAAGGGACTTCGGGCGCGCCACCCGTTCATTGACCGCGAGTCGGTGATCATCCTGGCTGACTACGTGGCGCTCGACACGGGCACCGGCTGCGTTCACACAGCCCCCGGCCACGGCCACGACGACTTCGCCTCGGGGATGAAGCACAACCTGCCCATCTACACTCCGGTGGACGAAGCGGGCCGCTTCACGCCCGACGTCGAAGGGTTCGCCGGGCGCCTGGTGTTCGAAGCCAACGATGACATCATCAAGCTGCTGGCCTCGCGCGGAATGCTGCTGGCATCGGAGCGCATCACGCACCAGTACCCGCACTGCTGGCGCAGCAAGGACCCCGTCATCTTCCGCGCCACGATGCAGTGGTTCATCTCGCTGGACGCCGCGGATCTGAGGGCGAAGAGCCTCGCCGCCATTCGCCAGGTTCGATGGATCCCCGCGTGGGGGGAGGAGCGCATGGCCAACATGCTCCTTCATCGGCCCGACTGGTGCATCTCCCGGCAGCGGGCCTGGGGCGTCCCGATCCCCGCCTTCGCCTGCGAGGGATGCGGGCAGTCAATGCTCGACGCGCGCGCCCTCCAGAAGGTGGCCGCCGTCTTCGCCCAGGAGGGATCGGACGCCTGGTGGCGGCGGCCGCCCGGAGACTTCCTCGAAGCGGGCACGGTATGCCGGGGCTGCGGCGGCAGCCTCTTCCGAAAGGAGGCCGACATCATTGACGTCTGGTTCGAGGCGGGCGTGTCGCACGCGGCCGTCCTGGGACGGACTCCCGATCTCCCGTGGCCCGCGAACGTGTACGTGGAGGGGCACGACCAGTACCGCGGCTGGTTCAACTCGAGCCTGCTGGTGGCCGTGGCCAACCGCGAGCGGCCCCCCTACGATGAGGTCATCACGCACGGTTTCACCCTGGACGGCCAGGGTCAGAAGATGTCCAAGTCGCTGGGAAACGTCATCAGCCCGCAGGACGTGGTGGGCAGGATGGGCGCGGATGTGCTCCGGCTGTGGGTCTCGATGGTGAACTACATCGACGACATGCGCCTGTCGGACGAGATCCTCGATCGCAACGTGGAAGCGTACCGCAAGATCCGCAACACCTTCCGGTACTTCCTGAGCAACATCCATGATTTCGATCCCGGGCGTGACGCGGTGCCGGGCTCCGACCTCGTGGAGCTGGATCGCTGGGCGATGATGCAGCTCGAGGAGCTGATCGTGAGCATGGTGTCCTCCTTCGAGGGGTACGAGTTCCACGCGGCGCATCACGCGCTGCACAACTTCTGCGCGGTGACGATGTCGAGCCTGTACCTCGACATCCTGAAGGATCGTCTCTACACGAGCCCCCCCTCGTCGCGCGAGCGGCGTTCCGCTCAGACCGCCTTGTACCGGATCGCGCACGCCGTCTGCCGCCTGATGGCACCCATCCTCCCTTTCACAGCGGAGGAGGTGTGGGCCCACCTGCCGCGAGAAGCATCGGACCCCGAGTCGGTCCACATGGCGCTGTTTCCGAAGCCCGAGATCTCCGACCGGATTTTCGCGGGCGACGTGAAGAGGGCGGCCGGCTTCCGCCGGTCATGGGAGAAGCTGCTCGAGCTGCGCGAGGAGGTGACGAGGGCGCTGGAGGCCGAGCGGCGCTCCGGATCGATCGGCAGCCCGCTTCAGGCCGCGGTCACGCTCGCGGCCGCGCCCGAGCTCTCTGCGCTGCTGCGCGACCACTTGGACGATCTTCCCGCGCTGTTCATCGTCTCGAAAGTGGATCTGGAGGAGGCACCGGGGACCTCTCCGAGGCTGTCGGTGAGCGTCCGCCCCGCGCCCGGCACGAAGTGCGCCCGCTGCTGGAACATCAAGGAGACCGTGGGACAGGATCCGGACCTGCCCGAGCTCTGCGCGCGCTGCCGCGGGGCCGTCCGGGAGATCGGTGCCATCCGTGGGGTGGTGTCTTGAGAGGATGGGAAGGACGCGGCTGGGCCGTCTTCCTCGGGGCCCGGCTCCCCTACATCGTGATCTCCCTGCTCGTGATCGCCCTGGACCGCGCCAGCAAGACGGCCGTGCTGACATGGCTGGCGCCGCGCGGATCGAGCCCGGTGATCTCCGGGCTGTTCGATCTGACCTACGTGCGCAACCCTGGGGGGGTGTTCGGGATGTTCAAGGGTCTCGACGAGGGAGTCCGCGGCGCGCTGTTCACCGTGGTCCCGGTGGTCGCGATCGTCTTGATCGCCGCCTACGCCCGTCGGATACCGCCGGAGCACCGCGCGGCCCAGCTCGCCTTGTCGCTGATCCTGGGTGGCGCGGTGGGCAACCTCGTCGATCGGCTCCGGTTCGGCTACGTCATCGACTTTCTCGATTTCTACTGGAGGGATCACCACTGGCCCGCTTTCAACGTCGCCGACTCCGCCATCTGCATCGGCGTCGGTCTGCTGATGCTGGAGACGGTCACCGCGCCGCACCATCGTGATTCGCGCCCGGCGCAGGTCGGGGCGTCCGGAGGCCGCAAAGCGATCCACGATGAAGCGACTCACGGTGACGTCCCATGATGCCGTGGTTGTTTCATGTCACCCTGTTCGGATGGTCGATTGGCTTGCCCACCTACGGGCTCGTCCTCGCTTCGGCTTTCCTGCTGGCGCTCGCGGTGGCGCTGAAGCAGGCACGCAAGGCGGGTATGGAGGCGGCCACGATCACCGACATCTGGATCGCCTGCCTCCTGTCGGGTGTGGTGGGGGCCAAGCTGCTGCTCTACCTGATCGACTTCGACTATTACTTAGCGCACCCACGCGCGATCCTCAGCACGCTGCAGTCCGCGGGGATCTTCTACGGAGGCCTCGCCGCGGCCATCGCCACCTGCCTCGTCCTGGTCCGCCGGCGTGGTCTTGACGGATGGCTGCTGGGCGACATCCTCGCGCCGGCGATCATCCTCGGACAGGCGGTGGGGCGATGGGGGTGCTTCGCGGCGGGGTGCTGCTACGGCAGACCCTCCTCCCTGCCGTGGGCCGTGTCGTTCACCGACCCGGCCGCAAGAGAGATCACGGGCGTTCCCCTCAACGTCCCGCTGCATCCCTCGCAGATCTACCTCTCGCTGGCCGATCTCGCGCTGTTCTTCGTTCTGATCTTCGCGGCGGCGCGCAAGAAGTTCGGCGGGCAGATCTTTCTCCTGTACCTGATCCTGTACGCCATCCTGCGCGGCACGCTCGAGATGTTCCGGGGGGATCCTCGCGGAGAGATCGCGGGGTTCTCCACCTCACAGGTGATCAGCATCGCGGCCGGCATCGTGGGCCTGGCCTTGTATGTGTGGCGCTCGAGGACGGCCCGCGTGTCCGCCATCCAGGCCGGGCCCCGGCCGCGCCGGGGCCGGAGCAAGGTCGCGCCCGCTTCGACGAAGTGATTCCTATGGCCGAACGGCACACGTTCGTCGTGACGGCTGACGAGTCCCACCGCCGCCTCGACCATTTCCTGGCCGAGAGGTTCCCCCGTCACAGCCGCTCGTATCTCCAGAAGCTGATCCGCGACGGCCACGTGACTCTCGCGCAGCACCCCGTCAAGACGGGAGTCTCCCTGTCGGTGGGGGACCATGTGGAGGTCGTCTTCCCGCCGGTGCGCGCGTCCGGGATCGTGCCCGAGGCGGTCCCCCTCTCGATCCTGCACGAAGACCGCGCGATCATCGTCGTGGACAAGCCCGCCGGAATGGTGGTTCACCCCGCCGCGGGCGCCGCGAGCGGCACACTGGTGCACGCGCTGCTGCACCACTGCAAGGACCTCTCGGGGGTGGGCGGCGTGGAGCGCCCCGGCATCGTGCACCGCCTCGACAAGTACACCTCCGGCGTCATCATCGTGGCCAAGAATGATGAAGCGCACCGCGCCTTGACGCGCCAGTTCCAGGATCGGACGGTGATGAAAGTGTACCTCGCGCTGGTGTGGGGCGGCGTGGCCGCAGACTGTGGCACGGTCGATCTCGCCATCGGGCGCGACACCAGGAGCCGCGTGAAGATCTCCGCGCGCACCCAACGCCCGAGGGAAGCAGTCACTCAGTTCAAGGTGCTGCGCCGGCTCCCGGCCTCGGCCGCCGCGCCCTCCTTCACCTGGCTCGAGGTCAGGCCCCGCACCGGCAGGACGCACCAGATCCGTGTGCACCTCAAGACGCTGGGGCACCCGGTGGTCGGAGACGCGGTTTACGGAGGCAGTCGCTCCGGGCACGTCGCCAATCCCGTCTGGGACGCTGCGCTTCTGGCCTTCACGCGGCTCGCGCTGCACGCGCACCGGATCGGATTCGTTCATCCCTCGACCGGCCGGCCGGTGTCGTTCGAGTCGCCCGTCCCACGGGATATCCGCGATCTGATCGAGGCGATCGGGAGTTAACAGGGTGGTGACAAACTACCGCAGGCCGCGTTGCGAGCGCCGCGGCGCCGGATGCGAGGAGCAGCGACGACAGCGATGCGGGACATCGTTGAGGAGCTGCGACGATGCAGACGGCATCGCGCCGCCGCAACCCTTCGGGCAGCAGGGGGTTGCGGCCGGATACTTCGTCGCTCGTCGTCGGCGATTACTGGAATCGACCTCCTCCTCGCTCACTCTCAACGATGCCCTGCGGCCGCAGAACCC
>JAWPNA010000483.1:0-2733 GCA_045402695.1 Acidobacteriota bacterium
ACTACACATTTGGGCAGTGGCGGGGAAGCCCCGATTTTGCCTCGCGGGCCGGGCCGCCCTGGCCCTCAGATGAAGTGCTTGAGCATCGCCCACGCCGTCCGCAGCGTGGCCCGCGGGCGACGGGCGATCGAGACGTCCAGGCCGCGCTCGTAGGGCATCGACCAGGGCGAATTGGTCTGCCCGACGATCTCGATATCTTCGAAAAACTCCGCGTTGTCCTCGCGGTCGCCTCCGATGATGATGAGCACGTCCCAGTCGTCATTTCCCGGGCCCCAGAGCCAGTAGCTGTTGTGACCGCTGATGGCGCGGGGAAGGCCCAGCTTTCTCCCCAGGACGTCGACCGCCCCTGCCTCGCCGTAGTTCTGACCGAACACCCGGCAGCGCATGCGCTCTCCCTGCGTGAGCTGCCCATGCGCCTTCGCGACCAGGTTGACCAGCTCGTCCCATCCGGACATGTCGGCGTAGTGCTGGGGCAGCAACCCCATCTCATGGCGCTCTTCGGTGTGAGGCGACAACCCCAAAGCGGCTTGATACTGGAGGAATGTTTCTACCGGCAGGACCGGCAGAGCCATCGGCACCGCGACGAGACCCAGGCCCGACACCAGCATGGCGAGCGCCGGGCGCAGCCATCGCCTGCCGGAAGGCGACGACAATCGCTCCAGCGCCACTCCTCCCAGCGCCAGGAGCATCGGATAGGCGACCGCCAGATAGGAGGCACGGCTGCGCCCGCCGGCGATGAGGATCGCGAAGACCGTCAGGTAGATCCACACCAGCACGCGCCAGCGCCGCCCTTCGCGAGAGAACAGCCCGAAGAGAATTCCCGCCACCCATACGGGCACACAGCCCGGGTTCATCTCGAGGACCTGACCCAGCAGGAAGCTCAACGGCGAGACATCCACCATCTTCTGGGCGGTGGCATTGCGCATGAACTCCAGGGTCGGCCACCCGTGCTGCGCCTCCCAGAGAATGTAGGGCAGGAACAATGCTCCGGCGATGCCTCCTGCCAGCCACGGCCCGATCCTGAGCAGCACGCGGCGATGGGGAGTGAGGATCAAACCGACGAACAGCCCCGCGCCGAACCAGAGCATGCTGATCTTGTTCAAAAGGCCCAGACCGATCACCGCCCCCATCACCGCCCAGTGCCACGCTCCCCCCGCGTCCAGCGCACAGACCAGCGCCCAGGTCGCGAGAGTCCAGAACAGCAGATCGAAAGCGTTCATGGAAAAGTATCGGGCCTGGCCCAGGAAAACCGGGGACATCAGGGCGCACAGCGCCGCGAGCCCCTGGGCAAATCCGCCGCCACCCAGCCGGCGCGTGATCAAGCCCACCAGGAAGATGGTCATCACTCCGGCGAGGACCGGAAGGATGCGCACCGCCACCAGCGAATCGCCCAGCAAGGCGCGCACCACCGCCAGGATGGCGATGGAGAGCGGGGGGTGATCGACATATCCCCAGTCGAGGTGCTCGGTGCTGGCCAGGTAGTACAGCTCGTCCCGGAAGTAGCCGTACTGGTTGATCGCCACCAAGTGCAGCAGCAGTTTCACGGCGGCGAGCGCGCCCAGCGTGCCCACCGCCAGCTTCGGCAACGATCGCTCGGGCATCTAGGATTCCCTCCCTACACGATTCGAGAGTCCTGCCAATCTCAACGGATTCACCGTCCCCTGCGATCTAACGGCTTTGCGAGGCCCATCCCACGAACGGCAGGTTATTCACGGCTTTCCTGGCGCATCGGCAGGATGTGGCTCGGTATCTCGCCAGGAGCGACTTTCCGCCACTCGACGTCGAAGCTTCCACGATAGCCGAACAGGGGTCCCCAAGTCTTGTTGTGAACGTTGACCGTAATGCGGAACCGTTGCGTTTTCGCGTCGTACCACTCCCGCACTGCCGCGACGCCGCTGAACAACATTGGAAAGCTGAAACCGAGACTCCCTTCGTAGAACCTCTGGGCCCCCGAGCGCAAGCGGAGACCACCCTCCTCATCCACCGAGAGATCGATATCGACAGCCAAATGCTCGTGGGAGCCAAGGTAGTCGACAATTCGGCCGCGAGCTTCGCTGTAAACCATGTAAGCGTCGAACCGGCGCCGGCGGCGCGACTCAAAAGTGCGAATCCATGAAACAGTTTCACGGCCGAAACGGTCTACGAATGCATAGTTTTCAATCGTGAAAGGGATGTTGCTTCCCGTTTCGGGAAACATGATGCGGCGCCAGGTGCCCACGTACAGGAAGGGCACAGTATAAAACCTGCCCTTCCAGACCTCTTCCATGACTCCGCGCCCGATGCATGCGAGATGATCGATGCTGGAAAAGCCAAAACGGCGTTGAATCTCCGGGTGGAGGCGCTCGAAATCAGATCCCAGCACGCGCCGATAAATCGAAGTCATCACGTTTCCGGGGTTGGCCGGCGGCGGCAATTTGCAGCGGTCGGCAGATCTTTCAGCGCAATCCAGTCAATGACAGCAAGGCAGGCGACCGCCAGATTCAGGGAGAGCGGGTTGAAGGCTCCTGCAAAATACCTGGGGGAGAACACTGCGACCGTACCAGTAGCCAGCATCATGAAACCCACACACAGACCAACCGGCCAACGGCGGCGCCAGAACGCCAGCAAGCCTGCGGAGAAGAGCAGCTCCAGAACACCCAAAATCGCCAAGGCGCCTCCCGTGCTCTGAAGGGCGACACCGCCGTCTTGCAGCATGGCGATTTCATCCGCGTGGGGGCCGAGCAGTTTGGGCAC
>JAWPNA010000319.1:0-4381 GCA_045402695.1 Acidobacteriota bacterium
CGCGCGCCACCGACAGGGAGACATGCCCTCCTCCAAAAAGGTAGAGGGTGGGCGGGGCGTTGAGAGTTTCCAGGAAGATCCGTGTCTCGGACGGGCCCGCCGCCGGAAGATTGACGAAGACGGCCATGTCCTGTCCAAGAATCGACAACGCCTCCTCGACCGCGAAGCAGGCCATGGAGGCATCGCCTGCCAGGGCTCCGGTCCCGATCCGCAGCCCCTTCCATCCGACCAGCCCCTTGCCCGCGACCCGCAACGCGCCCTCTTGCTGCGAATCCGCGCCGGCTCCCGCCTTGCCTCCCTCTCGAGACAGGATCGTGGCCATCACGGTCTCGTCGCCCGCGCGAAGCGCGTCCAATGCTTGACGGAAGACCTCGCCGGCCGCCGCGTCGTCCCCTCTCAGCGGCTCGATCAAGATCTCCACGGTCCCGCCGCAGTTGAGTCCCTGTGCGCCCGCCTTCGCCTCGGTCAGGGTGAAGCGCGCCACCACGGGGGCCCCGGCTTTCATCGCCTGCCTGCCCATCGCGTGCACCTCGGCCTCCAGGCATCCTCCTCCGACCGTGCCTCGCTGCGAGCCATTGCTCAGCACAAGCATCTTCGACCGGCGCGACATGGGAAGTGATCCCTTCGCCGAGACGATGCTGGCGAGCGCACCGTCCTCGTGACGCTCGATCAACGAGATGATCTCTTCGAGAATCTCCTGCATGGCTTCGAGGTTAGGCTTCCACGGAAAATGAAGTCAAGCTCCCGTTGCACGACCGCCGATCAAGAAACGTCCGCCAAAAAAAAATTCGCCGATGACAGCTCTTTTTCTTGACACACGATCAGATCGTGTTAATGTTATCCGCAACATGATGACGATCGCCACGAGCGCTGATGCTGATCATCACTCATCGATCAACAACGCGATAGAGGTTCCTGCTCACGATCATCACTGCCACCCTGGCCGAGAGCTCAGACCGGCCGCAAGCGAGGATCGTCCTCGCATCCCACACTCCCTTCCACCCATGGCTCCCGTGAACATGCCCCGCAGACCTCCCTACCGCCCGGAGACCTTCATGACCTTCATCCCGGACGCGACGGCGGAGATCCACACGGTGAGCCCCCGAGGACTTGATGGAGACCGATTCGTTCAACGAAGAGAGTCCCAAACCGCAGTTTGACCCACAGAACTGGAACGACTGGCGCTGGCAGATGAGGAACCGTCTCTCCTCGATCGAGGAGTTGCAGCGGTACGTCCGCCTGACCCCATCGGAGGTGAACGGCATCAAGATGGCCCAGGGTCGCTTCCCCGTGGCCATCACCCCCTACTGGGCCTCCCTGCTCGATCCGGTCAACCCTCGCTGCCCTCTGAGGATGCAGGTCATCCCAACCGCCTCCGAGCACCTCGTCAGCAAGCACGAGATGCTCGACCCGCTGGCGGAGGACAGCAACTCCCCCGTTCCGGGGATCGTCCACCGGTATCCGGACAGGGTGCTGCTGCTTCCTCTTAATATGTGCGCGGCCTACTGCCGGTACTGCACGCGATCGCGGTGGGTCGGCGACGAGAACGAGATGCTGCTGGGGCCCCGGCTCGACCCCGCCATGGAGTATCTGCGGCAGCACAAGGAGATCCGCGATGTCTTGATCTCCGGAGGCGATCCGCTGCTGTTCTCGGACAGCAGGCTCGACGAGCTGCTGGGCAGGATCAGGTCTATCCCCCACATCGAGTTCGTGCGGATCGGAACCCGCGTCCCGGTCTTCCTGCCGATGAGGGTGACCCAGGAGCTGATCCTGACGTTGCGCAAGTACCACCCGCTCTGGATCAGCGTCCACTTCAACCACCCCAGGGAGATCACCCCCGAGGTGAAGAAGGCCTGCACGATGCTGGCCGACGGTGGGTTCCCCCTGGGCAGCCAGTCGGTGCTCCTCAAGGGAATCAACGACGACCCGGCCGTCTTCAAGCAGCTCGTCCACGAGCTGCTCAAGATCCGCGTGCGGCCCTACTACATCTATCAGTGCGACCCGGTCACCGGGACGACGCACTTCAGGACCCCCGTCTCCAAGGGTCTCGAGATCATCGAGGCCCTCCGCGGGCACACGACCGGCTACGCCGTACCCACCTTCGTGGTGGACGCTCCCGGCGGCGGCGGCAAGGTGCCCATCAACCCCAACTACGTACTGGAGCATTCCGGCGGCCTGCTGAAGCTGCGCAACTTCGCCGGCAAACAGTACACCTACCATGAGGAAGCGCCATGAAGGTCGGACTGACGTACGACCTCAAGGACGAGTACGTGCCGATGCCGGACGATCCCCCCGATGCGGCCACGGAGCTCGACACCGAGGAGACCATCGCGGCCCTGGAAAACGCCATCAGGGCCAACGGCCACAAGACCGTCCGTCTCGGCAACGCCCGCCATTTGCTGAAGACGGCGATGGACGATGATCTGGACGTGGACCTGGTCTTCAACATCTCCGAGGGAATCGAGGGACGCAGCCGCGAGGCTCAGGTGCCCGCCATCATGGACGTGCTGGGCATCCACTACACCGGCTCCGACGCCTTGACGATGGCCGTCAGCCTGGACAAAGGGATGTCGAAGAAAGTCTTCCGCAGCGAGCGTGTCCCCACACCCGACTGGTTCGTCGCCCCGAGCCTGGCGGAGGTGGACGAGTGGGACGTGGAGTTCCCCCTCTTCGTCAAGCCGATCCACGAAGGCACGGCCAAAGGCGTCACCGCCCAGTCCCTGGTCACCGATATGCGCTCTCTTCGTCGCCAGGTGTCGCGGGTCCTGAGGACCTACCGCCAGCCGGCCCTGGTGGAGGAATACCTCCCCGGCCGCGAGTTCACCACCGGCATCCTGGGAAACGGCCACGCCACGGTGTTAGGAACGATGGAGGTGATCGTGGCCGACCCGACGGAGGATCACATTTACACCGGAACCTCCAAGGCCGAGTTCGAGCAGAAGGTCATCTACAAGCCGGGCCGCGAGATCGAGCCGGCGATGCGGCGCAAGGTCGAGGCGGTTGCCGTGGCCGCGCATCGAGCGCTCGAGTGCCGAGACTTCAGCCGCGTGGACATCCGGTGCGACGCGCAGGGGCGCCCGTGCTGCATGGAGGTCAACCCGCTCGCCGGGCTCAACCCGAGGACGAGCGACCTGGCCTTCATCGCCCGTTTCGAGGGGATGTCATATGAGGAGCTGATCGGCCGCATCCTCACCGAGGCGATCGGGCGCAGCCGCCGTCTGAGCCGGCGCAACCCGGCATCGGTCCGCGTCCGGGAACTGGCGGCGGGAGCGTAAGCCGCATCGTGGCCGAAGTCGGCATCCTCTGGTGCAAGCCCCCCGACGCCCTTCCCGAATCACCGGCCGGCAACCCGGACGACGAGGACGTCATCGTCGAGGTGATCGCCGTGGAGGGGAGCCTCAAGCGACTGGGGCACACACCATCGCGGATTTTTGTCGAGGAGGAGATCTCCCCGGTCATCCAATGGGTCCGGGCTCATCCCGACGGCGTCGTCTTCAACCTGTGCGAGTCGTTCAGGGGCTCCAACCTCGCCCACATGAACATGCCGGCGCTGCTGGAGCTGCTGGGCGCGGCCTACACGGGATCGGGGCCGCTCACCTGCGGGCTGACCACGCACAAGGCGCTGGCCAAGGCACTGCTGGCCGGGTTGGGGCTGCCCACGCCGCGCGGCGTCCTCGTCTCATGCGCCATGCCCTTCCATGCGCTGCCGGACAGTCCGCGTTTGAGCTTCCCCCTGATCGTGAAGCCGGCCTTCGAGGACGCCAGCGTCGGCATCGACGAGGCCTCGGTGGTGGAGGACCCGGCGGCCCTGCGCGCGCGGGTGGCTTACGTTCACGAGCGTTACGGGCAGGACGCGGTCGTCGAGGAGTACGTTGACGGCCGCGAGATCAACGTCGGCGTCATCGGCAACAGCCCGCCCGAGGCGCTGCCGTTGTCCGAAATCGTGTTCAGCTATCCCGAGGGGAAGCGTCGCGTGGTGGGATACCGCTCCAAGTGGGTGCACGACTCGTTCGAATACCGCAACACCAACGGTGTGTGCCCCGCGCCTCTCGACGCCGGAACCACGGCCCGCATCCAGGAGCTGGCGGTGGCCGCCTACAGGGCGACGGGGTGCCGTGACTACGCCCGGGTGGACTTCCGGCTCGACCCGAGGGGCCGCCCCTGGATCCTGGAGGTCAATGCGAACCCGGACATCACCGATGGAGCGGGACTCGCCCGCGCCGCGAAGAGCTCCAGCCATGGATACGATGGCCTCATCCGGGTCATCATCGAAGAGACCCTCTCGCGTCGGGGCGTGCTTGAAGGAGTGCGACCGTAGGATCGATCTGAGACTGCTCGTCTGCCTGGCCGGCTCCGCCCTGGCCGCCGGCTCCGCGGTGGC
>JAWPNA010000399.1:0-3526 GCA_045402695.1 Acidobacteriota bacterium
GCTTCCAGAGATGTGAGGACGTGCTGAGATTGATTGGCGAGTAGCCGACTGGGAATCAGTCGGCTGATTCCCTTAGTGCGGCATTTTGGACCATTCCGCCGGCTCGCGAGCCCGGTTCGTGTTTCCGATCTACCTGGGGTCCAGATGCACCCCCAGTACGAACCGCCAAAAGTTCGTACTACTGATCCACTTGGGGAGCCAGATAATCCCTGCCCCGAGTCGTCGGGGATCAAGATGATAGAGCCCCGGTCGCCAGGCGCGGTCGGGGCTCTCGTTCTTTAGAGTTCACGCGAGTTTACGACCTGCCACAACACTACCTCCCGCGAGCCCCAAACCTGTTAACCAGAGAGTCCTGAAACACGCTCGGAGGACGGGGATCTCCGGGCCAAACTCTCTCCCTCTCTGTTAACCGGAGAATTGCGCGGTTAACAGGTGGAGAGTGGAAAGCACGCCGGAATTCTCGGAGCTGTTAACCAGAGGGTTGGTGGAGACGACCGAATTTCGGTGGTCGGAGGATTGCCTTCCCACCCTTGCGCAGCCTTGGGCCGGGGGATATAGTGCCGGACAAGACCTGCCGAGTTATGGTGGTTGCCATGCCTGAAAATGAAGAGATCTTCAATCGCAGCTACCGGCTCGCCAGAGGCAGTACTGTGAATGGCGTCTCCTTCGAGGATGCGCTTTTTGACAACCTACTGCGTTCCTGCCCTGAAGTTGCACAGAGAATCCTTACTGGGAATATGGAAGCATTCCGTTCAACGCTCATGCTCTCCATCGACAACCTGGCTCGCTATTACGCGAATGGCAAACCCACGACCATGCTCCAAGGAGTGGCGCGCAGGCAGAGCCGGTGCGAGCGCAATATCGAACCCCGTCTCTATGAGTTCTTCCTGCAGGCCCTTCTCAAGACAGTGCAAGAGTACGATGCAAAATACAACGAAGAGGTTGGGAAGGCGTGGGAGGTCGTGCTTCGTCCAGGAATCGAATACATGAAGCAGATGTACTGATCCAAGTGGATGCCACCAAACATTTCCCCGGAAAGGGGGTTCAGATGAAGCGACTGATTATGGGAGTTCTCCTCGCGACCCTCACCTCGGTTCTAGCCGAATCGCCAGCACCTTCGGGGACCATAAATGGCTATGTCATCGATTCGGCGTGCTTGTTCCTCAAGAACCTTGACAAGCCCATCAGCAAAGAGTGTGCCCTCAACTGCGCCAAAGCGGGCTCGCCTCTTGTGATTCTGGCAGACGACGGGACTGTTTACCTTCCCATCTCAAGTGAAATGCCTGCCACTGGCCAAAATGAGCGGCTTATGAAATTCGCAGGGGGGAAGGCTGTGATAAAGGGCAGGGTGTTCGAACGAGGTGGTTCGCACGCCATTGTCATCGAAGAGATCAATGCGGCGCCGGTAGCCAAGTAAGATGTCGGGATTCGCAGCGAACCGGCCCCCGGCCGAGCGGCGAAGGTGAGACGGGATGTTGATATGACCGCTGCACTCAAGAGTGAGTCGATGAGCTCCCTTCCTTCTTGCGAGGCCATAGGTGTCATGCCGGCGACAACACGTCCCAAACTGGTGCGCCGCGGTCTACGCCTGACCTATGCGACCCTTGCATACAACTCCCTTGAGGGACTCATCGCAATCATCGCCGGTCTTAGAGCCGGTAGCGTCGCCCTAGTTGGATTCGGACTAGACAGCGTGATCGAGGTGACGGCGAGTGCAGCGGCCGCCTGGCGCCTACACGCTGATCGTGATCCGGTCCACCGCGCCCTGGCAGAGCGCCGTGCCCTCCACCTCATCGGTGCTTCATTCCTTGCCCTCGCGGGGTATGTCACCTATGACGCCGCGTCTACCCTGTTTCATCGTCATACCCCTGAAAAGTCACTAGTGGGCATCATCCTCGCCGCCGTTTCACTAGCAGTCATGCCGTTACTTGCCCGAGCGAAGCGTCGTGTCTCCGCCGAGCTCCAGAGCGAAGCCCTTGCGGCCGAAGCCACCCAGACTGTTGTGTGCGCCTGCCTCTCCGCCATTCTGCTTGGCGGTCTCGTGCTCAACGCTTTGGTAAGCTGGTGGTGGGCCGACCCTGTGGCCGCGCTCGTCATGGTGCCGCTCATTGTCCGCGAGGGAGTTGAAGGATTGCGCGGTCGTGCCGTTTGCGCGGACTGTTCGCCGAGCGGGGCTGCCTAACCCCCGCTTCCAGGCGACGGTGGGCGGCAAGCTCGCAGTGGAGTGGCTCCGCGCTGACCGGCGCGGGTGAGGCCGGAGTGATGCGGATACAAGGTGCCGGTGGTAGTGAGAGTGAACGTTGTGCACAGATGAAGGGAGAAACGATGCGTGCGGTCATAGTCCATTTCTGTCCGGTCTGACCCGTCAAGGGTGCGATAGCCGCCCGGGTGGCGGCAGAGCTCAAGAGGCCTGACACGCGTGTTGAGAAGGTTCGTGGCAAGCTCGGTGAACTCAGAGTCACGGTGGACGGTCAGGACGTCTATACGGGGAACAGACTCTTGTACTCACGCCCGAAGACGGTGCTCGCTGCGGTCCGAGCCCGGCTGAGCGGTTTGGGGCGTGGATTGTGAACACTGCTATGCGGTAGCCGCCGTCAACCGACCGGCTCAAACCGCTTGCAGGCAGGCGGGCTCGCAGCGGACTGGCTCCGCGCTGAGCGGCGCAGGTGAGGCGGGTCACATAATCCGTGGTAGATGGGGAGACTCAGATGCCGAAAGGACGGACCATCGCTTTCATAGACAATTCCAACGTGTTTCATGGCCAACTTACCGCTGGCTGGCGGATCGATGCGAAGAGGCTTCATGAGTACCTTGAACAGGAGGGAGACATCTGGCAGACGTTTTTCTTTGCCTCGGTCACGGACCCACCGCGATACCAGCAGACGGCGTTCTATCGCTTCATCAAGAACGAGATGAGGTACGAAGTAGTTTTGTTCAAGCTCGGGCAGAAGACGATACATTGTAGGAACTGCAATTCTTCAAAGCGAGTCCCTGTCGAGAAGGGGGTGGACGTTGGCTTGGCAACCAAGCTGTTGACCCTCGCCAACAACCGAGCATTCGACACGGCGGTTCTGGTCGCGGCCGACAAGGACTATTTGGAGACTGTCCGCACGGTCAAGAATAACGGGCTGAGGGTAGAGATCGTCGCTTGGCGAGGGACGATTTCACCAGAGATGGAGTCGGAGTCATCTAGGCCTACTGTATATTTTGATGATATCAGGTCAAATATCGAACTGACTACACCTCCTGACCGAGAGGTAGATCAACTGACCTCGGGAGAGGAGGCGTGATTGGGCAAGATGGGGGGCTCGCAGCGGACTGGCTCCGCGCTGACCGGCGGGTGGTGGCACCGGCGCTCGCACGCCGCAGCTTAACCATGCGTTGACCATCTGAAGTGTTTTTCCTGACATCGGCGGAAAGGGGATCGACATGATATGCCGTCGTAGGCGTCTCCAGGTTATCGGATGCTGCACGTTGCTCGCCTGCCTTGCCTTTGCTTGTCGTCAGGAGTCATCCGAGGGCGACG
>JAWPNA010000271.1:0-18275 GCA_045402695.1 Acidobacteriota bacterium
TCCGGCCTCCAACCGCAGCACACGCACCTTGAGGCCCTGGGCAAGCAGCAGATCGATGCCGCGGCGGGTGGCCGAAGCGCCGGCCGTGTCCGGGTCGTAGTTGATGACGACGCGATCGGTGAACCTGCGAAGCAGCGCCACCTGCTCTTCGGAGAAAGCGGTGCCGAGCGTCGCCACCGCGTGAGTGATGCCCGCCTGGAGGAGGCTCGTGAAGTCGAAGTACCCTTCCACCACGACCGCTTCGGAAGCCTCTCGGATTCCATGGCGGGTCAGGTCGAGGCCGAACAGGTTGTCCCGCTTGTTGTAAATGGGAGACTCGGCCGAGTTGAGGTACTTCACGTCGCCTTCCTTCATCGCGCGCCCGCCGAACCCCACCACCGCTCCAGAGAGGTTTTTGATTGGGAACATCACTCGGTTTCGGAACCTGTCGTAGATGGATCCCTTCGTCTCGTGCTGGGTGAGCAGACCACCCGTGATCAACAGCGGCGTGGCGAATCCCTTGGAGGCCAGATGCCCCTTGAGCGCGTCCCACCGGTCCGGCGCAAAGCCGATCTGGAGCTGGGCGATGGACTTCTCCGTGATCCCACGCGATCGGAGATACTCGCGCGCGACCAGTGCTTCGGGACGCTTGAGCAGAAAGTCGTGATAGAACTCCGCAGCCACAAGGTGCGATGCCAGTAGCGCCTCGCGCTCCGACGGACGGCCCGGCCGGGCCTCGGGAATCACGATGCCCGCTTTGCGAGCCAGCAGCCTGGCAGCGTCGAGAAACTCTACGTTCTCGCGCAGCATCACGAACTTGAAGGCATCACCTCCGGCCTGACAACCGAAGCAGTAAAACAGGCCCTTGGTGTCATCAACGTAGAAGGATGGAGTCTTTTCGGGATGGAAGGGACAGAGCCCTCGGTGTTTCCGCCCGACCCTCTTGAGAGGCACGGACTCGGAAACCAGGGCGACGATGTCGACAGTGGAACGCACCTTGTCGACAAAGTTTGGTGCGAGCGTGCTTGCCAAGGTCCTACCCTCCGGGCCGCCCCCCGGCGCCCCCCTGGCGGGATTCTCCCGCCTGGACCTTTCGGCAGCGTGTCCGATACGGGAAGGTTTACCAGAGGGAGGCACCTGCCCGTGCCTCCCTCCTGAACTCTTCAGTGCCTGCCGAGAACCTTACCCGTTGAACTTCCTTTCCTGCGCCAACCGCTTGAGGACCTTCTTGCGCGCTGCGAGAGCTTTTCGTTTGCGGCGTGCACTCGGCTTCTCGTAATGCTGGCGCTTCTTCAACTCGCTGAGAATCCCTGACTTCTCACACTTTCGCTTGAACCGTCGAAGTGCGTTCTCGAGGGATTCGTCCTCGCGTACCTTGATCAGCGGCACCCGCTTCGTCCCTCCCTTCTCTCGTGAAACCAGATGCCGTGCCGTCTGGCTGTCAGGCCATCACGCGACCAACAGCACCGACGGCGCTGCCCTCCCACAAGGGACAAGGCAGTCCTTCTATGCAACCCCTCCTCATCAAGAGCTTGTTCCGCGCCCGGTGCTGGGAGGGGTCGTATGCGCCGAAGTCGGATTGTGCGCGTGTCACCAAGCTGGCGGAAAGTCGGAGAAATATATCGCCACATTCGGAGGCTGTCAAGGTTTGTCAACAAACTCATCTATTGGATCTGCCTTTGTAAATATCTGAATATTAAGGTTTTACACTAACCTACACGTTTTGAGGCCCTGATCATGGATTCGTCGGGCCGCTGACGGGGCCGAGACGAGCCCGTATCATTCCGTAAGGCCCGTCGCGAAACAGAGGAGCTGCCTGTCGTGTATGGCAACCGCGACGGCGAGGACGCCCGGCAGGACCGGCAGATCACAGGTCACAGCATAGGTTTCATGGGCCGTGTGGGTTAGGTACGCTTCCTTCGGCCAGCGACGAGCGAGAGGATCTGGCTGGCCGCGTAGCCAGCGCCGAATCCGTTGTCAATGTTGACCACCGTCAAGCCTGACGAGCAGCTGTTGAGCATCCCCAGAAGGGCGGCGAGACCTGAGAAGGATGCTCCATACCCCGTGCTGGTCGGCACGGCGATGACGGGCACCGATACAAGTCCGCCGACAACACTTGGAAGGGCCCCCTCCATGCCGGCCACGGCAACGATCACCCTGGCCCGCTGCAATCGCTCGCGCTCGCCCAGCAGGCGGTGGATCCCGGCGACTCCCACATCATAAAGACGGTCCGCCGCGTTGCCCATGATCTCGGCGGTGACCGCCGCCTCCTCTGCCACGGAGATATCGGAGGTACCCGCTGTGATCACCAGGAGCCCCTTGCGCAGCGGGGGGCGCCGGCCCCGCCGCTCCACGGTGATGGCGCGTGCCGCGTCGTGATAGCGCGCTCGTGGGATGATCTCGACGACCTTCGCGTAGAGATCCTCGGCGGCGCGCGTGACGAGGATGGGGTGTCGAGAGGCAGCGATCCGTCTCAGGATGCCGAGGACCTGCTCGTCGGTCTTGCCACGCGCGAGAATCACCTCGGGAAAGCCGCGGCGAAGCGCGCGATGCGTGTCATAGCGCGCGAACCCGAGATCCTCCAGCGGCAGGGTCTTGAGCCGCTGCATCGCCCCGGGCACGCTCATGCGACGCGCCCTCACGGACGAGAGAAGTTTCCTGATTTCGGTGGGATCCATTGCGGCCGGCAGTATATCGTTTCCTTGACCGGGAATCGGGGGGTGCCCTATCATCGGGCCTTCCCGCGGGAGTCCCCATGAAGGAAATCACCGTCGCCGTCACGGGCGCCAGCGGCAGCGCATGCGCCCGGCGCTTGCTGGCCGAGCTGGCCTCGCACCCCGGGGTGGGAATCGTCAACGCCGTGATGTCGTCCTCCGCACTTCTCGTTGCGCGCGAGGAGATCGGTCCCAGCGATGCGGGCCTCGCTGAGATGAGAGCGGCGATGGCCGGCCCCGCTGGAAAGGTGCAGTGGCTTGACGAGAACGACCTGCGGGCGCCGATCGCCAGCGGTTCCCACATGGTGGACGGCACCTGCATCGTGCCGTGCAGCACCGGCACGCTGGGCTGCATTGCTTCGGGCGCCACGCGCAACCTGATACACAGGACGGCCGAGGTCGCCCTGAAGGAACGCCGGCTCCTGGTCCTGGGAGTGCGCGAAGCGCCTCTGTCGGTCATCCAGATCGAGAACATGCTGGCGGTGACCCGGGCCGGCGCGATCGTGCTGCCGATCACGCCCGCTTTCTACAGTCACCCGCGCACCATAGACGACGTCATCGAGCTGTACGTTGGGCGCGTGCTGGATCACCTCGGCCTCGATCACCGGCTCGGGAGGCGATGGGGAACCTGATGGGAGGGATCATCGGCGCGATCCGCCGCCGGCTCTCCCTCACCGCGGAACTGGTTGCCTTCCCTCACACGATCTTCGCCCTGCCGTTCGCCTTCATGGGGATGCTGCTGGGCGCCGCCGGAAAACCGACTGCGTGGCAGGTGTTCTGGATCACCATGGCCATGGCCGGCGCCCGCACGGCGGCCATGAGCTTCAACAGGCTGGCCGACGTGAGATTCGACGCCGCGAACCCCAGGACACGCGGTAGGCCGCTGCCCAGCGGCAGGCTCTCACTGCCCTGGGCCATCGCAGTGCTGGTGGCGTCGGTGGGGGTCTTCCTGGCGGCCTGCATGGCGCTGAGCCCACTGTGTCTCACACTTTCGCCTCTCGCGCTGGCCATCGTGCTCGGATACTCGTACACGAAGCGGTTCACATGGCTGTCCCACATGGCACTCGGGCTGAGCCTCGCCGTGGCCCCCGTGGGCGCCTGGATCGCCGTGTCAGGCCCCTGGTCAACCGTTCCGGTGTTGATCGCTCTGGCGGTCCTGTGCTGGACAGCGGGTTTCGACATCATCTACGCATGCCAGGATGTGGGATTCGACCGCGGCCAAGGTCTCAGGTCGATCCCCGCGCGATTCGGCATCCCCGCGGCTCTGATCCTCTCCTCCGCGCTTCATGCGGTGATGGTGCTCGCCTTGATCATCGCGGCCATGGAGGCAGGCCTCGGCCTGGTTTTTTTCACCGGGCTGGCGCTCAGCACCGTTGCGCTCATCCACGAGCACGCGATCGTACGTCCCGATGACTTGTCCCGAGTCAATCTCGCCTTCTTCTCCTTGAACGGGTGGATCTCCGTGGCTCTTCTCGTGGCCACACTGCTGGACCTCTTATTGTGAGCTCCCACGAGGCGGGATTGTCGGGACTTTCCTGACCTCACGGAACCGCCCGCAGGTCAGGGTTCGCCGGCAGGTCCCCATCTCACGCTCCTTGTTTCATCAGTTCATTTGCATAGTGAACCTACATCCCTATATTTGCACTTGCGATTTTGCCTAGGCAACTCCTGGGTCGAACATACCAGCGGAGGCGGCCCAGCTTCATGCCCCACTTGGGGGGCAGCGGTCATGCAATGGCGACAGTCCTTCTCGTGGATGATGAAGAGGCCAATCTTTACCTCTTGAAGATCATTCTCGAGGCCCGTCAATACCGGTGCCTCACCGCAACCAACGGACCCGACGCGCTCCGCCTGGCGTTGGACCATCTGCCCGACGCCATCCTGCTCGACATCCACATGCCGGTGATGGACGGGTACGAGGTCTGCCGTCGTCTGAAGGATGACCCGCGCACATACCCCATTCCGATCGTGTTCCTGACGGCGCGACACAAGGACCAGGAAGAGGTCATCCGCGGCCTGCAGGTGGGGGCGAACGATTACGTTACCAAGCCCTTCAACAAGGAGGAGCTGCTGGCGCGCGTGGCCGTGATGGTGCGAGTCAGAACGGCTGAGGCGGAAGTGCGGCAGGCGTCGTACACGGACGTCTTGACCGGGCTTCACAACCGTCGGTTCCTGCAGCAGCGCCTCGAGGAGGAGCTGCACCGCGCCGCGCGCTACTCGCTGACACTCTCCTGCATCATGCTGGATCTCGATCATTTCAAAAAGATCAACGACGCCCACGGCCACGCTGCGGGCGACTATGTCCTGACGGAAGTGGCCGCTATCATCAGACAGAACGTGCGCCTGAGCGATCTCGCCGTTCGGTATGGCGGGGAGGAGTTCATGCTCCTCTTGTTCGAGAGCGACAAGCAGCAGGCGCATCGGGTGGCCGAGAGGGTCCGGCTCGACGTCGAGCGTCACGATTTCCTGTGGCAGGGCCGCAGGCTGAAGCTGACGGTCAGCAGCGGCGTGGCCAGCTTCCCCGATGCCGGAATCACCGT
The DNA here is from genome assembly GCA_045402695.1 of Acidobacteriota bacterium. Classification (GTDB taxonomy): domain Bacteria; phylum Acidobacteriota; class Polarisedimenticolia; order JACPZX01; family DASXTC01; genus JAWPNA01. The sequence continues at coordinate 5,234 of JAWPNA010000271.1, forward strand.
ACCCGATGAGCTGATCGCCAGAGCCGACTCCGCCCTTTACACGGCCAAGACGTCGGGCCGCAACATGGTCCAGGTCTGCTGAGAGCCGGGAGGTTCGTGACGACCCCGCCACGTCATTGGAGGAGCCTGTCCAGCGAGCTCACGCTCGTCTACGCTTCCCTCTCGGTCAGCCTCGTCGTCCTGCTGAGTTACATCGCCTATCAGAGGAACTCGCAGATACTGGAGGAGGGGATCCGCCAGGAGCTTCTGCTCACCGTTGACCAGACGTTGCAAGGAATCAACGCGGAGATCGAGGAACGCGTCAGCGAGATCCAGACGCTGACCCTCGTGCCCACGCTGAAGGACGTGGCTATCCTGGGCACTCGGCGCAGTGAGATCCTTCATCTCCAGGACGCCACGGAAGCCGAAACGGTGAAGGCGCTCTCGATGCCTTCCGCGGCACTGCCAATTAAATCAGCCGAGGCCTTCCTCGTTGACCTCAAGGAGAATCACTCCTATGTCGCGGAGGTATTCGTTACCGACCGATACGGTGTCAATGCCGTGGCCTCGAATCCCACGACCGACCTGAGGCAGGCGGATGAGGCCTGGTGGCACCAGGCCGTCATACAAAAGATGTACCTGAGCAACCTCGAGTACGATGAATCCGCGGGCAGCTACGCGTACAGCATCGCGCTGCCGATTCCCGACGATCCTCGTCCGCCGATCGGGATCATCAAGGCTGTCATCAACCTCAAGGCTCTGCAGGATCTCGTCCATTCCGTGCGGATCGGCCGCGGCGGGTATCTCGTGGTCATCTCTCGGGAAGGCATGGTGCTGTGCCATCCCGACCCTCAGTATGTGTACCGTCCCATCGGTGAGGTGCCCACTCTGGCGCCGGTCGCCGCGCTCATCAACTCGTCGCCCCGAGGTGTGACCAACTTCGACCCCCGCCAGGACGGAAACGACGGACAGATGTGGATGGTCGGCTACTCGCGCCTCATGCATCCCGCAAGCTTGGGGCCGTTGAACTGGACCGTGGCGGCGGTCGTCTCACGCGCGGAGGTGACCTCCCCCATCCTGGCCGTGCGCAACGGCGCCATCATGGCCGGCATGGTGTTCATCCTGGCGGCCGTGCCGATCGTCTTCATGCTTTCGCGGAGACTCTCGGGGCCTCTCGTGGACCTGGCCCTGAGGGCGGATCGCATCAGCGAGGGAGACCTCGATGTGAGTCTCTCCATGCCCTCGTCCAATGAGATTGGGCGGCTGGCAAGCGCCCTGGCCGCCATGGTAGACAACCTCAAGGCCTCCCATCGACGGACGCTGGATATCAACGCGGGCCTGGAGAAGATCGTGCGCGATCGCACAGAGGAGCTGCAGCGAAAGAACCGCCAGATCGAGGCTCAGAACAAGAAGGTGATGGAGGCCAGCCGCCTCAAGAGCCAGTTCCTCGCAAACATGTCGCATGAGCTCCGAACCCCGCTCAACGCCGTACTGGCGCTGTCCGAGATCATGAGCAACGAGATGAGTGGGCCGCTCAACGAGGAGCAGATGAAGCAGGTGTCCATCATTAATCGCAGCGGCAAGTCGCTTCTGCGCTTGATCAACGACGTCCTGGACCTGTCCAAGATCGAGGCCGGCAGGATGGGCCTCGAGAGGGCGCCGATGTCGCTGCCCAGCCTGCTCAACCTCGTCGCGGACACTCTGCGGCCGCTGGCCGAGGACAAGAGCCTCGCCCTTGTGGTGAGCCGTGCGCCGGACCTGCCGGAGTTTTTAAAAAGCGATGAGCAGAAGCTGCGGCAGATCCTGATCAATCTGATCGGCAATGGCATCAAGTTCACCGAGCGTGGAAGTGTCAGGGTGGAGGCGAGCTTCATCAAGAAGCCGCAGATGATCTCCTTTGCGATCATCGACACCGGTATCGGGATCGCTCCTGACGCAATCGAGCGCATCTTCGATGAGTTCTGCCAAGGAGACGGATCCACGACGCGCAAGTATGGCGGAACGGGACTGGGGCTCACCATCTCCAAGAAGATGGCCGAGTTGATGGGCGGCACATTGGCGGTCACCAGCACCCTGGGCCATGGCTCGAGCTTCACACTGACAGTGCCGTACGAGCCGGCCCCTCCCGTCCCCGCAACGGCCGCCGAGACCCTGCGGCGGGTGCGATTGCAGGTGCCGGAGCCATCGCTGATGAGCACAAGCGACGATTCGGCGACCGCGCTGAACGAGGGCAAGCCAATCGTGCTGGTGGCGGAGGATGAGCCTGATAACCTCTACATCATGAAGAAGTACCTCAACCGGCACGGCTGCTCGGTCGTGTTCGCCCGTGATGGCAATGAGGTGTTGCCGAAAGCACGCAAGTACAAGCCGATCGCCATCACGCTTGACCTGGTGCTGCCGAAGAAGAACGGTTGGGACGTGCTGGCGGAGCTCAAGACCGACACTGAGACCAAGGGCATCCCTGTGATCGTCGTATCGGTGCTGGACAATCAGGAGCGCGGATTCTGCCTCGGGGCGTACCGTTACCTCGTCAAGCCGATCAACGAAACCGATCTGACCGATACCGTGCACCAGATTCAGTGGGCGGAGCGCAAGGACGTCAAGCGCGTGCTGATTGTCGACGACAACGTGGTGGACTCGGACCTGCTGGCGCGGCTGCTATCGGAGAACAAGTACGAGGTCCTGCGCGCGGCCCGCGGCGAGGAGGGCATTGCGACCGCCGCTCGAGAGAAGCCTGACCTGGTCATGCTGGACCTGAGCATGCCCGGCATGGACGGCTTCCAAGTGATGGAGGGACTCAAGCAACGGGACGAGACACGTGGCATACCCGTGGTCATCTACACGGCGAAAGACCTCTCTGCCGAGGAGCAGGCCATACTGCGGCGCGATGCCCAGAAAGTGTTCCTCAAGAATCCCCTCGAGCCGAGTCGGATGCTCGCGGACATCGGGGAATTGCTGAAGACGCTCCCGTCCAGGCAGGAGCCGGCGGCGGCCGTGGGGCCGGATCCGATGCAAAGGGCCGCGGCGGCAGTGCAAGCCGTGGCCTCGGCGGTCCGGGCGGAGGTCAACAAGATCCTGCTCGTGGAGGACGACCCAGCCAACCAGTACACGATCGAGTTCATGCTCAAGAACGAGGGGTACCAGGTCATCATCGCCGAGAACGGGCAGGAAGGCATCGAAAAGGCAGGCGCCGTTCAGCCCGACATCATCCTCATGGACATGATGATGCCCGTGATGGGCGGCTACGAGGCCACCAAGGTGCTCAAGGATACGCCCGGCGTGATGGAGATCCCGGTCATCGCACTGACCGCAGCCGCCATGACCGGCGACCGCGAAAAGGCCCTGGCAGCCGGCTGCGACGACTACGTCAGCAAGCCGGTGAACCGTGAGCACCTCATGGAGCGCATCGCCCACTGGATCGCCCAGGTCCGCCAGGCCCGGATCGACAGCATCGGCCCTGACGCGCCGCAGCTCGCCGGACCCTCTCCAACATCACCCCTGACCCAGCCATTCTGAGAGCCGGGCGCGGTTGAACCCTGCACGTTCCAAGCCACTGAATTAGCAGAGGTTCTACCCCCACCTACTACTCGTCCGGTCTCATCCTGAGACTGAGCCTCTCGGGCTCCGCGTTGATGTCCGAGCGTTCCTGCCTGGCGATTTCCTTCACTCATAACGGTTTTCCTGTCTGTCTCCCATCATCCAGGCAGTTGGCACATTCGGTGCTTTCCAGTTGCCGTGCTTGATCGATCTTTACTGTCGAAAAGACCTTCAAGAGGGAATAAACAATGACCACAAGCCTTCGAAGAGCGGTCGCCATTCTGGCACTATCCTGCGTCGCCACGGTGCTCTCATCTAGCAATGGCCTCGCCGGTGCAGGATGGGGAGCTCCGACTTCGGTCAAGACACAGGCCCTGCATGGCGGCTTGCTCTTGGAGGAGATACCCTCGCCTCCTGAAGAAGTCTCGACTCTTTGGTACCCCGATCTCTTGGTCTCGCTGATGGCGTTCCTCGTGATCTGAGCTAGCCCCAAGCCGACGAAACCGATTTCCCAGAGAACCAGTGAACTCGCTGGCTTCCATTTCTACCCCACCTCGCGTTCCCTTGCCTCGCTTTGTGAATAATCCAATATTTCAACCTACCGTCATCCCCCTGTCTGCCCAGATGGAGAGCCTGTGCTCCCCGCAGTTATCAACGGACGATACCGCGTCATAGGATCCCTTCACTCTACTGACACGCCATCTGCTTATCTGGTCGAAGACCTCCACGTCGGCGCGGAGATTGCTCTCAAGAATGGCTCTGTCAAGCCCATTCCCCGGGATTCACGAGACCTAAGGCGCGAGTATCTTGTCCTCTCACAGATCGATCACCCACACATAATCAAAGTTCTTGATTTCGGGGTATGTGACGTGCATGGCTGCTACTTTACGATGCCGTTCGCCGGGCATTCAACTCTTGTAAGTATGGGGCCGCGGTTTTCGCAAGCGGAGATTCGCACCATCCTCGTACAGCTTCTTCATGTGCTTGAGTTTCTCACCGCCAGAGGGATTAGCCATGGCGATATCAGTCCCTCCAACATAGTACTGCGTTCGAATCAGAGTCCATCCCCCGCGGTGGAGCATGATGCCCAATGCAACACGATCACTGCCGTCTCCCCCCACGCTGTCCTCGTGGACTTCGACTCAGCCAGACCACTTGATGACACAACTCTCAACAGAGCTCACGGTACAGTCCCCTACATCGCCCCCGAACTCCTTGACGGCGCCCACGGGGACCAACGGTCCGACATCTTTTCGCTTGGCATGACCCTAGCAGCCTGCCTATGCGCGCGTCCTGTCTTGGTGCCCCCTGGTTACTACAGTCAACGTCTTTTCCCTAGCGATCGAGATTTATCTGGAATCGATGAGGACCTGAAGTCCATAGTCCTCTCGATGACGCAACGTGACCCCAAACTACGACCACAGTCAGCGACAGAAGTCCTTGAGCAACTGTCGCCCGCAAAACCAAGTATCAGTTCAGCCTCAGTGATCGAGTACCTTCGGCCGTACCTAAATCTCGTCCCTTTCCAGGATCGGTCTCCGATACTCTCCTCGATCGATCAGTCCCTCAAGGAGTGCCCTCCCCTCAGCACTGCTCCCTCCCCTCGGCTGTTCTTCCTGGGAGGTGAGATAGGAATCGGAAAATCCCGCCTCCTTCATCTCTTACAGGTTCGCTCGCAGATTTCCAACATCCACACGGTCAAGATCGTGTGTAACCCCGACGGCCTCGACTGCCTAGACGCACTCCACGAACTTACCCACGACGTAACTCTTGCCCCCGGCACCATCGCTCAGACCACATCCTCGAACCACGCATCGCTTCATTCAACGTGGTACATGCGCTACGTTCCGCACGCCTCAGCGAATCATTTAGCTCGTGATCCGATACCCCGCAGGCTCAACGCCCCCAATCCAACTCACGATAATGAACGACTTCGCTTGCTCCATGGTCTTGCCCATCGACTTCAACTCGCATCTGAACGGCATCAGTTGGCTCTTGTTTTCGACGATCTTCAACACGCCGACACTGAGACCCTCGAACTCCTCCGCCTTCTCTCGAATCAGCACCGGGGGCCTATTGTGTTCGCCGCCTATGATATGGAGCCGAGTGAGAACCAAGACCTACACGCCTTTCTCCGTCGGCTTTCCGCTCGCCCCTCCTGCCGACATTTCGTCGTTGACCCCCTCAGTGCGGAGGACACTTCGTCGTTTATTGAGGCAGCTCTGGGCAAGACTGATGTTGCACATCCCCTTGCCATGATTCTGCATCCCCTGACAAACGGCAACCCACTCCTAATCCAGGAGACGCTCTTCTCCTTAGCTTGCACTGGCAGCCTGACTAGATCGGCTTCGGGGTGGAACATCAATCTGCCCGATATCTCCATTCTCGACCTTCCAACAAACCTCCGCGACTTCGCTGAACACAAACTCACTAGTCTCCCGGGCCACCTTAGAAGCGTCCTTGAAGTCCTCGCCACCTTCCGGACCCCGGTCAGCATTTCGCGGCTACGCGACCTCACACATCGTGCGCCCAGTACTCTTCTTAGCGACCTAGAGAGTCTGGTCTCCCTTGGCGTTTGTAGAAGAGACACATCTGAGCACGGTGACCTCTATTCGTTCCGACACGGCTGCGTCAGAGAGGTTGTGTACTGCGGAATGGACAGCTCCCGGCGGCAGTCTCTGCATCGCAGGATCGCACAATTCTTGGAATCATCTACTCCACTACCCGATGCCTCACACCTGGATCGAATCGCCCATCACTATATTGAAGGTATGGACTTCCTGAAGGCCCCAGAGTATGCCTTCCGGGCGGCCAACGTGGCACTGGAGCACTTTGCGACGAGACGCGCCATCGACCTTCTCGTGAAAGGCCTTAACCTGACTCGCCGCGAAGACACTTCTAGGCGATTCGAGGGACTCGAAGCGGTTGCCGCCCTTCTGGCCATGACTGGGGACCTCACCCGAGCGAGCAACTTCTACCACGAGATGCTTTTTCTGGCGAGATCTACCAGCGCCCCTGACAAGGCGGCTCTCGCGGTCCGAGAAATCGCAGAAATATTGGTAGAAGCAGGCGAACTCGCTCGGGGCCAAGCGTACGCTCTGGACTCCGAATCACGATTCCGTTCTCTTGCGGATCCTGTCGGTGAGGCCAGGTCGATTGGTATCCAGGCTCAGGCGATGCGGAAGACAGGTGACTACCCACGAGCCCGGGAACTTGCAGAACGAGCTTTTTCCAAGGCTGTGGAGTCCGGGGATCTTTATGTTCAATCACTCGCCAGGAATCTCGAAGGACTTATAGCGACAGATCTCGGCGAACACGCGAAGGCCGTTGCATCCTTGGAGCATGCGCTGCAACTCAAGACCCAGATTGGCGATATTGGAGGCATTGTTGTAACACTGAACAACATGGGGCTAGTGTATCTTGAGCAATGTAGGGTTCGTGAGGCTAGAGTTTACTTTGAGAGGGCCTTGACGGATTCACGGGAAAAGGGTCTATCTTTAGCAGCGATTCTCGCGTCTATTAATTTGGGTGAGGTGTATCGTCTTCTAGGAGATTTGTGTATTGCAGAGAAGTATTTTCGTGAGGCTTTGGCTTTAGCTGATGGTTCAGGTAGAAAGCAGTTTGCTATATACACACTGTTCAACCTTGGGTATCTGCAGGTCCTGCTTGGAAACAACAGCGATGCCCTCTCAACTCTGAATCATGCTGAGAGAATGTGCTTGGAGTCAGGTGGTCGGACAGATCTGTGCCTTGTTCATGTTTGCAAGGCTGACCTTATGCAATATCTCGGACAGTTCTCTCTGGCTTTAGAACTAAGTCAGGCTGCGGCCTTGCTTGCCGAAGAAATAGCGAGCCCCCAACTAAGGGCTTTGGCGCGGTCGGCCCAAGTGGAGGCGAGGGCAGCGAATGGCCTTGAGATGAGAACGGATGTCTCAATAGATGATTTGTTGATCGAGGCGCGCAGATGCGGCCGGCAAGGGGATTTGATGGTTTTGCTGAGAACGAGCGCGCGATCATCTCTTTCTGAAGATATGGTCTCTGAATCGCTTGAGCGCTCGGTCGAGCTCAAGTCCATCGCCAAGGAAGCGGGGCTGCGGCCAGACTTGGCCCGAGCGGCACTGCTGGAGGGGCAGGCCCTGCTCAAGATGCAACGTAGGGCGGAGGCCCGGACCGTGCTTGAGCAGGGGGCTGAGATGGCTCGTGAGATGGGGCTGCGGCCGCTTTTGTCCCACATTCTTTACTGGCTGTCGCAGGCACAGGAGGCGGTGGGGGATGCCGCCGCGGCCGCCGAGAGCATCTTCGAGGCCGCCGATCTCATCAACGCCATGGCGGCCGCAATCAGCGAGGAGGAGTACCGCAAGAGTTATCTCGAGGTCCCAATCAGCCTCGCGGTGCTGCAACATGCCGAGCGCCTACAACGGGCCGGGCTGAAGCGCCGGGCCCCGCGGGGCTCCACGGAGCAGGAGCCTGATGCGGCGGCCGAGTCGGCGTTCGATGAGGTCTCCAGGTCGCTTGGGCCGGGCGCCTCCCTGCGCACGCTGCTGACGGCCGTCCTCGACAAGGCCATCGAGGCTGTCCGGGCAGATCGCGGCCTGCTCATTCTGATGGACGCCACGTCGGTGGAAGTGAGCATCGCTCGCAACCTGGAGGGCGAGACGATCGAAGATGCCACCGACTACTGCCGCAGCATCATCCGGGAGGTCTCTCACGGGGAGCCGATCCTGGCTGTGGACGTGCCCGGAGACGAGCGCTTCCGCGACAGGAGATCCGTCACGCTCTACGAGATCCTCTCGTTGATGTGCGTGCCACTGAAGCTGGCCGATCGGGTCCTGGGGGCCATCTATTTCGATTCCCGCTCGGGGAACCGTCTGTTCAGTCCGGAGGACCTGCACCTCATCGAGGCCTACTCCTCCAAGGTGTCCGCCGCCATCGCCGAGGCGCAGGACAGTCAGCGCCTGCGCGAGCGCCGGGCGGTCATCAACCGCGAGTTGGCAAAGCGTTACCACATCGACAATCTGATAGGCGAGTCGCCCGCCATGCAGCGTCTTTTCCGGATGATGGAGGCGGTCATCCGGGCCGACTGCAACGTGCTGGTCATCGGCGAATCCGGCACGGGCAAGGAGCTGGTGGCCCGCGCCATCCATTACGCCGGAGCGCGCAGGCTCTCGAACTTCGTACCGCTCGATTGCGGGGCTGTCCCCGAGCACCTCATCGAGAGCGAGCTGTTCGGATACCGGCGAGGCGCCTTCACCGGAGCGGACGCTGACAGGAAGGGGCTGTTCGAGGAAGCCGATGGCGGGACACTCTTCCTCGACGAGATCACCAACACCAGCCTCGCCTTCCAGGCCAAGCTGTTGCGGGCCCTTCAGTCGGGAGAATTCCGGCGCCTTGGGGACACCACCATACGCCGCGTGGATGCTCGTATCATCGCCGCCACCAACGCGGATGTCGACCAGGCCATGAAAGAGGGCCGCTTCCGGGATGATCTCTATTATCGCCTCAACGTCGTGACCCTCACGCTGCCCCCGCTGCGGGAGAGGCGTGAGGACATCCCTCTCCTGGCGGAGCATTTCGCCCGACACCTCTGCGAGACACGTGGCCTGCCGTTCCATGGCATCGGGCGGGGGGCGCTCGCGCGTCTCGAGGCGTACGGGTGGCCCGGCAACGTTCGGGAGCTGGAGCATGCCATCGAGGCGGCACTCGTCATGTCCGGAGACGGCATGGTGCGCCGCGAGGCACTGCCCGAGAAGGTGCTGGGCGGGGATCTCGATGAAGTCCGGGATCTCCTGCGCATGGAGCAGGTGTCGGCGGGATCCGGCTCGGACCCGGCTTCATCCCAGGACGAGCGTGCCTGCGTGGAGGCCGCTCTTGCCAGGTCCGGAGGTGACAAGAGCCGCGCCGCACGCTTGCTGGGCTGGAACCGCATGCGCCTGTACCGCCGCATGAAGAGCCTCGGCATCCCCTATGACAGCGGCAAAGATCCCTCCTCGACGCAAAGCCCTGAATGAAATCCATCCGAAACACGGACCTCGACTCGAAACGCAGTCTTGACACGCTTCTCGGGTGTGAGGTATAAAACGACGCTTGTCGTCGATCGCGGCCACGTCAGTTTCAGTCCCACGGACAAACAGCCCAGCCTGAAGGAGGCGAGTGGATGAACAAAGCGGATCTGATCCAGAAGATTTCAAAGGAAGCCGACATCACGAAGGAGAAGGCGAACCTGGCCATCGACTCTCTGGTGGACGGCGTGACGAAGGGCCTCAAGAAGGGCAGTCGCGTGACCCTCGTGGGGTTCGGCACGTTCTATACGGCCAAGCGCAAGGCGCGCACTGGCCGCAACCCGCAGACGGGCGAGACGATCCAGATCAAGGCAAAGAGAGTTGCCCGCTTCAAGGCCGGCAAAGAGCTCGAATCCTCCGTGAGGTAGAACCCATCGCCAGGGTGGCGTGCAACACACCACCCTGGCAGAAAGACCCCGCCGGCGCCGACAATCGGCACTTGCCCTTCCTCCCATGTGCCTGGGTGCCACTTTTTCCGCCTGCGGCGCTTGACGCCCCCCCTCCCTCGCCGTACCTGTAGACGGCTGTAACTCCCTGGATCATGAAGACGTGCGCCGTTCTCCTGGCACTCTCAACCCCAATTCACCGGAGGCCCCGATGACACCGTTGAACTCCATGAGGTGTGCGGCCTTCACCCTCATGGCTGCCGCTGCCCTGCTTGCCGGCCCGGTGCCGGCGGGCGCGACGACGCTGCGCCAGATGGACCTTGACGAGCTGGCGGTCCGTGCCGACCGGATCGTCCATGCGCGCGCCGTGGACAAGAAGACCTACTGGGACGAGACCGGCACGCGCATCTACACCGATACGACTTTCGAGGTCCTTGGAGAGGCCAAGGGCCAGGGACCCAGGCGGTTGACCGTGAGCATGCTCGGCGGGCGCATCGACCCTGCCGAAATGACCGTGGAGGGCACGCCATCGTTCAGCCTCGGCGACGAGGTGGTCCTGTTCACGTCGCCCCGTCCCGACGGGAAAAAGAACCTGGTGGGGTTCAGCCAGGGAGCCATGCGCGTGATCGAGGACCCCGGCACCGGCGAGAAGTTCGCCGTGAGCGGGGTGCCGGCCGGCGTCACATTCGTGGAGGACTCTGGCGGACACCCTTCCGTGATCCACCCGTCACCACACCAGGTGCCCTTGGAACAGCTCTTCGATCAGATCCGGCGCAAGCAGGAAGAAGGCGGTCCCGCGGTCCCGCGGGTCTCAAAGACCCCGCAGAAACTCGAAGCCGATGACGCGGACAGGAGGCAGCCATGAGCCGGAGCCGCGCGTTCCTCCCGCGCGCCGCCGCCACCCTCGCGCTTTGCACCCTGGGGGTCACCGCCGCTCTCGCCACCGGCAACCTGGAGCAGGTGAGCAGCAACACGATCGTGAACCGCGTCTGGCCCAACAACCTGATTCCTGTCGTGTGGCGCTATCACGACCCCACGACCCTGCCCGCCTGCGCCTACAGCTCCACCAACGCCTCGCCCGCAACGCTCCAGCCGGCGGTGGCCGCGGGATTCACGCCATGGCAGAACAACCCTGATTCGAGGATCTCCTTCACCTATGGTGGGACCACGTCAGTCCAGAGTTTCGGGGCCGACGGGGTCAATGTGGTCACCTTCTGCGACGCAGAGGTGCTGGGATCCGAACAAGGATTCCTGGCCGCCACCCCTTCGACGTCGCTCACAGCCCAGATGACCGTGACGGCCGGCGGCGGATGCCCACCCGGCCAAGGGCTTCTCGACCTGAACGGCAACCCGCCGCCCCAGGGCTTCTGCTTCCCCGTGGGCACCTACCCTCCCGGCACCATGGTGGATGCCGACATCAGGTTCAACACGTTCTCGACGGACGAGGACAGGGATTTCACCACCACCGGCACGGTGGCTCTTTATGATGTCCAGGCGATAGCCACGCACGAGGAAGGACACTTCCACGGGCTTTCCCATGATCCGATCCAGCAGACCGTGATGTTCCCGTTCATCGACGATGAGCCTCCGTCCGATGGTCTTGGCCAGCGCGTGCCGAAACTTGGTGACCTCAGCACCAGCTCCCGCTACTATCCCGAGGCATCATTCGGCAGCAGCAATGGCAGCATCACCGGGTTTATCTCCCTCAATGGCGTGGATGCGGACGGCGTGCATGTCGTGGCGATCGATCCGAACACGATGCTGGGCGTTGCGGGCAGGTTTTCCGTCTCGCGGTTCCAGTCCGGGACTTCGACCCTGGGCCCCGAGGGGCCCGACTTCGCAGCCAACGGCGCCGGGTTCTACCGCATCGACGGGCTTCCCGCGGGCAATTACTACGTCTACGTCGAATACTTCGACGACACCGACTTCTTCTCCCTGCGGCTACAGAACAGGTACAACACGACTGTCCAGAACTCCAACGTGTCGAACGGCAATCCCGGATCCATGTTCCAGGTGGGTGGCTGGCTCGGCTTCATCCCCCAGCTCACCGAGTTCTACAACACCGGCGATTCGGGCGACGGCGGCGCTGACGGCATCAACCCGGGCGCGGCCCTGGACAACTCCGACCGGGCCACGCTGGTGCCCGTGGTCGCCGGGTCGGCGACCACAGGGATCAACATCGCCATCAACATCGAGGTAAACGGCCAGACAGCCGTCAACCGCCAGAACCCGACCAACCGCACGACGTTGGCCAACGACGCGTTGCAGTCGGGCGATCTCTTCACCGCCTTCGGCCTCAACGGCGGAACCGATGACTTCTACGCCGTCCGGTACCCATCCTCGAGTCTGCCCACTCCGCCGTACAACGTCGCGGAAGGACTGTGGATCCGCGCCGGGAAAAGCACATCGAATTATGTCACCCGGCTGGTGTATGGCGACCCGAACAACTCGGCGCGCCCCGCGCTGAACGACCCGGTCGTGCCTTCGTCCGGACGTGTTCTGTCCGGAGGCCGCAACGGATTGACGGCGGCGGGTGACTTCGTCGATGTGCGCGATCAGTGGAACGTCACGATCAACGATTCTCGCGACGTCTGGATCGTGGCAAACCAGCCGGCGCCGCCTGTGGGCAACAACCTCATCACCTCCGGTTTCTACTACATTGTGGCCCGGACGGCCGGCGGCGCCGCCAGAGTGGGGCGGACGCTGGTGACGCAAAACGGGGGCGGAAGCTGGGTCACCCTGACCGCCGACCTGTTCTACGATCTCATCCTGGAGCCGGATCCACCCGTCATGATCACGAGTGCCAGCCCCAATTCGCTGGAGGAGGGATCGGCGGGGGTCAACGTGAACGTCAATGGCCTCGGCTTCAAGACGGGGGCCACGGTGGACTTCGGTCCCGGCATCATGGTCAACTCGGTCACGTTCATGAGCGCGCAGCAGCTCCAGTGCAATCTCACGATCCCCCTTTCGGGCGCCACGTCACCGCGGGGGGCGAACGTGAAAGTGACCAACCCGGAAGTCGTCTTCCCCAACGTTGCCCGCGTTTTCACGGTTCTGCCGATCGCGGACAACGACTCTGAC
>JAWPNA010000103.1:0-9212 GCA_045402695.1 Acidobacteriota bacterium
GATGGCTTTGTCGATGGGCTTCAGGTCATTCGGTTTCCCTCCTGCCTGCCATCCAAGCTACGGGGCTTCTGGCTCTTGCCCCGGCGGGACTGTCTCCCGCTGAACGCGCCAGCCTTCGCTGGACGCACAGTTGTACGAGGGCGTGAGGGACTTGCCGTGCTGACGCTCGGAAACCAATCACCCACCAAGTGACACTCTGCGGATCGGCTACTACCGACTTCAGGATTCAGGAGTTCCGACTTACTGCCCCGCTTTGATGGCCTTGCTGGCGTAGGCCTCGGGCTTCTGGTCGAATTTTGTCTTGCACCCTGCCGAGCAGAACGCAAACGTCTTTCCCTTGTACTCCGACTTGTTCTGCGCAGTTTTCTCATCGACCTGCATGCTGCAAACAACATCCTTGGTCATGGTGACCTCCTCCCAGAGATGTGTGAAACCGCGAATCACATCGCCGTCGTATCTTTAAATCACTGTATCACTCCGAGAGTCTCAGCAGAAGGGTTCGACCACTTTCCGAATCACCTCCAGGATCTCCTTTATCTGCACCGGCTTCCTGAACCCCCTTCTCGCCCCCAGCATCCTAGCCACCTCGTTGTGGTCCTCGGCCCCGTCCTTGCCGGTCATGGTGAAGATCACGGCGGCGGGGTCGATGGCGAGGATCTCGCGCACCGTCTCGATTCCGTCCTTCTCGGGCATCACGATGTCCACGAGGACGAGGGCCGGCCGGTGCTCGCGGAAGAGGCGCAACCGACTGTTCTCGGCGACGGACAGGGCCCGCGTGCAGGCGCTGGTGCGGGAGGACTGGAGCCCGGAGCAGGTGGCCGGCTGGCTCCGGCGCCAGGGGCTCCTCGAGATCAGCCACGAGACGATCTACCGCTACCTCTGGGCCGACAAGCGCCAGGGCGGCCGGCTGTACACCCACTTGCGCGGCGCCCGGAAGCTGCGGCGCAAACGGTACTGGAGCTACGACAGCCGCGGGCGCCTGGCGGGGAAGCGCACGATCACGGCGCGCCCTGCCGCGGTGGAGGCGCACAGGCAGGTTCGGTGGCGAGTCACGTGTGCTCCGGGATGCGGATGCCCTTCACGAGCAGCCAGAGGCCGGCGATGATCTCGAAGCCGTAGATTGGCGCAAAGATCAGCGCAAGCAGCACGAGCGCGGCGGCAGGCAGCGCTCGGACGGCCGCGAATGCCGCGGCGACCGACGCCGGGAACAGGAACCACGCGAGGATGCCGAGCACGGCCACAGCGCTCGCCGCGACGCCGGAAAGCGCGAGCACCTTCGGGATGTAGCGCGACCTGACCAGCAGGTAGAAATTGATCGTCGACCCGAGGGCCAGGAACCACATTGCGATCCAGAACCCGTACGAGTTTACGCCCATGAAGAGTCGCGCCAGCGCCTGGACCTGACCCGGCTCGAACACCTGGAGGTAGCCGGCGCCGCTCAGGACCGCGAGGACGACGAACTTGCACACCGTGATGGCGCCGTACACCGCCTGCTCCGTGAGCCGCCAGAAGGCGGCGAGCCGGGCGAGGCTCCGGTGCACGGGCGCGAGCAGCTCGTAGAGCGCCACGTTCAGGACCACGCACCCGGCGACGGTGAGCAGGTCCAGAATGATCGTCACCCGGAACAGCTGGGCGTGTGCCATGATGTTGCTCGCCGTGCGCGCGACGTCGCCAGCCACGATCAGTTTTGGGTACACGAAAAACAAGGAGTACATCGGGGCGTACGTAATCAGGTACGCTGCGCCGGCGATCCTCGCGGCTTGCTGGGTAGTCCAGGCAGGTGTCATCGTTGTCTCCTGGGGTTGACGCATCCGCACCTATCCTACGTACGCCTGAAACTAATGGACATGACCCCACGTATCAGGAACATGACCGCAGGTTACAAGGAGAGCCGAAACGATGCCTGAGCTCACGGTTTCGGCGAGCGTTGCGCGCGCATTGATGGAGTTTGCCGCGTCCAGGCGCGGCAGCCGAACGGCGCTGGCCGAGCGATCCGGGATCGATCCGGCGGAATTGCAGAACGACGACAACCGCATCCCCTTCGCGAAGTACGTCGCGCTGATGAAAGCGGGACAGGAGCTGTGCAACGATCCCGCGCTTGCGCTTCACTTTGGCGAGTCGATCCATGTGTCCGAGATATCGTTCGCGTGCATGATCGGCGCGTTCTCGGAGACGATGGCCGAGGGCTTCGCGCTGACGAACCGCTACGCTCGGCTGAGCGTTGAAGTGGAGTGCGCCGGAAACGGCGATCGCTTTCAATTGACGCGCAGCGGGGGGCAGCTGTGGATCGTCGACGCGCGCAGGAATCCGAATGACTTTCCCGAACTCACCGAATCCACCTTCGCCCGCACGGTGTGCTCGTCGCGCGGGTCGTTCGGCGAGATCGTGAAGGCGGTCCATGTCACTCATCCGGCGCCGGCGTATCGCGCGGAGTACGAGCGCATCTTTCGAGTGCCCGTGGTATTCGGAAGCGACCGGAACGCGCTGCTGACGGATGACCGGTTGTTCTCGAACCGACCTTCATCGTCGTCGCGCTCCGTGTCGGACGCCCTGAGAGCGCACGCGGACGCGCTGCTCGAGCGCCTGGAGAGGTCGAAGTCCACCAGGGATCGCGTCGAGGGTCTGTTGATGAACCTCCTGCCCACCGGCGACGCGGGCATGGAGACGATTGCCGGCAAGATGGGGCTCAGTCGCCAGACGCTATTTCGCAGGCTGAAAGCGGAAGGCGTGACCTTCGAGAAGGTGCTGGATGAATTGCGCCGCAAGCTGGCGCTCCAGTGCCTGAGCGGAAAGAAGGTCTCGGTGAAGCAGGCGGCCTATCTGGTGGGGTTCTCCGAGCCGGCCGCGTTCTCACGCGCATTCAAGCGTTGGACCGGATCCAGTCCGCGCATGTATGTCTCGCGGTGTGTATCGTCAGCCTAGACAATATGACTTCCGTTGAGAGGGGAGGCTGACCTCCGATCCGTTCGTGGGTTAGCCTGAGTAAGGCCAGAGCCACACACTGGCGAACCAGTCACCACTTCTTTACGGAGGTCAGCCATGCCCGAGCCTAACTCGCTGTTCGTCGGCCTGGACGTCCACAAGGATTCGATCGCTGTGGCCCACGTTTGCGACGTCGCGTCTGAGGCTCCGGCCTACGTCGGCGAGATCGGCACCCGGCAGGCCGACATCGACGCTCACGCTCACCCGCGGCGGGAGAGTCTGCGGACGACATGAGCGCCGAGGCCGCCGCCCGCAGTCGGGTGCAGCGTGTAGTTCGGGCGGGCGAGGCTCGCGGTAGAGGCGCACGCCCTCACGACCGTCAGCGGCCTCGAGGACCGAGTAGCCTTCGGATTCGAGGGCGACGCAGAGGACGGCGCGGACGTCGGGTGAGTCGTCGATGAGGAGGACTGTTCTATCGCTTGTCATGGCTCCGCGTGTTCGTTGACTTCTATCTCGGCGCGTTCGGAGGAAGGGATGAATCTCCAGCGCCGGCCTTCGTCCCAATCGAATGCGCCGATGAATGATCCCGTGTGGGCCTGCCGCCTCTCACCCTGGTGCCGCACAGAAATGTTCTCTGTTACTATCTCACCAGAATCGAGGTGGAGATGATACTCCTCGTTTCCCATCGACTTGACGAGAAGCTCTTCTGACCCAAACTGATAGACATTCACGAGAGTGTATCCGCCCGTGTCGGGGAGAAGCTCAACCGTACTCTCCTTGTCTTCGGCCAGCCGTAATGAGAGCGTTCTGCTGTATTCGGCACGGTACAGGTGTGAACGTTGCAACCGGACAGTCACAACCCACGGCGCCTCGGTCCTCTTATAGCTTGCCGAATGCCGGAAGGGGCTACAGGCTATCAGAGTGGCTGGTAGAAAAAGGAGCGCCGAGAGGACAAGGCGATGACGCACGGCATGCCATCCAGGCGAGGGGACGGCGTTGGGAGACCACCGGCGGCCTGAGCCGACCGAGGCGGAGTCGTCGATGAGGAGGAGGGGGAGCGAACGCGCTTCGTGGTTCATTTCAATGAAGGGCAGAAAAGATCGCTTTGCCATTAGAGTCATACAGCCCGAGCTCAGGCCCGGGGCCCAGCACACTCACGGCCATGCGAGTTTTCCCGCTCGCATCGAAAAGCGCCAAGCCCGGTTCATCGCCAGTCACACCCTTTTCTCTCCGTATTTCTCCATCTGCCCCAACCGGAGTCAGGCGAGCCACAGTGCCGGCCGCGTCCAACATCAACCGCCCGTGGTTGTTCTCGTCGAGGAGAACTAGCCCCGGTACATTGCCTCCGCCATCAAGCCTCACACGGGGCCTCCCGTAGCCGTCGTTGAGAGAAAGACTCGACGGTGTCAACAACGTCAAGGTCCGCTCGTTGGGCCCCACGAGTTGCAGAGCAGGCGAACTGCCCCGAGCCGTCAGCATCGCCTGCGTTCTCCCATCTCCATCGTACAGGATGACGCCGGAGCTATTTGAGTACAATCCGACTCTAATCTTGCCGTTCTCGTCGCGGAGGATGATCTGCTGAGCCTCGATCGTCTTGTCGGAAGGAGCGGCCTGGCCCAGCAAAACGATCACCGAGGCCGCGAGCAGAACCATCGTGAGGCCGGCCTTGAGCCGACGGTTCTGCCTTTCCAAGTTCTCCACCCGCACGACGAGTGCACTCACCTCCGAAAGCCTCGTAGTCATCGCAGATTCTCCTGTCACTTGGCTCGCTCACACGCCGGCAGCGCCGCCGCGTTGCTCCCCTGCAGGGTCCCGGTCAAGGACTGCCGTCCGGCCCGGCGCTGGCCCGCACATTCTACCGCGGCGAGGAAGTAGCGGGCGTTGCCGGGTGGCGCTGTCGCTGATCATCCGTCGATCACCCCGTTGCAGTCGTTGTCCTTCCCATCGCGGCGGTTCGCCTTCGGACTGATCTCGCTTGCACGCGGGTTGATGGCCGGATCTGCATCGTTGCAGTCACCGCACGCACCTCCGTAGGGGAAGCAGCCCTGGATCGTCATGCCTGATAGCATCGCGGACAAACTGAGCGGCCTCTCCCGGATGACCGTGGGCGAAGTTCGCGAGCAATGGCGCGCGACCATGCACGAGGAGCCGCGCAGTCACAACAAGGCCTACCTTTACAAGAGGCTGGCCTGGCAGGTTCAGGCCCAGCAATTCAGCGGCCTGAGCAAGCGCGCTCAGGAACGCCTCGAGGAACTCCTGCCGCTCGCGCCGCTGTGGCTGCCCATGCCTCGAGCCTTCACGCCGGTCGTCCGTCAAGCACCGACCGCGGGCGGCCATCCGGCCCCCGGCACCGAAATCGTCCGGCGCTACCGGAATCGGAATCTCGTCGTGCGCATCCTGGACAGTAGCTACGAGTTCGACGGCCGACGATTCGATTCCTTGACGGCGATCGTGAACGTCGCGACCGGCGGCTCGCACCAGAGCGGTCCGCGATTCTTCGGCCTGAAGGCCAAGGAGACAGCCCGATGAAGGCCCCGCGCGCCGGCTCCTTGATTCCCGTCCCGGCAGCCACGCGCTGCGCGATTTACACGCGCAAGTCTACCAATGAAGGCCTCGACCGCGATTTCAGCTCTCTGGACGCCCAGCGCGAGTCGGCCGAGAACTTCATCCGCAGCCAGGCGGCCGAAGGGTGGGAAATACTCTCTGATCGGTACGACGACGGAGGGTTCTCAGGCGGCAGCATGGACCGTCCCGCCCTCGGGCGGCTGATGACGGACATCGAAGCCGGCAAGGTCAGTGCCGTGGTCGTCTACAAGATCGATCGCCTCTCCCGCTCCCTCGTCGACTTCGCGCGGATGATGCAGACGTTCGAGAAACATCGGGTCGCCTTCGTCTCCGTCACCCAGCAGTTCAACACGGCCACCTCGATGGACCGGTTCATCCTCAACATCTTGTTCTCGTTCGCCGAGTTCGAGAGGGCGATGATCAGCGAACGGACGCGCGACAAGTTCCACGCGTCACGCCGACGCGGCAAATGGATGGGCGGTCAGCTGCCGTTGGGCCTCGACAGGCACGCGGACGGTGGCAAACTCGTTGTCAACGATGCCGAGGCCAAGCGCGTTCGGCAGACCTTCCGCCTGTTCCTCGAGCGCGGCTCCATCATCGACACCGTCCAGGAACTCAACCGCCGCGGCTGGACCCTGAAGCGGTGGGTGACGAAGGGGGGCGTCGAGTATGGCGGCGGCGCGTTCGACAAGTTCTCGCTCAGGCGCCTCTTGGCGAATCCCGCCTACATCGGGGAGTGACCGTTCTGCGATGCCCGTCCGGGGGCCGGGCCTTACGCCGCGCCGGCGATCTTCTTCAGGATTTCATGGCGGCGGGCAGCCACCTCAGCTTCGAAGTGCTCCTTCCACGCATGCGGCGTCAGGCTCTTCACGTCGACGCCAGGTTCTGAGATGCGCAGCAGCACGTCCTTGAAGTAGTCGCCCAGATGCACCCCGGCCGCCTTGGCCGTCATCAGGAGGCCCATCAGGATCGCGGCTGTCTTGCCGCCGCCTTCCCGCTGGAAGAACAGCCAGTTCTTTCTTCCGATGGCGAAGGGCTTCAGTGCGCGCTCCGCGGCATTGTTCGTCATCTCCAATCGGCCATCCTTCAGGTACTGCGTCAGCGCCACCCACTGGTTCTGCGTGTAGGTGATCGCCTGGCCCATCGGGCTCTTGGGCAACACCTGCGTCTGGGTCAGATCCAGCCAGGCGCGGAATTCCTCCATCAACGGCCCGGCTTTCTCCTGGCGGAACCGTGCGCGGTCCTCGTCGGAGAGCTCCACCGCCGCTTGATCGATCTTGAACAGAACCCGGATCCGGTCGATAGCTTCCTTGGCCAGTGCGGGATCGGTGGCCTCGGCCTTGATGAAGCCTCTTCGTGCATGGAACCAACACCCTACCTCCGTGGCCTTATCCGGCAGGAAGAGCCGGTCGTAACCGGGGTAGGCATCGGCCTGGATGTAGCCGGTGAACTCCGCAAACACCCGCGCCGGACCATCCCGCTTGCGGCTCTCGGTGAACTCGTACCAGTGCCGGCCCTTCTGATCCAGATACGCCCACACCCGAGCTTGCCTGGAGCCTCCCGAGGATGACTGCGCCAGGGTCACCGGTGTGTCGTCCGTGTTCACGATCGGCTCAGCCAGGATCTCCTTGAGAGTCTGATCGGCGATGGGTTCTAGAAGCTCCCCACACCGGGCCATCGACGTGCACAGCACGGACCGGGACAGCTCGAGCCCTTCGGAGCGGTACTGGCGTTCCAGCCGGAAGTAGGGCAGGTGGTTGCCGAACCGATCGACGATGATGTGTGACAGGAAGCCAGGGCCCAGCATCCCCTTGTCGATCACCTTGCCCCGCCAGGGGGCTGTGACCACGCCCTCCTTGCAGCTTGCGCAGGCGTACTTCTTGCGGGCCATCTCGTGTACCACGGTGGTTTCCACCCGCTCCAACTCCCGCGACACCTCTTCGCCGAACTCCGTAAGCTTCCCGCCGCAGGCGCAGGTGCGCTCCTCAGGCTTCAGCTCGCTCACCGTCCGGACCACGGGCAGGTGCTCGGGAAACTCGCTGCGCCGGCCCTTTTTCTTCTGGCGCGTGTGGGCCCCCACCTGCACCGTGGCCTCAACACCGTGCTGCTGGGCAAGACGGGAGGCTTCAGCGGCGATCTCCTGAAAGAACAGATTCTCCTGCAGGGCGCCTTCTCCCACCGGCGGCCGCTTCTCGCTCTTCTTGCCGAAGATGAGCTTGGTCAGAACCTCGTTGTTGTGCTCGAGCCGGGCGATCGTCTCTGACTGACGCCCGATTGTCTCTGACTGATGCCCGATGATTTGCAGGTGGGTAACAACGAGAGCCTTCAGCGACTCGATGTCATGGGGAAGTTCCAGTGTCGGTTCCATCACGACGTGTTATAGCAATTGTCGATGAGAATTGCAATGACTTTCTTGCTTTGTTCCACTCGATGCCCTCAAGAATCATCGCAAGCTCTCCTCTCTCGATCTCGATGCGGCCCTCTCCCGACACCGCGAAGGGAAACGTCCCCTTCTCCAGCCGCTTGTAACACAGCCAGAACCCGTTTCGATCCCACACGACCAGTTTGATGCGATCCTTGGCCCGGTTGAAGAACGCGAACACGTCTCCGGAGAATGGGTCGTCTCTGAACTGATCCCGGATGATGGCGCAAAGCCCGTCGTGCGCCTTCCTGAAATCGACAAAGCTCCGGCACAGGAAGATCCGCTGGTTGCCCCCCAGGCTCAGCATCCCGGCTCCAGAGCCTTGATCACCCGCCTCAGGTGCTCGGGGTTGAAGTCCACCGCCACGCGGATGCGCATACCCGAGGGGGTGATGACCTCAACCGGCGAGGAATCCTTCCGGGGCGAATCCACCACCTGCACGGGGACGAACGTCTGGCCCGACTTGCGAGCCGGTCTCCTGATCGCAAACCGCCGGTACCACCATTGCAGCTTCCAGACCGGAAGGCCCGAGCGTTCCGACAGCTCGGCCCAGCTCCAGCCGCGGCGCTGGCGCCTGCCCAGCAGCTTCTTCATGCGCTCGGGATCTTGTCGAGGTCTCATGCGCACGAGGATGCCGCGACCAAGCCCGCCTGGCTAGAGTGGGCATCACAGAACGTTCACCCCCGAGCTGATGCGGCCCCCGTAAATGAGATCATCGCGTCGCGCGATGGCTTCGCCGGTGAGACGCTCTTTCTCCTCAATGGAGAATGCACGGAGGTTTGTGAACGGCACGTCGAGTCGTTCGATCAGCTGCTGCTCGAATGCTTGCCCCCGTTCCCATAGAAGCTGAACAAAAGGGCTCACCGGATCCCGCTGCCCCGGATCACCGAACATGTCCATCGTCACACGGTGCGGACAGTACACGAGGTCGTATAGCATGGCCGCGGTGATCCGTTGGGGCATCTATGAATCTCCCAAATCGGTTGACGTTGCGAGTCGCATCATGCCCGACACAGCCATGCTGACGCAGGATGAGAAGCAATCGCACGCGTCGGATGCGCAGCTCATAATCCCACTCACGGCTCCTTCGAGCAACCCTCCAGTTAACACTCCGGAGAGAGAACCCCTCCGGCTGTTAAGTCGATTTAACAGGCGGAGGGAGAGTCGGGAGAGTTGTGGTCGAGTCCACGCGTGTCCGCCGGGGCTTTGGTCCTTTCGACTTAACAGCCAGAGAGTCGCCCCCTGGAACCCATGCGTTCAGCGAAACCGCCCGCCCCACGCGCCTATACGACGAACCCCGGTC
>JAWPNA010000404.1:0-6846 GCA_045402695.1 Acidobacteriota bacterium
GCACCTGCACCTGGATGGTCTGGCCCTCGCTCAGGACATCCGAGGGACGTGCCACGCGCGCGTGGGAGATCTCCGACACATGCAACAGTCCCTGGACTCCCCCTCCGATCTCCACGAAGGCGCCGAAGTCCTGCAGGGAAACCACGGTCCCGGTGAGGACGCTTCCCTCGGTGAGGTTCTCTCGAATGTCTTCTTCCTTCTTCCTGCTCTCTTCCTCCAGCAGCGCCCGGCGCGAGAGGATCAGGTTGCGCTTGCGAGGGTCGTACTCCTTGATCCGGAATTCGAAAGTCTTGTTGAAGAACGGAGTGGGGTCCTCCTGCCGGCGCACATCGATCTGAGAGAAGGGACAGAAGCCGCGCACGCCAGCCACCTGGACCTCGTAGCCGCCCTTGACGCTGGCCGAAACTCTCCCCTCGACCGGGATCCTGTTCCTGAACGCTTCGGTCAGCATCTGTTTGACGGCGTCCTTCTCCTTCCTCTTCGCCGTCGCGGCCAGCAGTTTCTTGGAGAGCCGCAGGCCACCATCACGCGAGACGACTGTGGCTTCGATCGAGTCGCCGACCTTCAAGGAGAGGGAGCCATCCGGAGCCAGAAACTCGGCGCGAGCGATGAGTGCCTCGCTCTTGCCGCCGACGTCAACCAGGATGTCGCCGTCACCGATCTGGACCACCGTCCCCTGCACGGTGGCGCCGACTTCGTGGGTCGCGGCGGCCGGGCTCGCAGCCAGGAGGCTGGCGAAATCCTCTTGAGACTGTGGCGGATCGGTCACGAAGGCTCTCCGGGTTGGCGGTGATTCTAGCACCCCTGGGGCGCCAGAGCGAGTAGCCTATCTGGTGGCCCCGGGAGTGCGCCCTGTTTGAACTTTGTCGCCCCAGGTGGTAGATTGGCCGCCCAATTCACGCAGACATCCCCCGCGGCACAAATGTAGACTTGAAGGAGCGATCCGTGACCTCCGCGAGCACCGTGAAGTTCGACAAGCTCACCCTGCCCGCCCAGGGCGAGCTGATCACATTGGCCGGCAGGAAACTGAAGGTCCCCGACCACCCGGTCATTCCCTTCATCGAGGGTGACGGCGTGGGGCCGGACATCTGGGCCGCCTCCTCACGTGTGTTCAATCACGCAGTGAACAAAGCCTACGGCGGCAAGCGCTCCATCGTCTGGTTCGAAGTGTTCGGGGGCGAAAAGGCGCGCGCCAAGTACGGCGAGCTGCTGCCGAGAGACACCATGGAGGCGGTGAGGCTGTGCCTGGTGGCGATCAAGGGGCCCCTCACCACACCGGTGGGGGGAGGCTTCCGCAGTCTGAACGTGACGATCCGGCAGGAGATGGGGCTGTACGCCTGCATCCGGCCCGTGAGGTACTTCGAGGGGGTGCCCAGCCCGGTCAAGAGGCCCCAGGACCTCGACGTGGTCATCTTCCGCGAGAACACCGAGGACGTCTACGCGGGCATCGAGTGGAAGAAGGGGAGTGACGAGGTCAAGAAGGTGCTGGCCTTGATGCGCGAGATGGGCCACGACCTGCCGGCCGACTCCGCACTCGGCCTCAAGCCGATCAGCCAGAAGGCCAGCCAGCGCCTGGTGCGCCGCGCGCTGCAGTACGCCGTGGACCGGCGCCGGGGCAGCGTCACGCTGGTGCACAAGGGCAACATCATGAAGTACACCGAGGGGGCCTTTCGCGACTGGGGCTACCAGGTGGCGGGCAAGGAGTTCGGCGAGGAGACGATCACCGAGGCCGAGATCGTCGAGAAGCTCTCCGGCCAGGTTCCGGCGGGAAAGATCGTCGTCAAGGACCGGATCGCCGACGCGATGTTCCAGCAGCTTCTGCTGCGGCCCGCCGAGTACAGCATCCTCGCCACTCCCAACCTCAACGGCGACTATCTGTCCGACGCCGCCGCCGCGCAGGTGGGCGGGCTGGGCATGGCGCCGGGCGCCAACATGAGCGACGAGGTGGCGTTTTTCGAGGCGACACACGGTTCGGCGCCGAAGTACACGGGGCAGGACAAGGTCAACCCGGGCTCGCTCATCCTCTCTGGGGCCATGATGCTGGAGCACCTGGGTTGGCAGGAGGCCGCCGACCTGATCGTGCGGGGGCTGCAGGAATCGATCCTGGCCGGCACCGTCACCTACGACCTCGCTCGGCAGATGCAGGGGGCCACGGAAGTGTCCTGCTCCCGGTTCGCGGACAACATCATTTCCCGCGTGTAGCGGCTCAGGAGATCCGGCGATGCGATTCAAGATCACAGTGGTCGGCTCGGGGAACGTGGGAGCGACGGCGGCGCAGCGATTGGTTGAGAAGGGGTACGCCGACGTGGTGCTGGTGGACATCATCGAGGGGGTGCCGCAGGGCAAGGCGCTGGACCTGATGGAAGCAGGGCCGGTGGAGGGGTACGACGGCAAGGTGACGGGATCGAACCAGTACGACGAGACGGCCAACTCCGACGTCGTGGTGATCACGGCGGGCCTGCCGCGCAAGCCGGGCATGAGCCGCGACGACCTGCTGATGAAGAACTACGACATCGTGAAGGGAGTCACCGGCCAGGTTGCGCGGTTGTCTCCCAACTCCATCCTGGTGGTGGTGAGCAACCCGCTGGACGCCATGTGCCAGGTCGCGCTGCGCACCAGCCGCTTTCCCCGTGAGCGCGTCATCGGGATGGCCGGCGTGCTCGACTCGGCGCGCTTCCGCACCTTCATCGCGATGGAGCTGGGCGTGTCGGTGGAGAACGTCCACGCGCTGGTGATGGGCGGCCACGGCGACACGATGGTGCCGCTGCCGCGCTTCTCCACCGTGGCTGGGGTGCCGATCACGGAGTTGATGGCGCGCGAGACGATCGAGAAGCTGGTGAAGCGCACGCGCGACGGTGGCGCCGAGATCGTGTCGCTGCTGAAGACCGGAAGCGCCTACTACGCCCCGGCCTCGGCCGTGACGGAGATGGTGGACTCAATCCTGATGGACCGCAGGAAGATCCTCCCGTGCGCGGTGTACCTCCAGGGCGAGTACGGCATCCGCGACCTGTTCGTGGGCGTGCCCGCGAAGCTGGGCGCGCGCGGTGTGGAGAAGATCATCGAGCTGAAGCTGACGCCCGACGAGCGCGCGATGCTGCAGAAGTCGGCCGACTCGGTGGCCGAGCTGGTCGGGGTGATGAGGATCTGATCCCGAAGAAACCCCGGCCAGTGATTCCGAGCATGGTCGTCGTCATGCAAGAAGTCGGTGTCACGACCGGAGTGCCGCTCGCGCCTCGGGGCTGAGGCTTCCACTCCTCGAGTGATCAGGTCAGCAACTTGAGGACATCCCCAGGTGCCGCGACGCGAATCGGCGCGCCAACGTAGTCACGGTGGTTCCGAGTCGCGATCAGATCGGCTTGGCAGGCCATGGCTGCTGCCACCTGCATCGCGTCCTCGAAATCCCGGAACTGCAGGCGACCGGCTTGGCGGAGGCTCTCGGTGGTCGTCGGCGCGATCTCGACGAACTGCGCCAGGTCGAGCAGGAACGCTTTTGTGGCGTTTTTGCCTCGCTTCGGAGACACCAAATGGTAGAAGTTCGACGCGCTGTGCCACGCCAAGAACCCGGAAGCGTGTCGCCGTTCGAGCGCATCAAGCAGGCGGGCGGCAGGCTCATCGTGCGGTTTTCGCGCCAACGCCAGGTCGATCAGGACGTCTGTGTCAATCAAGATGTTCACAAGTACTTGTCCGCGAGAGCCTTGTATCGCTCGTCCTTCCGTCGTGCGGCGTTGAACCGTCCTCGCCATCGCGCGGAGAATGATTGGCGCTTTTCCAGCGCCAGCGTCCGGAGGGCCCGCTCAATCAAGTCGGATAGCGAGACCCCCTGGGACCGTGCTTGCTCCTTGGCCTTCGGAATCAGATCCTCGTCAATCGTCACCGTCAGCTTCGTCTTCATGCCCACTCCCGTGAACAGAGTATACGTATAATCCGCTAGAGTATACGGGATGGCATTGAGAATAACAAGGCGATCTCCGTGTGATCGTCGCCGAAATCCCTTCCCAGCGCATGGCGGTGGAGATCCTCGGAGGAAAACGCGCTCTCATCCGGTTCGCCCGGCCGGTAGCACGATCCGGCTCACCTGACTGCAAGCCCCCGACTGCAATCCACTGACTGCGCGAAACTCCGCACATCAGGCGCGTAGTCGCGCAACGCCGGCGCGGCCCGGCGCTCTCCATCCAGCAGCCGCCCCACCATCTTCGGTGACACCCGGCACGCAATTTGCGATGTCGCCGTGCAGGGGAGGGGTTTGATCTGTCGAGACGCGCCGGAGGGGATAGGGGAGATGAGCCGGAAGAACTGCTGGTCGTTTGTTCTGGCTGCTGTCGCGGCCACGTGCGTTGCGGCCGGGGCCGCTGGCGCCGTGAGATCCGAGGCCGGCCATGCGCCCCCGGCTTCATCCCGCGCCCAGGAGATCCCGCTCCGCCTTCCGCCTGAGCTGATCTTCAACAAGACCGTGGGCCCTGAAGGCGCCGTCGTCTTCCGCCACGAGACGCACGTCGAGTTCTCCGGCCGTAACTGTGTCGCCTGCCATCCCCAGACCTTCAAGATCCTCCGCACCACCCGCGCGACGTCACATGAGGATATGGATGCCGGCCGATCCTGTGGTGTGTGCCACGACGGGCGCAAGGCCTTCGCCACCAAGGACCAGGAATCCTGCGCGAGCTGCCACGCCGGTTGGGGGGCGAGCCGATGAGCATGGGGCTGTTGATTGACACGACGCGCTGCATCGGGTGCGGGGCCTGCACCGCCGCCTGCAAGGAGCAGAACAACCTGCCGATGCCAATCGAGCCGTCCACGACCGCGTACACCAGGACGGTCGTGGAGCAGCACGCGGGAGTGAACGTGCGCCGGCTCTGCATGCACTGCGAGCAGCCGACCTGCGTCTCGGTCTGCCCCGTCGGCGCGCTGAGCAAGACTCCGGAAGGCCCGGTCGTCTACGACTCGGCCAAGTGCATCGGGTGCCGGTACTGCATCATGGCCTGCCCGTTCGGCGTGCCCAAGTACCAGTGGGACCGCGCGCTCCCGATCGTCGGCAAGTGCATCATGTGCGCCGGCCGCGTCACGGCCGGCCTGCCCACCGCGTGCGCCGCCGTCTGTCCCACCGGCGCCACGCTGTTCGGCGAGAGAGGCGTCCTGGTTGCCGAGGCCCGCTCGCGGATCTCAGGGCAGCCTGCGTCGTACGTGGATCACATCTACGGACTGGAGGAGGCGGGCGGGACTTCGGTGCTGATGCTCTCCAGCGTCCCGTTCTCGCAGCTCGGACTCAGAGGCGATCTCCCGCACGGGCCGATCCCGTTGCTCACCTGGCAGGTGCTCTCCAAGGTCCCCGACTTCGTCATGCTGGCAGGCGTGTTCCTGTTCGGCATCCACTGGATCACCCACCGTCGCGAGGAGGTGCGGCAGATCCCGGCCGGAGTCCCGGCGCCGGCCAGGGCAGCCGGTGGAAGTGGGGCCGCCGCGTCCCGACCTGGAGGGCTCCGCTCCTTCCTTGCCGCCCTGGTCCCCAGGCGGAGTCGCCCATGAACGACACAGCCGTCCTTCGCGGGCATCCTTTCCGGATCGGTTTCTGGCCGGCGGTGCTGTGCGTGCTGATGGTGTTGCTGCTCGTGGTCACGGTGGTGCGGTTCACCCGAGGCCTGGGGGCCGCCACGAACCTGAGCGATCGTTTCCCATGGGGCCTCTGGATCGGCCTCGACGTTCTGTGCGGCGTCGGGCTCGCGGCCGGCGCGTTCACACTCACGGCCATCGTCCACCTGTTCAACCTCAAGCGCTTCGAGCCGATCGTGCGGCCCACGATCCTGACGGGCTTTCTCGGGTACATGTTCGTCATCGTGGCGCTGATGTTCGACCTGGGGCAGCCGTGGCGGATCTGGCACGCGCTGGTCTTCTGGAACCCGCACTCCGTGATGTTCGAGGTCGCCTGGTGCGTGATGCTCTACACCACCGTGCTGGCGCTGGAGTTCTCGCCGGTGGTGTTCGAGAAGCTGGGGCTGGAGGGGCCGCGTCGGTTCATCCGATCCCTCACCACGCCCCTGGTCATCGCGGGGGTGATCCTGTCCACGCTGCACCAGTCGTCGCTGGGGTCGCTCTACCTCATCGTCCCGTCGAAGCTGCACCCTCTCTGGTACACGCCCCTTCTGCCGATTCTCTTCTACATCTCGGCCATCGGCGCGGGGATCGGCATGGTGATCCTGGAGTCGTACCTGAGCCGGCGTGCGTTCGGGCGGCGTATAGAAATGGAGCTGCTGGAGACCCTGGGCCGGGTGATGGTGGTGACGCTGGGGGTCTACGCAATCCTGAGGTTCCAGGCGCTGGCGCGCAGCGGGGGCCTGGAGGCGCTTCGGCATCCTGGGTACGAAGCATGGATGTTCATCCTGGAGTTCGGGCTGGGCGTCGTGCTGCCGGTGGCGCTGCTGTCCTTACAGCGCGTGCGCGAAAGCGAGCGGGGTCTCGTGGCCGCCGGGCTTCTCGCCGTCCTGGGCTTCGTGATCTACAGGCTCAACGTGAGCGTCACCGGGATGGAGGGGGCGGCGGGGACCAGGTATGTGCCCTCCTGGATGGAGGTCACCGTCTCGGTGGGGCTGGTGGCGGTCGGCTTCGCCGCGTTCGCGATCGCGGTCCGCTTCCTTCCGATCTTCCCGGAGGAGCGGCGCGAGAGCGCGGAGGAGGATGACGACCTCGAGGCGGTCGGGCGGCCGGGCGCGTCGTCGCCCACTTCGGCGGCCGCGTCGTCCTGAGAGGAGCAAGATCATGCGCACGCGCATCGGCACTCGGGTCATCCTCGGCGTAGGGGTGGTGACGGCGCTCACCATCGGCGTGATGGCGGCGATCATCGAGATCGGAAGAGCA
>JAWPNA010000164.1:0-3212 GCA_045402695.1 Acidobacteriota bacterium
CGTTGCACCAGAGCGACGAGACGCCGTCGAGATAGCGATTGCCGTCGCTGTCATACAAATACATCCCCTCGGCGCGCGTGATCACCAGCGCGCCGGCCCGCGCCATCGAGGTGAGCGGTTCGCGAAGGGGGCCCGCCGGAATCATTCGCCCATTGCCGAACGGGTCGGCGCCGTCCAGCAGCAGCAAGTCCAGATCGCGGGCCAGTGAGCGGTGCTGGTAACCGTCGTCCAGCACGAGGCACCGCGCGCGGAAATCGGACACCGCCAGCCGTCCCCCGTCAAGACGCCGGCGCGAGACGATGACCGGCACTCCGCCCTCTTTGTCGGTGAGCTGTCCCGCGAGCATCACCGGCTCGTCTCCCGCCATCGAGGCATCGGTCTTCAGCTCCCGTCCATCGGAAACCACCGTCGCGCGCGCCGTGTGGCGGCCAAGATAGCCGCGGCTCACGACGGCGGGCCGCGCGCCGCGATCGGCCAGCATCCGGGAGATGAGCGACGCCATGGGTGATTTGCCGGTCCCTCCCATCGTGAGGTTCCCCACGCTCACCACCGGGACCTCCAGACGGTGGACCTTGATCCAGCCGCCATCGTAAAGGCTGTTCCTCACAGTCACTCCGGCCGCGTAGAGCAGGGCCAGAGGCGCCAGTGAATGGAGTCGGCCCCTTTCCCGCGCTGCCCGAGCGCTGGACTGAAACGTCATACTACCCGAGGAAGGGAAGGAGTTGATGGACCGTTCTCTCGGTGGCGCCCCGATGGGCCTCCACCAGGGCGCGCCCCGCTCGCCCGGCCTGCCGGCGCAGCCCCGGATCCTCGAACAGGCGCCCGAGGGTCGCCGCAAGATCGGCGGTGCCCGCCACGCGGAATCCCGCGCCGGTGTCGATGAGCGCCTCGGCCACCGCGGCGAAGTTCTCAGTGGCCGGACCGAACACCACGGGCACCCCATGGGCCGCGGGCTCGATCAGGTTCTGGCCTCCGCGGGGCACGAGGCTTCCGCCCACGAAGGCCACCGTGGCCAGGGCGTAGGTGCGCGCCAGCTCCCCCACGGTATCGAGCAGCACCACCCGCCGCGTCTTATCCGAGGGAAGCTCGGTCCTCCTCACGAACGGCACGCCGCGCCGCGCGAGGATCCCGGCGACCTCATCGAACCGTTCCCTGTGGCGCGGCGCAAGGATCATCACGAAGCCTGGGGGGCCGGCATGCCCGGTATGTCCGCCCACTCCGGCGCGCCTCCGAGAATCAGCGCTCTCGATCGCGTCCAGGATCATCTCCTCTTCGCCGGGTGACGTGCTGCCGGCCACCAGCACCGGCACCGCATCGAGCGACGGCAGCCCATACAGCCCGCGCAGGTCATCCATGAGCCTGGGGTGGGCATCGGGTCCGAAGGGCGGCATTGCGTCGAACTTCATGTTTCCCGTGACGCTCACGCGTCCTTCGGGCACGCCCATCGAGACGAGCCGCTGCGCATCGTCCGCGGATTGCATGCACGCGAGGCGGACGGCCTTCAGGGGCCCCCCGAGCAGGCCGGACAGCCTCAGGTATCGCGCATGCGAGCGCGGCGAGATCCTCCCGTTGGCTATCAGGGCCGGGACCTGGCGGCGCATGCACTGGGTCAGCAGCCCGGGCCAGATCTCTGTTTCCATGGCGATGAACGCCGACGGCCTCACCACGTCCAATGCGCGTCTCACGAAGGGGGACCAATCCAGCGGGAAGTGGAAGACGCCCACCAGGCTCCGCGATCGCCCCGTCAGGGCCGTATCACGTCCGGCCGGAGTCGTGCTCGAGAGCACCATGGGAGCATCGCAGCCGGCGGCAGCTAAGGCCTCGATGAGCGCGCGGGCCAGCATCACTTCCCCCACCGAGACGGCCTGGAGCCACACGGGCCTTCTCCCCAGCGTGTCGAGGCGCGCCCGGAGATCGGCGGGTAAACGGCCCATCCTCTCTCCGATGTGCGCGCGATACTCAGGGTGCCTCAACGATCGGGCCAGATAAGCCGGCGCCGCGACGAGCGCGCCCAGCGAAACCAGCAGATCATACAACGCGAAGCTCCCCAGCCGTGTCTCCAGAAATCTCATAAGATCAAGAAACACCGAACGTTAGGGCGCGAGTATATCCGGCAGATCCAGGCCCGTCAACGAACCGAACTGCATTGCGGCTCCCTTTGAGTGGACCCTATATTGCGCACCGCTCTGCTCACTGCCAACCTGTGCGAGGTCCACTCAGCCGATGATGCAGCCACAGACAGAAGACCAGTTCGCCGCCGCGCTCGCGCACCAGCTCAAGACACCAGTGGCCGCCCTTCAGGCCGCGGCCGCCAACCTGAGGCGGAACCTTCGTGGGTTGCTGGAGGACCTGGCATTCTCGGGCGGATCCGAAGCGCCACTGACCCCAACCGCCGAGTTCATCGCGCGCGCGGTGAGCGAGGCGGCGCCTCCTCCCGCCATGGGTCTACTCCCGAAGGACAGGCTCGACGTGATCGTCCGCCGCCTCGCGGAGAACGAGGTGAAGGGCGATCTCGCGGCCACCGCGGGATGCCTCGTGCGAGGAGGATGGGACACCTACATGGAGGAGATCGTCCCGCTGCTGATGCGCGACCCGGAACGGACGCTGGACCTGCTCGAGACCTCGGCGCGGCTGCGGGCGAACCTCGGCGCCATCGAGACCTCGCTGGGCCGCATCCGAGGGCTCTCCTCGGCCCTTCGGCTGATGGCGAGGCCGGTCGCCGGAGACCCGATCGATCTGATGCCCAACCTCGAGGCGAGCTTCTCGCTCGTGCGCGCGACGCTGCCTTCCACGGTCCGGCTCGAGGCACGGTGCGAGGGCGCGCCGCGCGTCCGTGCGCGGCCCGATCTTCTCGGCGAGGTGTGGACCAATCTGCTGATCAACGCGGCGCAGGCGGTGGGCGAGAGCGGTTCGATCGATGTGAGGGTCGGCGCCGCCGCGGGAGGCGGTGCCTTGATCACGATCACCGACGACGGACCGGGCATCCCCTCCGAGCTTCGTCCTCGGATCTTCGAACCGTTTTTCACGACGCGCGCTGACCAGGGGGGGGCGGGGCTGGGCCTCGCTCTCGCGAAGCGGATCGTGGAGGGTGTGGGAGGGAAGATCTCAGTGGACTCCCGCTCCGGCTGCACCACGTTCGCGGTCGCGCTTCCCGCAGTCCGGGAGGACTGAGCGATGGCCGAGCGCGGTCACATCATCCTGGTGGACGACGA
>JAWPNA010000089.1:0-8723 GCA_045402695.1 Acidobacteriota bacterium
CTGATCGCCGGGCTGTTCGCGGCACTGGAAGACAACCCTCGCCTGGTGGACGACTACCTGCTGCTGAGGTTCAAGGAGGAGTACGGCGGCCCGTACCTGCGCGATGTGGCTCCCGCCGACATGGAGGCCGAGATCGCCCGCCGCTACCGCGGCAGTACGCGCTTCAGGCGCCTGGTGGCGGACCACATCGCGGGGATGACGGACATGTTCGCCGTCAGCGAGTACGAGCGCCTTCTAGGGCCATTCCTGATGGAGGCGCAGGCACGATGAAAGCGAGGATCTGCATCGGGTGCGATCATGCCGCCGTCTCGGCCAAGGACGAGATCGTGAAGGAGCTGCGCGCGGAGGATTACGATGTGGACGACATGGGGGCCTCGTCGAGCGATCCGGTGGACTACCCTGACGTCGCCGCCCTCGTCGCCGAGCGCGTGTCGGCCGGGGCCGCCGAACGCGGGATCCTGCTGTGCGGCACGGGGATCGGCGTGTGCATCGCCTCCAACAAGATTCCCGGAATCAGGGCGGCGCTGTGTCACGACATCACGACCGCGCGGCTCTCCCGGCAGCACAACGACGCCAACGTCCTGTGCCTGGGAGCGCGCACGACGGACATCACCGTGGCCATGGACATCGTGCGCGCCTGGCTCGCGGCCGAGTTCGAGGCAGGCCGCCACCAGCGGCGCATCGAGAAGATCGCGGCTTTAGGCCGGCGCACCGGCGGCATTGCGCGCGCGGAAGGAGCTGATGAGATGACCCATTCGTTGGCCGACGTCGATCCCGAGGTCGCGGCGGCCGTGGACGGCGAGACTCGGAGGCAGCAGGAGACTCTCGAGCTGATCGCGTCGGAGAACTTCGTGAGTCCGGCGGTGCTGGCGGCGGCGGGCACCGTGCTCACCAACAAGTACGCCGAAGGTTATCCGGGGCGCCGTTACTACGGCGGCTGCGAGTTCGTGGACATCGTGGAGCGGCTTGCGCGTGATCGCGCCTGCCGGCTCTTCTCCGCCGAGCACGCGAACGTGCAGCCGCATTCGGGAAGCCAGGCCAACATGGCCGTCTACTTCACTGCGTGCCGGCCCGGCGACACCGTGCTCGGGATGAACTTGTCGCACGGCGGGCATCTCACACACGGACACCCGCTCAATTTTTCCGGGATGATGTACAAGATGATCGCGTACGGAGTGCGCCGGGACACCGAGACGATCGACTATGAAGAGATGGCCGCGCTCGCCATCGAGCACAGACCGAGGCTGATCGTGGTGGGCGCGAGCGCCTACTCGCGCGTCATTGACTTTGCGCGAGTCCGAGAAATCGCCGACACGGTGTCGGCCCGGGTGATGGCCGACGTGGCGCACATCGCCGGGCTCATCGCCGCGGATCTGCATCCCAGCCCGGTGCGAACCGCCGACTTCGTCACCTCCACCACACACAAGACCTTGCGCGGGCCCCGCGGAGGGCTGGTGCTGTGCAGGAAGGACGTGGCCAAGGAGCTCGACAAGAAGGCGTTCCCGGGGATCCAGGGGGGCCCGCTGATGCACATCATCGCGGCAAAGGCTGTCTGTTTCCAGGAGGCGTTGCAGCCTTCCTTCAAGGTCTACCAGCAGCGAATCCTGGAAAACGCGAGGGTTCTGGCTTCCTCATTGATGAAGGAAGGCTTCCGCATCGTGTCGGGCGGCACCGACAACCACATGTTTCTTATAGACGTGGCGAGCGCCGGGACGACCGGAAAGGCGGCCGAGGAGGCGTTGGAGAGAGCCGCGGTCACAGTGAACAAGAATGCCATTCCCTTCGACACTCGGCCGCCGCTGGACCCGAGCGGGATCCGGATCGGCACCCCGGCGGTGACGAGCCGGGGCATGGGGACGGCCGAGATGGAGACGATTGGAGCGCTCATCGCGCGGGTGCTCAAGAAGATGTCCGACGAGAGGGCGCTGGCAGAAGTGCGCGAGGAGGTTCGCAGCCTCTGCAAGCGTTTCCCGCTTCCTTATCAGGAAACCGGCGCCGCGGCCTCGGCGGGCCGCGTCACCCCCTCATAAACCCATGAAGGCCTCGCTGGCGGCACGGGTATTCGGCGAAGGAGGGATGCTGGCACGCGCACACGCCGGGTTCGAGCTGCGCCCCGGGCAAATCAAGATGAGCCAGGCCGTGGGCGAGGCGATCGCCCGCTCTCACCACTTGCTGATGGAGGCGCCCACCGGCACGGGCAAGACATTCGCCTATCTGGTGCCGGCCGTCGAATCGGGACGCAAAGTGGTGGTCTCCACCGGCACGAAGAACCTGCAGGAGCAGCTCTTCTTCAAGGATCTGCCCCGGCTCGAGCAGGTGCTGGGGCATCCGATCCCGGCCGCCTACATGAAGGGTCGCGACAACTATCTCTGCATCAAGAGGGCGCGCGAGTTCTCGGTGCAGCCCGTCTTCGAGGAGATCGAGGAACTCGAGCTGCACAGACAAGCCATGCGGTGGGCGGTGGAGACGGCCACCGGCGATCGCGGGGAGCTGGCCGACCTTCCCGAGCGGCTGCGCTTCTGGGACCGGATCAGCGCGCGCGCCGACACGTGCCTCGGGCAGAAGTGTCCCGACTTCGACGGGTGCTTCTTGACGCAGATGCGACGCCGCGCTGCGGAGGCGCAGGTGGTGGTGGTGAATCATCATCTTCTCATGGCTGACCTGCTGCTGAAGAACCACGCGTTCGGCCAGGTCATCCCGGAGTACTCCGTGCTGATTGTGGACGAAGCGCACGCGCTGGAGGACGTGGCCACCGCGCACCTGGGCAGGTCGATCTCCTTTCACAAGATCACCGAGCTGGCCGACGACCTGGACCGCGCCCTTCCGGATCCCAACGTGCAGCGCCGCACCAGCGCCCTGCGCGCGGCAGCCAAGGCATTCATGGGGCTGTTCTCATCGCAGGAGGGGCGATTTCCGCTGGAGCCCTATCGGCATGACGATCTATGGTTGGCAGCCGGGCGCAAGCTGCGCGAGGAAGCCAGTCTCTGCGAGTCGCTCTCCGGACCGTCCGGCGCGGCTCTCCCGGACGACTCCGCGGCAGGCAACCTCGCGGGGCGTGCCGCGGAGATGGCAGCGACCATGGCG
Organism: Acidobacteriota bacterium; assembly: GCA_045402695.1. Lineage (GTDB taxonomy): Bacteria > Acidobacteriota > Polarisedimenticolia > JACPZX01 > DASXTC01 > JAWPNA01. The sequence goes on from JAWPNA010000089.1 coordinate 3,085, forward strand.
CTGATACTGGATCCGTCGCGCGCGGCCGCGGACAGCGGCCTCCCGCTCGTCACGTGGGGAGAGGCGCGCGGGCGGGGCCTCACCCTGCAGGCCTCGCCCATCAACGTGGCGGAGCCGTTGCGCGAGATGCTGTTCTCCCGGATTCCCGCGGTGGTCCTCACCTCGGCGACACTGGCCATCTCGGGCGGGTTCGAGTTCGTCAGAGGCAGGCTGGGGGTGGACTCGGCGCTGGATCTCATCCTGGAATCGCCCTTCGACCCGGCGGCGCAGGCGGTGTTGTTCCTCCCGAAGGGGATGCCCGAGCCGAAGGAGGTCTCCTTCCTGCCGAAGATGGTGGAACAGGTGCAAGCGCTGTTGTCGATCACCAGCGGTCGCGCGTTCATCCTGTTCACCTCCTTCAACAACCTGAAACGGGTGCGCGAGGCGCTGGCAGGCTCCGTGCCGTATCCGCTCCTGGTGCAGGGAGACGCTTCGCGCCATGCTCTGCTGGAGAGGTTCCGGGCCACGCCCAACTCGGTGCTGCTGGCGACGGCATCCTTCTGGCACGGAGTGGACGTGCAGGGAGACGCCCTGAGCCTCGTGGTGATCGACAAGCTCCCCTTCGACGTGCCCAGCGATCCCATCGTGGCCGCGCGCATCGAATCGATCCGCAGCAAAGGGGGTAATCCGTTCACCGAGTACCAGATTCCCGCCGCGGTCATGGACTTGAAGCAGGGACTGGGCCGCCTGCTTCGCAGCCGAAAGGACCGGGGAGTCCTGTCGGTGATGGACTCGCGGCTTCTCACGCGCCCTTACGGGCGCGTCTTCATCGACAGCCTTCCACCCTACCGCATCATTCATGACCTTGAATCCGTCCGGGACTTCTTCAACGCACGCGCCTGAGCGCCCATACCGGTGGGTCGACGCGCCGGATGAGCTCGTCCGACTTGTGTCGGATCTCCGCGCCGAGGAGATCGTGGGCGTGGATACGGAGTCTGACTCGTTCCACCACTACAAAGAACGCGTCTGCTTGATCCAGTTCTCCACGCGGCAGTCGGACTACATCCTCGACCCCTTGGCGCTCACCGACCTTTCAGAGCTGCGGCCGCTGTTCGCGGACCCGGCGCGCGAGTGGGTCATGAATGGGGCCGACTACGACATCGTCTGCCTCAAGCGCGACTTCGGGATCCACTTCGGCCGCATGTTTGACACGGTGGTGGCCGCGCAGTTCCTGGGCTATCCGGCCACGGGTCTGGCGGCCATGCTGGATCGTCACTTCGCGCTCAAGGTCAGCAAGACCTTGCAGCGTGACGAGTGGTTCCGACGGCCTCTCACGCCCGAGCAGGTGAGCTACGCCCTCACCGACACGCGCTACCTCATTCCGCTGCGCACCATTCTGAAGATCGAGCTGGAGGTGGCCGGGCGCCTCTCCTGGGCCGAGGAGGAGTTCTCCCTGCTGGGCCGCCGCGAGTGGACCCGCGAGCCGTTCTCGCCCTTGGACTTCTGGAAGATCCGCGGCGCCAGGGATCTCGCGCGGCGTGACCAGGCTGTGCTGCGCGAGCTGGCGGTCATGAGGGATCGCCGGGCGAAGGAGAGCAACAGGCCGCCTTTCAAGGTGGTCTCCGACGCCGTGCTGACCTCGATCGCGAAGGTGAAGCCACGGGGAGCGGGCGCGTTGCGCCGCGTGCGCGGCATGTCCCCCCTGATGCTTCACAGGCTCGGAGAGGACATCCTGGAGTCCGTCAAGCGCGGCCTGGAAGCCGACGAGAGCTCGGTGCCCCAGCCGCCACGTGGTGAGCGCCGGCGGCATGACCCCGGCGTGGGCTCGCGCCTCGACGCGCTGAAGAACTGGCGCGCCAAGAAAGCCGAGCAGCTCCGCCTCGATCCGGGCGTCCTCAGCCCACTGGCCATCCTGCAGACGGTGGCCCGCGTGCACCCGAAAACGACAGAGGAGATGCTGTCCATTCCCGAGCTGAGCCGATGGCGCGCTCGCGAGTTCGGGGAGGAATGGATCAAGGCAATGGGTGGAGGGAAGTAAGCCGCGAGCAGGCTGGCGGCGACCTGGGTGAGTCTCGCGAGAGACTACCGCGGAATGTTCAGCCGATCTTCTCGGCGATCGCCTTCGCCTGGGTGAACAGCAGCAGGTAGTCGCGGCCGCCCGCCTTGCTGTCGGTGCCCGACATGTTGAATCCGCCGAACGGGTGCGCTCCCACCATCGCCCCGGTGCACTTGCGGTTGATGTAGAGGTTGCCGACGTGGAAGCGGCGCCTGGCCTCTTCGATCCGGACCTCCGAGGCTGTGTAGACGGCGCCCGTCAGGCCGTACTCGGTGTCGTTGGCGATGCGCAGCCCCTCCTCGTAGTCGCGGCACTTGATGACCGCCAGGACCGGCCCGAAGATCTCCTCCTGCGCGATGCGGGCCTTCGGACTCACGTCCGCCACGATGGTGGGCATGATGAACCATCCATCGGTGGGACCCGGTTCGCCGCCCGTCACGATGCGCCCTTCCGCGCGGCCGATCTCGATGTAATCGAGGATCGACTTGTAGGCGCGCTCGTTGATCACGGGACCCATGAAGTTCTCTACGCCCGCGGGAGGCCCCACGGCGATGGCGCGCGTGCGGGTCACCAGCTTCTCAAGGAAGGTGTCGTAAACGCGCTCGTCCACGATTGCGCGAGAGCAGGCGGAGCACTTCTGACCCTGGAAGCCGAATGTTGACTGCGCCACCCCTTCGACGGCGGCGGCGATGTCGGCGTCATCCGCCACGAGGATGGCGTCCTTGCCTCCCATCTCCAGGATCGCTCGCTTGATCCAGATTTGCCCGGGTGCGACGCGGGCGGTTTTCTCGCTGATGCCCAGTCCCACGGGCTTGCTGCCGGTGAAAGCAATGAAGCGAGTCTGAGGGTGCTGCACCAGATAATCTCCAACCGCCGCGCCCGGCCCGGTGACGAAGTTCACCACGCCGGCCGGAAGCCCCGCCTCCTCGAGCACCTCCATCCACTTGTAGCCGATGGTGGGCGAGTCGCTTGATGGCTTCACCACGACGGTGTTTCCCGTCACCACCGACGCCGCCGTCATACCGCAGAGGATGGCCAGCGGGAAGTTCCATGGCGGGATCACGGCGCCCACGCCCAGCGGGATGTACCGCAGCTCGTTGCGCTCGCCGGCGAGGCGCGTGAGGGGTTGATCCGCCGCCAGGCGCAGTGCCTCGCGCCCGTAAAACTCGCAGAAGTCGACCGACTCGGCCACGTCGCCGTCGGCCTCGGCCCACGACTTGCCGACCTCGTAGATCATCCAAGCCGCCAACTCGTGCTTCCGGCGCCTCATGATGGCCGCCGACCTGAACAGCAGCTCGGCGCGCTTCTCCGGAGAGACCTCCTTCCAGACCTCGAACGCCTTGAGCGCGGCCTGCATCGCCTTCTCCGCGTGCTCGGCCGTGGCCTTGCTGAAGTAGCCGATCACCTCGCCTTTGCGCGAAGGATTGGTCGAGGGAAAGAACTCAGCGGTGGAGTATCTCTCGCCGCCGATGACGAGCTGGTACCGCTTGCCGAACTGCGAATGCACTCCGGCGAGGGCCTCCTCCATCTTCCGGCGTGTCTCCTCGCGGGAGAAGTCCGTGTAAGGCTCATTGGTGAATGCAGGCGGAGTCATGGACGTCGCGGTCATGTGTGGATCTCCTGAAGGGATGATGACGGCGGGATGATATCACAGACATCCGGGCCGGATGTGCAGTGGGGCCCTCGCAGGGTGGTGACAAACTACCGCAGGCCGCGTTGCGAGCGCCGCGGTGCCGGATGCGAGGAGCAGCGACGACAGCGATGCGGGACATCGGTGAGGAGCTGCGACGACGCAGACGGCATCGCGCCGCCGCAACCCTTCGGGCAGCAGGGGATTGCGGCCGGATACTTCGTCGCTCGTCGTCGGTGATTACTGGAATCGCCCTCCTCCTCGCTCACTCTCAACGATGCCCTGCGGCCGCAGAACCCTACTGCGCGGCCTACGGTAGTTTGTCACCACCCTGCTAGTCGATCGCTGCCTGGAACGCCACGCTGCCGCTTCCCGAGGGGGAGAGCGGCGAAGTCCTCAGCCACCTCACGTGAGTCACCGGGGCGGCCTCCATGCCGTCGTAGCTGGCGCCTCCGTCATGGCTGAAGGTGACGGTCATGCCGACACCCGAGGCCGAGCCCATGACATAGGTCGTGCCCGCGGGGACCAGGTCGACGATGTCCACCATCACGGCGTCCAAGGTGCCGGTGTTGGAGTAGGCCACCGTGTAGCGCAGCACGGCTCCCGGGGACGCACTGGCCTTGTCCACCGTCTTCACCAGCGTGAGCGAGGGTCCAACGATCGTGATCGTTTCCACCGCCGTGTCCGACACCGATGGGTCCAACGAGGAACGGGCTCTTAGTGATGGGATCGCCCAGGACCAGTCTGGCCGCCTGGTAGGAATCAAGCGTCGTGGTGGTCTTCCGATTGGTGCCCCACCACGCCACGTTCAGCAGCGGCGCGTTGTTCGCCACGCGACCGTCGTTGTTCAGATCGAAGTGAAACCAGAAGTAGTTGAATTCGCCCGATGAGCCTTGCCTGTGGACATAGAAGTAGAGGTAGGTCGCGTCCCACGTGTAGGCGACCTTGTCGATGTTGACGGCGGCGGAAGGAGAGTCGGCATCGATCAGACCTCCCCCCGGTCCGTCCAGCACGACGTTATCCGGATTGGCCAGCACGCCGGCCCAGTCGGCCATGCCGCCGTCGATCGTGATCGAGGTGAGGGTGGGCGCCCCGAGGCTTCCCGTGATCCCGACAACGCCGACCAGGACGACGGCCACGACGATGCAGCCACATCCTCTGCTCAAGCGCATGGGCATAGGAGGGCCAATACAGAGGGACACGCAGCGGCGGAGCAACGAGCACATCCTGGGCGGGCGAGGATGCTGTCGGGCAAGCTGATAGAATGCCCGACCGGAAGGAGCCAGGCGTGGACGACCGCACGATCTACCTCGTGGACGGCACCTACACCCTGTTCCGCGCCTACCATGCCACGCCGCGCCTCACGAACAGCAAGGGCCAGCCCACCAACGCCATCTACGCCTTCGCGCAGATCCTTCGCAAGCTGATCGTGGACAACAAGCCCGCGTTTCTCGGCGTAGCCTTCGACACCGAAGCCCCGACGTTCCGCCACGTCGAGTTCGAGGAGTACAAAGCGCACCGCCCGCCCCCACCCGAGGACCTCATCCTCCAGTTCCCATACGCCCGCCGTGTCTGCGAGGCCCTGCGCGTTCCGGTGCTCGAGAAGGACGGCTTCGAGGCCGACGACGTCATCGCGACGCTCGCCGAGAAGGCCAAGGCCGAGGGATACCAGGTGGTAATCGTGACGTCGGACAAAGACATGTTCCAGCTCGTGGACGACCGGGTCAGGGTCCTGAATCCCGCAAAGGGGGATCTTCTCATGGACACCGCAAAGGTGGAGGAGGTCTTCGGCGTCCCACCTGCCCAGGTGCGCGACGTGCTCGCGCTGTGGGGCGACGCCTCGGACAACATCCCGGGCGTGCCCGGGATCGGCGAGAAGGGGGCCAAGGAGATCATCCGCGAGTTCGGCTCGCTCGAGGAGGCGCACAGGAGGGTCGAGGAGATCAAGAGGAAGGCCTACCGCGAGGGCCTACG
>JAWPNA010000210.1:0-12801 GCA_045402695.1 Acidobacteriota bacterium
GCCGTCGAGGTCGAAGTCGGGCGAGGAAGTCACGACGATTCGCGCCGTCCCCGTGAAGTTGGCCACGAACTCGAGAGCAGGGTCCACGGTGAAGGTCATCGAGTCCGGGTCAAAGGCGTCGTCCACGCTCCGGAGGAGGACGCCGGAGCTGTTGTAGAGGCCGACCACGGCGTCGAGCGGCGACCCCATCTCGCCGGCTTCGACGTCGATCCGTATCGTCTGGCCCGCCACCACCGGCACCGCGTAGAAGTCCAGGTCCCCCGATCCCAGGACGGCCGCCGCGGTCTCGCGGCCGCCTCCCAGGTCGGCGAGCGTGGCAGGAGTGCCGAAGGAGTCGTTCGGCTCGTACAGGTCGAACGACGGAAGGTCGTTGATCCGGATGTCGAAGGGCCCGAGCGTCGAGCCGGCCGAGGCCACGATTACTCCGGCATCGTCGGGGTCGTCCACGAGCTGCAGCGAGCTCTCGCCAAGGTTGAAGCACTCCTCCGGCCCCGGCACCGTGACAGGCGTGGGGAGCGGCCCCACGAACGTCCCGTTCGCGATTGAGAACTGTCTGCTGATCTGCTCGACGCAGACGGTGTAGTTGCCGGGAGCCAGACCGCGCAGGACGAACTCCCCCTGCTCAGGCGGGTTGCCCGTCGAGCAGCCTCCCGACGACGTGCAGGGGTAGCAGATCCCTCCGATGTTGCAGGGGAAGAACGTCCCGCCCGAGATCGCCGAGTAGGCGAGCCTCAGGGGATCGTCGGTCCTGCGCGCCACGACGAGAGCGCCCTGGAGCGGGATCCCTCCCGCCCGCACGGTCCCCGACAGGCTCGCCGTGGTCGAGGCGAAGGACGCCGACGGGTAGAGCGCGCTGACCGCCGCCTCGTCGTCGGCGTTCAGGGTCGCGATCTGCTCCTCGTCGTCCGCCTCGGCCGGGTACATCGAGGGCACGTAGGTGTCGTTTTCAGGGTCGCCGTCAGCTGCCACCTCCTCGTTGACGACGCTGTGATCCAGGTTCAGCAGGTGGCCGACCTCGTGCACGGCGATCGACTCGAAGGCGAGGGCCGAGGCTGCGTCGTCGGGGGAGGCCGGAAGCCCGGCGCCGTCGAAGACCGCGCCGTTGAGGACGATGCTCGCCTCCGTGATCGCCCCGGAGACCGCCAGTGGGGTGTCAATGATGGCCACGCCCAGGATGTCGAACTGGGCGCCGGGGCCAAACATGTCGGCGATGACGCTTCCATCCTCGTCGTATATCACGGGCGACAGGCCGTCCCCCGAGACCTTCCAGAAGTGCGCCCAGTGGTTCGGGTTGCTGTAGGGCAGCCCCACCGCATCCACGTCGCCCGGGAGCTCGGGCCCGGCGGCGAAGGTGACGTCGGACGTGGCGACATCCTCCCACTGCTGGAAAGCGTCGGCCACCAGAGCGTCAGCGGCCGAGTTGGTCAGGGTTCCGAGGCTCCCCCGATCGGGGTGGTAGACAATCGGCGCCGCCGTGCTCCACCGCATCGGGTTCCCTTTCCCGTCCACGGCGCGCGATCCACCGCCCCCCGCCGTGTCGCAGAGGTTGCCGATCCCATCGTCGTCGGCATCGTCCTGGCCTGGGTTCTGGATGAGGGGGCAGTTGTCGCAGGTGTCGGCCACACCGTCGGCGTCCGAGTCGCTCTGCGATGTGTTGTAGGTCGAGGGGGCGCAGTCACAGGCGTCACCGATTCCGTCCGCGTCGTCGTCCTGCTGCCCCGGGTTGTAGGTGACCTTGCAATTGTCGAAATCGTTGATGATTCCGTCAAACTCGGAATCGGTCGGTCCCGCGGCGATTGCTTCGATCGGCCCGGAGGGGGTCGGGTCCCGCCAGGCTTCCAGAATCGCCGGACCGGATCGTGGGGAGATGAAGGCGGGCGCGAAAGCGTCGAGCAGGTACAGCGTGTCGTTGGCTCCGTGCTGGTCCAGCCCCGCGTCCGCCGTGGAGACGAACAGCCGGTCGCCCAATGCCCCGATACCGATGACGGCTCGGTTCAGAATCCCGCCCACGACGTCGTCCCCGGAAGGGGTCGTGGTGTTGCAGGCCCGGTTCGCGCCTGGGGCAATGACCCGTCCCGTAATCACGTCGTCCCCAGAGGGCGCCGTCTCCACGACGCCGTTTGGTCCCGCGTCGATGCACCCCGCGCGGTCGTCCCCGGCGGTCGTCAGCGTGTCGCAGGAATTGTTCGTCCCAATGTGAATCTCGCTCCCGACGATCACGTCCCCCGCGGCCAGGGGAGTCTGGAGGATCCCGTCGGGCCCGGGCCATACGCAGCGCGTCGGCGTCAGGTACCGTTCCAGCGTGAGCCCAGAGGCGAACTCCAGGAGGCTGAGGACGTTGATGCCCAGGGACGACGAGAACCATCCGGCATGATCGTCGCGCGATGGCGGGTAGTCGCTCGCGCCGACCGCTGCCTGGCCCGTGAGGCCGAAACTCGCGGAGAGAAAGAAGCCTCCAAGTAGGGGCGCTCCTGTGAACGGAGAGATAAGGAACTCCCCGTCGCGCGGCGACGCCGGCGGGAAGAGTGTCACGAGGCCTCCAGCGCCGCCGACTCCGATTCCCGTCATGCCAGTGAGGCCCGTGATGTCGGCCTGAGGGAAGGAGTTCAGGACCGCTCCCGTGATCGGATCCAGCTCGTAAACCGTCGGCGTGCCGGTCGTCGTCCCGTTGGTGTAGAAGAGGGTGGCTCTCTTGGCGGAGTACGAGAGACCCGAGCCTCCCCCGACCGCCGGCTCGGGGGTCGGGAAAGCGTTCAGGATGACGCGCCTGGCTCGATCGAGCTGATAGATCGTCCCGCCCGCGGCGGGATCCACCACGAACAGCGTCTCGGGCGGGAAGGTGTTGGGCGACGCGTCGCAGGGATCGCCCGTGCCGTCGTGGTCCGAATCGTTCTGGTTTGCGCTCGCCGTCGTGGGGCAGTTGTCGCTGGCGTCCCCGAGGCCGTCCATGTCGGCGTCGGCCTGATCGGAGTTGGGTTTCTCGGGACAGTTGTCCGAGGCGTTGAGGTCTCCATCGCCATCGAGGTCCGTGATCGCCGCCGCCACGTCAATCCGCGGGAAGGACATCCCGATCCGCGAGTCGAAGATGGAAACCCCCGTGGACTTCAACCGTGTCTCGACGTCGGCGGCGGTCAGCGCAGGCTCCCGTTCCAGGAGGAGGGCGGCCGCCCCGGCCGCGTGCGCGGTCGAAGCGGACGAGTAGCATTCGCGACTGATGTTATGGTCGTTGCCCGAGAAGACATAGTCGGAGACGATGAAGCAGCCGGGGGCCAGCAGGTCGAGGTCGGAACGCACGTTTGACCCGCAGGGGACCTTGTCCACCGGCGGCGTGACATCGGTGCAAAATGCCGGGGCGCCGACTAGGGCCGACCACCCGACGTTCCTCGTTAGAGTGTCGTCGTAGACCACTCCCACGGACACGGCGTCTGCCAAGCACGCGGGGAATGACATCGCTCCGACACCGTTGGGATCCGACCCGCTCGGGGCGAAGGTGAGAGCGTCGTTCATCGATCGCAGCGAGGAGATCGCGGTTGCCGTCGCCGGAAACGTCGCGTCGCAGGCCGTCGTGAAGACGCTAAAGGAGGTCTCTGCAAGGCTGACCACTCTGACGTCGGGGCGGTTGGCCAGGACCCAGTCCAAACCCTTCGTCCAGTCCGAGAGGGAACCGAAGTTGTTGGGATCCTGCACGCGCACGGCGACGACCTTCGCGGCCGGCGCCATCCCCGGGGCGGCGAGGTCAGCGTTGCCTCGACCCAGGATGATCCCCGTCACCAGCGTCCCATGCCCGTTGTCATCCTCTGCGGAGCCTGTCCCATCCTGCTCCTCGAGGCCATTCGGACAGCACCCCTCCCCGTCGCCGAGCACGGCTCCCTGACAGAAGCAGTGCTCGCCGACAAGGGCCCCGGCGAAGTCGGGATGGTCGCTGTCAATGCCGCTGTCAATGACGGCCACGGTGATTCCCGCGCCCGTGAGCCCCGCGCGGTGCGCCTGGTCCAGGCCGATCAAGATCCGGCTTTGCGACATCGCGCCCTTCCCCGGCATGTTGGGAGTGATGGAGAGCACCTGGGGCGAGACCTCGAGCCTCGCCAACTGGCCCGCATCCAGGCGCGCGACAAATCCCGGCACCATGAAGAAGCGGTACAGACCCCGCAGCTCCCCCGGGGCGAACGACCGAAGGACTGCGTCCTGAGCACGGCCGACCTCCGACCGGAGGCTCGCGCGGGTCGAGGCGGGAAAGGCCTTCAGGAAGACAACGGCGTCCGCGCCCCCCTGGGCCGCGATCTGGGCGCGGAGATGCGAGGAGATCCGCTCGGGGCGCGGCGGAGCAGGCGCGTGTGGAAAAGGAGTTCCGGGGGCCGCTTCGGGCTCGACGGCCTCCTCCTCGATCGCCGTGAGGAGGACGCCGCCGGAGCCATGACCCGATCGGGGCCGCGACAGCGCCGCTGCGCCTGCCGCCGACACGAGAAGCAGCACCGCGGCAACGGAAAGAATGAGGCGTCCCCGGAGCGGCTGACTCACCGGCCTATCTCCCGAGCGTCTCGGCGATGTCGAGAAGGGCCTCCGGGCCGATCTCCCGCTCGCCCTTCCACCGCGCCAGGTCCGGGCCCACCTTCCGCTCGACCTGCGCCGTCACCCCGCGAAACAGGTGCTGGTTTCCAAAGCCGTTGAACGCCAGCTTGCGTCCGGCTTTGTCCCTGATGACGCCGAACTTCCCCTGGCCGAATCCGACCGGGCTCGTCAGACCCGACGTGCTGTCGCCGTAAAGGAAGAGGACGAACTCCTCGCCCCGGCTGAAGGCCGGAACTCCGTCCACGCCGCGCCCCTTCTCGGCTGACGCGGTCTGGTCGCCGAGGAGGCGGAAGACGATTCGCCCGTGCACGTCCCCCTTGACCGCGCGCGTCACGACCACCGTGACATCTGTGACAGTGTGCCGGAGGCTCGCGTCCTCGTGGACCTTCACTTCTACGCAGCGCCCGGAGAAGATCCGTGCGGCTCTCTGCGCGAGCTGCTCGATGTTCAGGCTGCGTACGCGGGAGGCGAGCGCGTCGGGAGCCGACGCGGGACAGGGGAGCAAAGCGAGCATGACGGCCCAGAAGGCGACTCGCGCACGGCGCTGCCGGACGACGGTCATTCTGTTCCCCCTGTGCGAAGTGGTTGCTCTTCCGGCCGCCACGATCAAGCCAGGAGCCTCGCCCGGGACCACTGTCAAAACCCGAAAATGAGATGACTCTACCCCGAAATCGACTGGGGGACAAGAGTTTTCTGAAGTATCCTCCGAGCCCGATATCGCGGGCTTCAGCCAAAGGCCGATCTACCCGACCGTGTCTCGGTCCGGAGTTTTGTGGCTCCCAGGACCGACCGGATCATGTGGAGTGTGACCTGGCGACCCATCTCGCCGATCGAGGTCGTCTGGGGGATCTCCTTCGGGCAGGCCGGGACCCAGTTCTGGTGGTTGCCGCAGTCGGCCCCTCATGCAGCGTGGCGATGGTGCGCATCAAGGTCCATTTGCCCGCGCCGTTCGGCCCCAGGAGGCCGAACATGCCGGCGGGGATGCACAGTGAGACGTTCTAGAGCGCGCGCGCCCCGTTCGGGTAGGTCTTGGACAAGCTCTCGATGACCAGCTCAAGTGTCATTACGGATCTCCCCCTTTATGCGTGGATGGCACTCGCCGATCATACGCGGCGGCCCCGGAGGGAGTTCCGGGCCGCACCCAGCAGCAGTGTTCGACCAGGAATTCGTCGCGTGCCTGCTCGACTGAGAGCTTTCTTGCCCGCTACGGGCATGGACAGGTCAGATCGGCCGTCTCCTCCACTCCGCTGGGCGAGGCAAATCCCAGAGGCCCGGTTCCACGCGTGTTGTCGGCCGCCACGATGAAGAACGCGTTGCCGGCCGGCATCGGCAGGCTGACGCTGGTCTGATGGATCCGGCACTTGATCGTCGAGGCGTTGCCAGGCACAACCCCGCCGTACGCCTGCAGCAGGAAGAAATCGCCGGAGATGATCCGGTAGGAATCGGACAGGACTGTGGACTCCCAGCTCAGGTCAAGTTGTGCCGGACCGGGCGTCGTCACATTCAGCAAGATGGCGGCTCCCGACGGACTGACCTCGGGAGGCAGCGGGGGCCTCTTAGTCGAGAGCCATGCGATGGCGTCCAGGCCGGAGACAGTGGGAGCGATCGAGGTGACTGCTCCGCTACCGGTGTCGACTCTGGTCAGAGAGCTGCCAACGAGATTGTCGTGGACCGACGCATACAGGATTCGGGTGCTTGGTCGGAAGTCCATGCCGTTGACTCTCGGATTCAGGAGGAAACCAGGGTAGACAAGGGGCGTCACCAGACTCGCCATGCCCGTGGTCTGGTCCAGCTTGTTCAGATTGGCCTGGTTCGCGTGGAACAGGATGTCCGCCGTGTCGAACGCCACGCCGTTGCCGCAGCAGCCCACGCCAGACCCACCCAGCGCGGTGGCCATCCCCGTGACGGCATTGATCGTGCCCACTCCGTCGCCGCCCTCGATGTAGCCGTACAGCTTATCGTCGGAATTGCGGAACGATATATCGGAGAAGACGTCGCCGAATCCAGTCAGGAGGACAGTCGTCGGTCCGACCTCTGTGCCGGCCCCTGTCGCGAGGTCAATGTTCAACAGGACGTTGGTGTTGGAGCCATCGTTGCGCTCGCCGGTGGCGAAAAGTCTGCCCGTCGAGTCGAAGTCGAGCGCGCTCACGCGCTGGTAGCCCGTCGGCCCGACGAAAGTGGGCACAGCGGTGACCGGGTCGATTCTCCATAGACTCGCCAGTCCATCCGGTCCCGAGTAGGCGGCCCCGTAAAGCAGGTCGGGTGGCCCCGTGCAGATCGTGAGGTTGTCGAATCCGATGGTCCCGGGCGCGGTCCCGACCACCGTCAGGCTGCGGATGTCGTTGAACGGCGAGAGCACGGTGAGGACATCGAAGAGGCAGAAGTCGCCGGTCGGGTCTCCGGTGCAGGGCGCGCCCTCGGAGGAGACTCCCCGGGTGCTCCTCGTGTCTGAGGCGACGAGGTTGCCCGTCCCACCCGGGCCGTCCCAGCCCAGGAGCGTCACGGGCAGGGAGGACGAGTGCGCGGTGTATGAGATCCTGGCGATCGAAACGGCCGCGCTGAGATCGATGGGCCCCGGGCCCGACGCATAATAGGCGATCGTATCAGGGGAGGGCTCGTTCGCGAAGAAGCCGCCGCCGCCGGAGTCCGAGTCGATGAGAGCACGCCAATCGGCGGCAAAGCTCACGTCGGGCGGACCGGTGATCAGGCCCACAAACGCGCCGTCCGGGATCCCCTCGAAGTCAATCAAGCGGCACGTGATGCCGCCCCAGGCGAGCGCGTCCAGGTCGCGCGCGGTGCGGCCGATGATCGTGACAACGCCGGTGGCCGTGTCGATCCGGGCCAGGTAGTTGGCCGGCGAAAAATCTCGAACGGAACCGTACAGGACGCCGGTGTCCGGATGAAAGTCGGCGGCATTGACGCGGGGGTTGGAACCGAGAGGGGGGAAGAACAGCGGGGTCACGAAGGTCGCGGCCCCGGTGGTCTGGTCGAGGGTGTTGATCGCATCGTGCTTGAGGTGGTACAGGCGGTCGGCGGAGTTGAAGGCGATCCCGTTGCCGGCGCTGCTCACTCCGGAGGGACCGAGCAGGGTGGCCGCGCCTGTCGCGGGATCAATGGTGGCGACTCCATCGGCACTCTCGATGTAGCCGTACAGCGCGCCATCCGACTTGCGGAAGGAAATGTCGGCGAAGTGGTCCCCGAAGCCGAAGGCCGCCACACCTGTGGGTCCGACCTCGGTGCCAGTGCCAGTGTTGATGTCGATCGTGATGAGGACGTTGGTATTCGAGCCGTCGTTTCTCTCAGCATTGGCGTACAAGACGCCCGAGGCGTCGAAATCCATGCCGCTGACCCGCTGAAAGCCGATCGGCCCGATGAGCGCACCAGCGCCCGTCACAGGGTCGATCCTGTACAGCGTCGCCAGACCGTCAGGGCCGGAGTATGCCGACCCGTACAGAGCGGGAGCGAGCTGGGGCATCGCCACGACGGATGCCGGCGGCCCCCAGGCGATGGCATCCAGCCCCGCTATGCTCGCGCCGATGATGCTGACCGCGCCCGTGGAGGTGTCGACGGTGGCGAGATAGTTTCTCGGCGTGTTGTCCCGCACTGCAGCGTACATGACGCCGGTGACTGGACGGGAGTCCATGGCATTGACACGGGGGAAAAGACCCAGAGGAGGGAATCCCAGCGGCATCACGAGAGTCGCCGTCCCGGTTGACTGATCCAGTGTGTTCAGGTTGGCCTGGTTGGCATGAAACAGCACTCCTCCCGGGCTGAAGGCGATCCCGTTGCCGCAGCAGGCCACCCCGGTCGGACCCACCAGGGCGGCCGCTCCGGTGCTCGTGTTGATGGTCCCGAGCGCGTCGGAGCCCTCGATGTAGCCGTACAGTGCATTGTCTCCGGGCCGGAAGGACACGTCGGAGAAATGGTCCCCGAAGCCCAGACCGCTGACCCCTGTGGGGCCGACCTCCCCACCCGCGCCAGTGGCCGGATCGATCCGGATCAAGACGTTGGTGTTCGAGCCGTCGTTTCGCTCGGCATTGGCGTACAGGACGCCCGAAGCGTCGAAGTCCATGCCGCTGACTCGCTGGAAACCTATCGGGCCGATGGCCGTGGCGGCGCCGGTCGAGGGGTCGATGCGGTAAAGCGTCGCCAGGCCATCAGCGCCTGAATACGCGGCCCCATACAGGACGGCGGGCGCCACCAGATTCGGGATGCTGCCGGGCCCAGACGGCGCGGCCGAAGTGGCTGATTGGTCTGCCTGCGGTCGCGATGTGGCACCCGGCGCGATGAGGAGAGAAGTCTGCCCGTAAGCGAGGGTCGAGACGATCAAGCCGGCAAGAGTCGCCAGCCAACTGGTTCGCAGGGTTCTCATCGATGGGCCTCCTGGCTGTGGTAGCTGAGAGTGTTGGTGCCGACCGGATGTCGCCGAGTTCGCCGAAGTGCATCGGACGTCCACGTGAGTGGTCACCTTGCTAGCGGGGAGGGATGTTCGCGACTAAGTCGCTATCCTACTACGATACACTGCCGCGAGCACGACTTTTTTCCGAAGTTGGCTCCTACGACCTAGAAAAACAGAGCGACGGATGGGGCGATCAGTCCTTCGCGTCGCGCGCCGGCGGCGAGGCGGTCAACGCTTCCAAGCCGTAGGCGCCGTCGTGCCCGCGGTGGCGTCCGTCGGTGTTCATCACCACGTTCCAGGTCCCGGCGGCCGGATCCCCCTTGACCTTGCCGGCGCCGCAGTGCTCGGCGACTCCGTCGGTGCACGTCCACGCCATGCCCCCGGTCCGCGCGACGTCGAGCGCGACGACCTTGACTGCCGGCCGCGCGCGCGCGAACAGGTAGGCGGCGTTTTCGACCTTGGGATCCCAGGGCGTTCCGATGTCGAGAGAGGTGTGGAGATTGCCCAGCAGCACCACGTGGAATCCCCGAGGGGAGCCATCCATCGCGGCGCCGAGGAGCTCGGCCATCCCGCGGTCACGATCGACTGGGTTCGGAAGGCCGGGATCGATGAGGACGATTTCGATCCTCCCGCCTCCGGCGCGGAGGCGCCGCAGGGCGTCGATCAGATCGAGACGCGCGCGGCTGGGCCGCCCATCCTGGTACTTCTGTCGCCAGAACTCGCCTGAGATGAGCGCCTGCACGTCCGAGGGCGCCCCGGCCGACGCCGTGAAGTTCTGGACGCGGGAGTTTTCGGTGATCGGGATCTCGAGCTCGACGGTGACCTCGAGCCCTTGCGCCAGCGCCGCGCAGGCCACGTCGCGCGTGAACGCGGGGGGCTCGGCGGCTCCGTGGATCTCTCCCAGGAAGAGCACGCGACCGGGCCCCAGGAGCGGCGCGAGACCTTGTATCTCCCTGCAGGCCGTGGCGGCCGGCGCATCGGATCCCAGGATGAAGATTGCCAGAACCGCAGTTGGAATCGACATCGTCATCTCCCCTCCTCTTTGCTCGGACCAATGCGAGCCTGCCCGCAAGACAGCCGAGCCTCACTCCAGCAGCTTCACCAGATAGCGCGCGGCCGAGAGACGAGGAAGGTAGCCGTCGGGGTCGAAGCTCTCGCCGCCCGAGAGAGTGACCGATTGGATGAAGCCACGGTCGAGGGCGACGGCGACGTATCCTTTCTTGGAGGCGGGGATTGTCGATTCGTCGGCCAGACCGAGCGTCTCATCGGCCCGTGCCTGCGCCTCAGCCTCCAGACCGGCCGCGCGGACGACGGCGACGGCGTAGTCAAGCCGGATGACGAGTTGCCGAGGGGCGAAATAAGAGTCGAGCTGCAAATTGTCCTGCGAGACGCTGCCACGGCGCGATGGAGAGAGGTTGTCGGTGCGCTTCTCCATCACTCTCCGTCGGGCTCGCGACCCGGCGACCGACTCGACGTAGGGGTACGCGGTGTCCGTGCGTGCGACGTCCGCGAAGGACGGAGACGACGGGATCCTCTGCGGCAATCGGCCCGCCAGCGCCAAGGCGCGCGCCAGCTCGCCTCGCGTGAGTCCCGCTGACGCCTCGAACAGCGACCCGCGCCCCACCAGCACGTGGCGGCTGACGGCCCGCGCGACGACCTCCTGGTCCGGACCCGGCAATGAAGCCACGTCGGCGTAGGCCGTCACGACCGCCGTGGCCTTCTGCTGCCTCAGCTCGAACGGCTGGTCGAGGGCGCCGACTCCATTCTTGAAGAAGATCTCGAGGGTGAGAGGCGGCGAGACCTCGGCCAGAAGCTGCATCCCCTCGGTGCGTCCGAACAGGGATGGGCCGATCAGCCCATCGGACCGCTCCACCTCCGCGCCGGCGCTGTTCACGGCCCTCATGTCCAGGTCGCCCGTCCCCGGAGGCTGGTTCCACACGATCGAGGCTTGCCAGGATGCGACCGCTCCGGCCACGTCCGCGGCAAGCACCGCGGCGCCGCCGGCCGGCACGACTCCCGACGCGAATGTCGCCGGCTGGTAATTGATCCGATAGGGTCGCTCGTCGAGCCACCCCGCGACGTGGGTGCCAAACGGTCTGGTGTCGTCGATTGTCCGCGTCAGCGCGGCCCAGGCGTCCAGGCCCCCGGCCCCGACCTGCGAACGGTCGCGCGAGAGCACCGGCATCGCCGTTTCCTGGAGCATCTTTTTGATTGCTGTGGGAGTCAGTGTGGGGTCGGCCTCCAGCATCAGCGCGACGACACCCGCCACATGCGGGGCGGCGAACGATGTCCCGCTGGACACCGTGTACCACACGCTTTCGGGGGACGGCACGGACACCCCGGCGGAAGGGTCGGCCACGCCGGTCACACCGCCCACGCCGGCCGCCCCGGACGCGTTGGCGGCGATGATCCCCTCTCCCGGGGCGATGAGCGTGGGATGGTAAAGGAGCTCCTCGAAGATCCCACGCGAGGAAAAGCGCGACAAGACGCCGTCCCTGCGTGACGACCCTACACCGATGACCCAGGGTGCGACGGAGTAGGGGTTGAGGGTGTCGGGGGCGGGGCCATGGTTGCCCGCCGCGAAAACCACCGTCACGCCGGCGTCGTACAGGAGCCGGGTGGCGATATTCACGGGGTCGGCGGGGTCGAAGAACCCCTCCGTTCCCCAGGAGCAGTTCACGACCTTCACGCCGTACTGCGCCCTCTTCTCCAGGATGTAATCAAACCCCTCCAGCACGCTCATGATGTAGAGATCACCGGCCGACAGCGCCAGCACGGAGGCACCCGGCGCGACACCCTTGTAACGGCCACCACTGGCCTGACCCGTTCCGCTCGCCACCGACGCCACGAACGTGCCGTGACCCAGGACCAGGTCGGTGTCGACCACCCCCTCGGCGTGGGTCGGGTAGGTGAATCCGATCCCACCGGTCGCCTGGCCGAGCCGGACGTTCTGGATCACCTTCGTTCCATACGGGAGGTCCGGGTGTCCGGCGTCAACACCAGAGTCAAGCACTGCGATCGTGACTCCGGCGCCGGTGACCGAGCGCCCCGCCACTCGCAATTCCCCATCAGCGGCCACCTCGTCGAGGCCGATGAAAGCGCGGCTGACGTCATCGAAAAACGAAAGTGTTTTGTTGGAGTAGACCGACCGCACGTGGGGCAGGTCGCCCATGGCATCGATCTGTGACCGGGTCGCGTTGGCCACCACCATCGGAAGGGCGCGGAAGATCGTGCCGCCAGTGATCCCCAGCGACACCAGGTCGGCCATGTCGGCCGCCGTTGGCTGGAGGCGGTAGGTGATGATGACGTTGATGGCGGAAGTATCGGGGAGAACCCCGAGGAGACTCAGAAGCTCCAGGTCCACGCTGACGGGGTCGCCGACCGGCGCGACAAATTCGATCCCGCCCACGTCGTTCCAGCGGATCCCCCCCACGTCGTTCCAGCGGATGCCGGAAGCGTCGGTGAACAGCAGTCCTCCGACGTCGTTCCATCGGATGCCGCCGACGTCGTTCCACCGGATCCCCCCTACATCGTTCCATCGGATCCCACCGACGTCGTTCCACCGGATGCCACCCACGTCGTTCCAGCGTATCCCGGAGGTCTCGGTGACATAGACGGATGCCCATGCGAGCGAACAGGCGGGGAGGAGGAGAGCAAGAAGGAGTGCGGTGACGCGTGCGGTGGATTTCATGCCAGTAGGCCAATTCAAGTCCATAGGTCCGATAATCGGGAGGAGCTTACCTTCTTCTGCGCCGGTCGGCAACAACTTCCGAGGCCGTCGCAAGTGCTTCATCGTAGATTTTGCGGGTCTGCTGGAGCGGCTCGGCCGAGAG
>JAWPNA010000323.1:0-3627 GCA_045402695.1 Acidobacteriota bacterium
CAGGTGGAGGACGTCCTGGACGGGGGGCTGGACGCCTTCATCAAGACCTTCCTGCTCAGCCGCGGCCCCGGCGAGGGCAGAGGCGCGGCGTAACCGCGCGTCGGGCGCGGGTTTCTTGACACTCCGCGGAGGCCCTCATTATATTCCAGTGTCCGGTTTCGACACGACGTTTCGCGAGACGTGAGGAAGGATGAAAGAGATCATGCTCGACAAGCGGGATCAGGAGATCCTGGAGGCGATTGTGGCATCGTACGTTGAGACGGGCGAGCCCGTGGGATCCCGGACGATCTCCAGGCTCAACCGCGAAGGACTCTCGGCGGCGACGATCCGCAACGTGATGGCCGACCTCGAGGAGAAGAGCCTGCTCGCTCAGCCCCATGCATCCGCCGGCCGCGTGCCGACCGATCTCGGCTACAGGGTCTACGTGGATTCCCTCATGAAAGCGCGGAGGCTTTCGGCGGCCGACGAGCGCTTCATCGAGTCAAGCCTCCAGGATCCACCCGCGGAGATCATGGATCTCTTCAGCAACGCATCCAGGATCCTGTCCCGCCTTTCGAAGCACATGGGTGTCGTGGTTTCTCCGCACCTCTCTCTCGCCCGGTTGCGCGACGTCGAGTTCGTGCGCCTCGCGCCGCGTCGCGTGCTGGTGATCCTCGTGGCCGCCTCGGGAATCATCCACAACAAGGTCATCGAAGCGGAGCAGGAGTTCGAACAGGAGAAGCTCGACAGAATCGGAAAGTACCTCACCGCGACGTTCAAGGGGCACACGCTGCCGGAAATCCGGGACAGGATTCTCGATCTGATGGGCCAGGAGAAGGCCCTTTACGACGATCTTCTCCGGGACGCTCTGGAGCTTGGCCGCGCCGGGCTCGAGGTGGAGGCGCGCCCGGAGGGGGGCAGCGGCGAGGTCTTCGTGGACGGTGCGGCCAACCTGCTCTCGGATCCGGAGTTCGCGCGGATCGAGCGGCTGAAAGGCCTCTTCCGCACATTCGAGGAGAAGCACGAGCTGCTGCGCGTCCTCAATAGCTGCCTGGAACGGCAGACCGAGGGGGTCCGCGTCATCATCGGCTCGGAACTCCCGAGTCCCCAGATGAGCGACTGCGCGCTGGTCGCCTCCGGATACGGCATGGAAGGCCAGACCCTGGGCACGCTCGGCATCATCGGCCCCACACGGATGGAGTACGCGAAGGCCATCGCGTTGGTCGATTCCGTGGCACGACTCTTTTCCGCGGCGCTATCCCGCTACCAGGGCTGAGGAGGCCGGCCGTCCCCTTTGCGCATGTCTGAAGAGAAGAAGCCCGAGAAGATCCGCATCGACGAGATCCTGGAAGAAGGAGAGGACTCCTCCGCCGGCCTGGGCGAGATCGAGGTGCTCGATCCCGGTGCTCCCGAGCCCCCCGAGATTCGGGAGCCGCCGCGCCGCACCGCCACTGCCGAGACCGCCGGCCGCAGCGTGGAACCGGCGGGTGATGAAGAGCTGGCGGCGGTGCGTTCCGAGAGGGACAAGTACCACGATCTCTGGATCCGCGCGCGGGCGGACTTCGACAACCTCCTCAAGCGCATCGAGCGCGAGCGCGAACAGGAGAGGGGCCTCGCCGAAGCAGCGCTGGTGAAGGAGATGCTACCCATCGTGGACAACCTCGATCGCGCATTGGAGCAGGCCCCGCGGGATGATCCGTTCAGGGAAGGGCTGGGGTTGATCCACAGGCAGTTGAAGGATTGCCTGCTGCGCGCCGGGCTGGAGCCGATCGAGGCCGTGGGCGAGCCGTTCGATCCCCTCTATCACGAGGCGGTCGTGGGCGAGGCGACGACCCGGCTCCCCCACAACACCGTGATTGAGGAAGCGCAGAAGGGATACAGGTTCAAGGGCCGGGTCCTGAGGCACGCCCTGGTCAAGGTGGCGCTCAATCCGGGGGAGAAGAACACTCAAGGAGCCGCGGATGAGGCAGACGGCGTGAATCCCGGCGACGAAGAGTCCGGATAGGGCACCGTCCTTCATGGAGGTTGCACGATGGGCCGAATCATAGGGATTGACCTGGGGACGACCAACTGCTGCGTGGCGTTCATCGAAGGCGGGCAGCCCCGAGTGATCCCCACCAAGGAAGGGTCGCGGACGGTCCCGTCAATCGTCGGCTTTACGGACAAGGGTGACAGGCTGGTGGGCAACATCGCAAAACGCCAGGCCCTCACCAATCCCACCAGCACGGTCTACGCGGTGAAGCGGCTCATCGGACGCAAGTTCAACGCCCCCGAGGTGCAGAAGGCCCGGGCTCTCCTACCGTACGAGATCTCCGAGGCGATCAACGGCGACATCCGCATCCGGATCAAGGACCGTGATTACAGCCCCGCCGAGATCTCCGGCATCATCCTCTCCCGCATCAAGGAGATGGCCGAGGACTACCTCGACTCCGAGGTGGATGAGGCGATCATCACCGTGCCGGCCTACTTCGACGATTCGCAGAGACAGGCCACCAAGGATGCAAGCCGCATCGCGGGCCTCAAGGTGTCGCGCATCATCAACGAGCCCACCGCGGCGAGCCTGGCCTACGGCGCGGAGGACAGCAAGGAGCGCAGGATCGCCGTGTACGATCTTGGAGGCGGGACGTTTGATATCACCATCCTGCAGATCGGGGACGGTGTCTTCGAAGTGAAGTCGACGTCCGGGGACACGTTCCTGGGTGGGGAGGACTTCGATCAGCGGATCATTGATTGGCTGGTCGGCCGGTTCGAGACCGAGCACCGCATCGATCTGCGGCGCGACAAGCTCGCGCTGCAGCGACTCAAGGAGGCCGCGGAGAAGGCCAAGTGCGACCTTTCCACGTCAGCATCGGCCGAAATCAACCTCCCGTTCATCTCCGCAGACGACTCGGGGCCGAAGCACCTCAACGTGAGGCTGGAGCGCCCGGACTTCGAGCGGCTCGTGGAAGATCTGATCGAGAGGACGCGCAAGCCGTGCGAGGACGCGATGAAGGCGGCGGGCCTCGCGCGGGAGCAGATCGATCAGGTTCTGCTGGTGGGGGGACAAACCCGAACGCCGCGGGTCATTGACCTCGTTCGGGAGATCTTCGGCAAGGAGCCCAACCGCGACAAGAGCCCCGATGAGGTTGTGGGCATCGGAGCGGCGATTCAGGCGGGGATCCTGCGCGGCGACGTGAAGGACATGGTGCTGCTCGACGTCACGCCGCTGTCGCTGGGGATCGAGACGCGCGGCGGCATGTTCACCAAGCTGATCGAGCGCAACTCCACCATCCCGACCAAGAAGTCCCGCATTTTCACGACGGTCGCCGACAACCAATCGAAGGTCGAGGTGCACGTGCTCCAGGGCGAGCGTGAGATCGCCGCGCACAACAAGTCGCTGGGGAAGTTCGAGCTGGTGGGGATCGCTCCCGCACCGAAAGGGGTCCCTCAGGTCGAAGTCACCTTCGACATCGATTCCAACGGGATGGTGCACGTGAGCGCGCGGGACCACGGGACCGGGCGCGAGCACCGGCTCGTCGTGACTCCGACGGGGGGATTGTCCGAGCGCGAGATCAACGACATCATCGAGGACGCTCGCCGTCACGCCGAGGAAGACCGGGTCAGGGCCGAGCTGACCCGGATCCAGACTCGCCTCGACAGCCTGCTCGA
>JAWPNA010000137.1:0-5603 GCA_045402695.1 Acidobacteriota bacterium
ACCGGGCTGTGCGGGGTTCCCAGGCAAGAACGTGGAGCGTCCGGAGATCGGCCGGCACTGTCTGCTCCAGCTCGCGGTGGACGTGGACCGTGCCGGCTTCGGAGATCTCCAGGTACGGTGATCGGTTTTCCATCTCGGTCATGGCGCCGGCGAAGGCGCTGTCGGCGTCCCGAGGCGTCACGCTGCGCAGCTCGCTCCACCGGGAAAGAAGCAAAGCCGAGAGGCTGAGCATCGTCGCCGCAAAGATCCCGATCAACGCCAGGATGATGAGCCAGTTTCGCTTCCGGGCCGTCTCCATGAACGAGGATTCTCACATCCTCGAGGCCGCAATCGCAAGGCGGCAACCTGACGCTCGCATCGAGCCAGTCTCTCGATGTGCTTGCATGTTGCCCGATCCCGCCGCCCGGGACGACAGCCGCATCAGACCAGGCCGCGAACACCCGCCGATGGTTTTCGTGACAGCCGGTGTAACAGTCCGCACGACCTCAATCGCCGGCCCCTGCGCCGAGCCATCCCCATTTCCCGCAAGACCTTAGCCATGCGATCTGTCCTGCCGGATCGGCTGAAACTCCTTGTCTCCCGTGGCATGCACGTTGCCCTTCCTGGCCCCCGCAGACCGGCTCAATCCAGTGCCGGGGCAGGTCCGACGAGCAGCGAGGCCGAACGTGGCGCATGAGGGGAGATGGACATCACGACGGATGAGGCGGCGCGCGCGGGGATCATCGGCAAGAGCCCGGCCATCACGAAGCTCAACTCTCTGATCGCGAAGGTCGCGGCCAGCCACGCCAACGTGCTGATCGAAGGAGAAAGCGGCACGGGCAAGGAGCTGGTGGCGCGCGCGATCCACCTGGCGAGCCCACGCCGCGGGGCGCCGTTTATCGGGGAGAACTGCGCGGCGCTGTCAGAGTCGCTCATCGAGAGCGAATTGTTCGGCCACGTGCGTGGGGCCTTCACGGGGGCGGAGAGAGACAGAAGAGGACTGTTCGCGCTGGCGGACGGGGGGACGCTGTTTCTGGACGAGGTGGGGGACATGAGCCCGCGCATCCAGGCGAAGCTGCTGCGGGTGCTGCAGGAAGGGGAGTTCCGGCCATTGGGGGGCCGCGACCTGATCCGGACGGATCTGCGGATCATCGCGGCCACCAACCGGGAGCTGCAGGCGATGGTGGAGTCGGGCGGATTCCGGGGTGATCTGTATTACCGGCTGAACGTGGTAGGGCTGAAGCTGCCGCCGTTGAGAGAGCGGGCGGAGGACGTCCCGCTGCTGGTGGAGCACTTCCTGTCGAAGGTGAGGGAAGCCACGGTGAAGGTGATCTCGCGCGAGGCGATGGAGATTCTGGGACGCTACCCGTGGCCGGGCAACGTGCGGGAGCTGCGCAACGTGGTGGAGCGGGCGGTGGTGATGGCCTCGGGGGTGACAGTAGGTGTGGACGCGCTTCCCGACACAATCATCGACTACGCGCTGGCGGAGAAGAGCGAGCCGTACCCCGATGGGCAGGCCAAGCCGCACGAGCGGGTGATGATCGAGACGGCACTGATCAGGTTCCGGGGCGACAAGGCCAAGACCGCCCGCTTCATCGGATGGTCCCGGACAAAGCTGTATCGGCGGATGAGCCGGCTCAGCATTCCGCCCGGCTTCGGGCGGTTGTGATGAAGCGCACGCTGCCGGAAATAAAAAGGGCGCTCTGCTGAGCGCCCTTCATCGCTTGAATCTCCGGTCTGTGGGCCAGAGCCGGTCTAGCGGACGTCCGTACTCAGCAGCCGCCGACGCCGCAGGAGCAGGTGCCCAGAATGCGGCAGCCACCCACACCGTCAACGGTCACGTCACCCGGGTCCTGCACCACGCCCTTGCCGTTTCCTTTATTCTCGATTATCGCCTTCAACGCGGCCGCCACGTGCGCCGGCAGCAGCGAGCTGAACGTATCGAGCACCGTCGGCGTCGCAACGGTGGGGCTGCTGATCGAGCAGTCCCGACCGCGGCATCCACCCACGCCCGCCACCACCGGCTGAGAAACCGTCAACACCACGAGGGCCATCACCATCAGAGCTGCGATCCTCTTGCCCGTCATGACTACACCCCTTTCTCCAGTACCTGCGGTCCAAGATGTACTGCGCCCGAACTCGGCTTCGCATGGAGCAGGGAGTGTGCCAGCCCGGCGTGGGCAGCCCGAGGCTATGCGTAACTTGCTGACATGAAAAGAGATCATGGCGTGCAGGGAAGGGGGAAAGAGGCGCCGCCTGACGGAGGGCTCGTCTCGCATTGAGACTCAGGATCCGTGTCGGATCCTGCAAGCTATTGCGTTAAAAGGAGAAACACCTAGGCGTGGAGCGGTGGCCCGCTTCCATCAATGTGAGATGCCGAGCTTGCGCAGCTTGCGGAAGATCGTGGCCCGGCTGATCCCCAGAAGCTCGGCGGCGCGCCCTCGGTTGCCCGCGGCCTCCATCAGCGCCTTCTCGATCTGTCGGCGCTCGAGCACTTCCAGCGACGCGAATGCCTCCCTGTCCTCCAGGCGCGTGATCTTCTCGAACAACTCGCCGCTCTCCATGATGTCGCGCTGCGTGATGATGTCTCCCGAGCTGAGCACGGCCAGCCGCTGCATCTCGTTTTCCAGCTCGCGGATGTTGCCCGGCCAGGAATAGCGCAGCAGAAGCTGCAGAGCGCCGACTTCCATCCGCTTGACCGTGCCGCCGGTCTCGCGCGCCGGCTTGGACAGGAAGTGCTCGACCAGGAGCGGGATGTCCTCCTTGCGCTCGCGCAGCGGCGGCAGCGGGATGCGCACCACGTTGATGCGGTAGTACAGATCCTCCCGGAAGCGGCCCTCCTTCATCATCTTCTCGAGGTCCTTGTTGGTGGCCGTGACGATTCTCACGTCCACCTTTCGCGTGTCCTTGCCGCCGACCGGACGGATCTCGCCCTCCTGCAGCGCCCGCAGCAGCTTGCTTTGCATCGGCAGCGACATGTCCGCGACCTCGTCGAGAAACATCGTGCCGCCGTCGGCCTGCTCGAACAGGCCCCGGTGGTCCCTGTCGGCTCCCGTGAAGGCCCCGCGCACGTGGCCGAACATCTCGCTCTCCATGAGGGCGTCGGGGATCGCGGCCACGTTCTCGGTGAGGAACCTCTTGTGACGCCGAGGCCCGCTGTAGTGCAGGGCGCGTGCCACCAGCTCCTTGCCGGTGCCGCTCTCTCCGTGGATCAGCACCGGGAGGTTCGAGGCCGCCACCTTCTCCAACAGGTCATAAACAGCCTGCATCTTCACGTTCTTGCCGATGATGTTCTGATACCGGTTGCGCTCGCCGGCCTCCCGGCGCAGGTAGACGTTTTCCATGGCGAGCCGCTCGTGCATGCGCGCCTGCTCGACGGCCCCGCCGGCAAGGTCGGCGAACGCGGTGAGAAAGCGCAGATCCCGCTCGTCGAAGGAGGTGCCCCGCCGGCGGCTGTCCACATAGACCGTGCCGATGATCCGGTCGCGCACCTTCATCGGCACGCACATGAGCGACTTGATCGAGTAGAGACTCACGCTCTTGAAGTTGCGGAAGCGGTCATCATGAAGCGTGTCGAGCGCCACCATTATGTGGCCGGCGGCGGCTTCCTTCACCACGCTGTGGCTGTACTCGAGCGCGTCGCGGACGGTTTCCTCCTCGACCTCGCGCGCCGCGGCCACCTGCTGGTCGCCCGTGGTTTCGTCCAGCAGGATGACGAGTCCTCGCTCTGCCTTGACGATGCCGAGCGCAACATCCAGGACGCGATCGAGCAAGGACTCGGGGTCGGACATCGAGCTGATGATGCCGGTGATCTCGTAGAGGGCCGACAATGTGAGGTCGGCGGTCGCCTCTGGGCCCAAAGTCGCGGCCCGCGCCGGCCGTGGCGCCGCGGCCGCCGCTTTCCTCATCGCCTCCGCGCGGCGCGGCTCGGCGAGATAGGTCAGCCGGATCTGCCCATCGGCGATGCTGTCCGCGACTTCCCGCAGAACGGTGGCGGCGCACCCCAGCTCGTCTCTTTCGGCCTGGCGGTGGCCCGCCTGCTGCTGAATGCCCGCCAGGATGAGATGGGCCTGCCACCTGATCTCGGCAAGGCCCGCGGGCTCGGCCAGAGCGAGAGCGCGGTGTGCTGCTTCGGCGGCTTCCTGGTGACGGGCCAGGGCCACCAGGCACTCGGCGATCAGGAGCTCGGCGGCCGCCTGGACCTCGCACAACCGTCCCTCGGTGGCGGCTTCGAGAGCCTGCCGAGCGCTCTGCAAAGCGGGCTCGTTCTCCTCGACCGCGCGCGCGGCGCGGGCGGCGGCCTCGTGCAGGCGCGCGCGCAGGCGCGGGCTATCGACTCCCGAGGCCAGCTTGGTGGCCTTGCGAAGGATCTCCTTGAGAGCCTTGGGCTCTCGATCTGTCGTGTCCGGTGAAGAGAGGCGATCCAGCGCGAGGGAGCTCAGCGCGTAGGCCTCCTGGTTGGCCAGGCCGGCGCGCTGGGCCACCGAGGCCGCCCGCCCATGAGCGGCCGCCGCCTCGGCGTGGTGGCCGAGGTCGCGCTCGATCATCCCGAGAAAGTCGAGCAGCTCGCACAGCAAGGGATCCAGCCCCAATGCCTGCGCGTTGGCCACGCCGTCTGAGGCCGCCTGAAGCGCGCGGTCCATCCTGCCCTGCATGTGGTAGACGGTCGCGAGGTTCGCCTGGCACTGGGCTGCCTGGAATCGGTCCCGGTGACGCTTCGCGAGGTCGGCGGCCTCCTCCGATCGGCTCGCGGCCGAGGCGAGGTCCCCGCGTTTGCGGTACCAGGAACCCAGGTTGCCGAGCACTTCCCACGTGCGTTGCAGATCGGGGAGCTTCTGCCAGATTCTGAGCGATTCCTCCAGAAGCGTCCGGCCCTCATCCGTGCCACCCTGCAGCGTGTCGATCGAGCCGAGGTTGTTGAGCGACGCGGCCACGCCGGGCATGTGCCCGATCTCGCGCCACAAGGCGAGCGCCTCCTTGTTGAGCGCCTTGGCCTCATCGAGCCGGCCGCGTGCCCCAGCGATATTGGCCAGCACCAGGATGCAGCTCGCGCGGTTGTGCTTCTCTCCCTCGGCCTTCAGCGCGGTGACCAGCCGCTGGGCCGTTCTCTGCGCCTCGTCGTGCTGCCCGCCGCGCCACTGCACGTCAAGCAGCCGTGACGTGCCGGTCCAGGCCATCTCCTTATCGCCGGCGGCGCGGGCTCCCTTCATCAGGCGCTCGTAGGTCTCGGTCGCCCGCACGCGATCGCGGGCCTGCCGGTAGGCGTCGCCCAGATGAAGCTGGAGGCGCAGCCGGCGTGTCGAGTCCGATGGAGGCACCAGCTCCAGGGCGCGTTCGAAGAACGAGATGGCGCGCTCGTTGGCGCAAAGCCTGATGGCGCGCGAGCCTGCCCGCTCGGCGTAGGCCAGGGCGCGCTCCACGTCGGGCGAATTGATGAAATGGTGTGCCAGCTCCTCCACGCTCACGCCGGCCGCCTGCGACTCCAGTCGCTGCTCGAGGGCCAGCCCGAACCGTCCGTGAAGCTCGCGGCGCCTCCCCCAGTCCATCGCTTCGTGGACGTGGTGGCGGATCCGCACGTGGTCGATCCGGGTGCCGAGGGCGCCCGCGGAATCGATCTCGCGGGC
>JAWPNA010000128.1:0-21168 GCA_045402695.1 Acidobacteriota bacterium
CCGAGGAAGAGCTCAGGCTGCGAGCGCTCTGCCTCAGATTCCTTGACGCGGTGCAATCGCGCATCGCCGGGGTGGTGCTGAATGGACATCCCACGAGGCGCCTTCCCAACAACCTCAACCTCTCTTTCGAGCACGTGGAGGCCGAGGGCCTCATTTCGGCGCTCAAGTCGGTCGCCGTGTCGAGCGGCTCCGCCTGCGCCAACGAATCGCGCGAGCCCTCCTACGTCATGAAGGCACTGGGGGCCACCGACGAGCGGGCGCACGCCGCGGTGCGCTTCGGCTTCGGGCGGATGACCACCCAGGCCGATGTCGACGAGGTGGCGGAGCGCCTCGCAGAGGCCGTGCGCCGGCAGAGGGCCATGTCGCATGTCGCCTGAAGCTGGCCCGCCGCCGGCGTGCGTCAGACCCCGGCGCCGCAGGATCCGGCTGCTGTGGACCCTGCTGTGCGTTCTGCTGCTGACGGCGCTCGTGCCGCTCTGCCTGATGGCCTACAAGCTCATCGACATCAACCGCGAGAGCCTCGAGTCGGCCAGCCGCGAGTACCAGCTCGAGGTGGCGTCGTCAATCGTGCAGGACCTCACATCCGCAATCCACGGTGCGCAGAACCAGCTCTGGGCCACCGCCCACTTTCTCGAAAGCCGGCTCGACGCGCTGCCGGAAGGAGGACAGCTCAGGGGCGATGAGAAGCTGGCGCCCTACCTGACGGGAGAAGTGCTGCTGCTGCGCTACACCTCGCGGGAAGGGACGATGGTGGAGGTGGGCGATCGCTCCCGGACAAGGAAGGATGCCGTGGCGGGTTCCCTGTTCGAGGCGTTCGCCACGTCGATGGGCGGCGAGTCGTTCGTCGGGCGCCCCTCGGCGGGGGAGCCGGGGGGAAGGCCTTGTGTGGTGGCCGCCGTGCCAGTGAAGCTGAACGATCAGATCCGGGGGGTGCTTGCGGCCGTGGTGGATCTGGGCGACGCCTGGGATCGCAGTGTAGGGTCTCTAAGCTCGCATTACATCACGTTCGCCATGGATGACTCGGAGAACCTGTTCGCGTCGGCGGGGATGCCTGCGGCCTTGACGGAAGGCGAGGCGTACCGGAGGATGGAGATCGTCACGAGGTTCAGGCGGCAGGGTGCCGGCGTCACGGAGATCATCCCATTCGACGCGCCTGAAGGCATGAACGTGAAGGAGCTGCTGGGCGCGCGCGCCGCGACCGAGAGAGGCTGGGGTATTTTCGTCCTCGTGGATCGCAGCCTGGCCTACGCGTCGGTGGCTGAGATGCGCCGCAGCGCGCTGCAGTGGGCGTTGTTCGCCATCGGGCTGGCCGCGGTCTCCGCCGTGGTCTTCGCCGGGGCCGTCACACGCCCGCTGAAGGTGCTCGTGGACAAGACGCGCCGGATCGCAGCGGGTGATTTCACCGCGCGTGCCGAGGTGCGAGCAAGCAACGAGATCGGCGAGCTCGCCGAGACGTTCAACATGATGTCCGAGGAGATCAGCAACTACATCGAGAAGATCAAGCACGCGGCCGAAGAGAACAGCCAGCTCTTCCTCGGGACGATCAAGGCGCTCGCGGCGGCCATCGACGAGAAGGATCCTTACACGCGGGGTCATTCGGATCGCGTGCACCGCTACTCTGCGGCCATCGCGAGGCATCTCGGCGTCTCCAGGCAGGAGCTTCGCAACCTCACCGTAGGCGCGCTGCTGCACGACGTGGGCAAGATCGGCATCGAGGACGCCATCCTTCGCAAGCCGGCGGCGCTGTCCGACAAGGAGTTCGAGATCATGAAGCGGCACCCGCTCAAGGGCGCTCACATCCTGGGAGAGATGCCACAGATGAAGGAGATCATCCCCGCGATGAGAAGCCATCACGAGCGGTGGGCCGGCGGTGGCTACCCCGACGGCCTGAAAGGTGAGGAGATCCCGCTCATCGCCCGCATCGTGCAGGTGGCCGACACGTTCGACGCGATGACCACCAACCGGCCGTACCAGAGAGCCATGAGGCTGGACGCCGCCGTGGCCCGCATCCAGGAGCTGAGCGGTATCGTGTTCGACCCGCGGGTCGTGGCCGCCTTCAAAGAAGCCTGGATCGCGGGCGATCTGAAGATCGATCAGGCAGCGCCCGCGATGGCCACGCACCTCCCTGCGTGAGATGGTCGCTCTCCCGTGATGATCTCGATCGTCCACTTGCGCTTCACCTTACTTTCACTTATCCTGCAGCCGCCAATCGTGAGGGCGCGTGGACCGGAGGAGACACGCCAGAAGGGAGCGTCGGCAGATGGTCCTGACCAAGAGGCAGAAGGAGATCCTGGACTTCATCACGCGGTTCCTCGACCAGAAGGGGTACTCGCCCAGCCTGGTGGAGATCGGAGAGCATTTCGGTTTGAGCTCCGTGGCGACCGTTCACAAGCACGTTGACAACCTCCGCAAGAAGGGGCTCGTCCGCAAGACCTGGAACGCCAATCGCTCGCTGGAGCTCACACCGGCGGCCATGGGAGTCCGCGCCATCCGCCTCCCGCTGGCCGGACGCGTCTCCGCGGGGCTTCCCATCGAGGCGGTCGAGGAGCGTGAGGTGATCGCGGTGCCCGAGGACATGGTAGGCAGTGGCGATTGCTACGTGCTGCAGGTGAGAGGCGAGTCGATGATCGACGAGCAGATCCGCGACGGCGACTACGTCGTGCTCGAGAAGCGCCAGAGACCGCAGAACGGATCGGTGGTCGTGGCCCTGATCGACGGGCATGAGGCGACCCTCAAGAAGTTCTACAAGGAGGGAGACACCGTGAGGCTCCAGCCGGCCAACATGGCGCTGAAGCCGATCTCCGTTCCCGCGGAAAAGGTGCGGGTCCAAGGGGTCGTCATCGGAGTGCTGCGCAAGTACGCGTGAACCCGGCCCTCCCGCGGCTCCCATGGCTGAGGGGAAAAAACCTGGTGCCTCGCGGACCGAGTTTCGGTATATTCCGGCATATTCCTCGAAACGCTGTCTCGGCGGCCGCCCAGCGGGGTGACGGGTGGGCAGCCCTCTGGTGGAGACACCGGCAGGACCGAGGGATCAAGGGGGGAGGCGCCGCGGGCCATGCGGCCAGCGAGTCGCATGGCGGCGGCGAAGGCGGCAGGGAGGGGTGGGCGCCCCGATTCAACGCATCAAGGCGTGCCTTCCCCTCCCACGTCGTCGCTCCCCGCCAGCAGCCGGGCGACCTCCTCGATCCCATCCACCATCCGAGGGCCAGGGTGCTGGATCGCGTCCGAGATGACGAAGACGCGCCCCGCGGCGACCGCGGGCACCCCCCTCCAGCGCTCCATCTCGGGCACGCGGCGGGCCCACTCGCGATTGGCCTCGGGAGTCAGGATCACTTCAGGCTTCCACCCGATCACCTTTTCGATGTCGTACTGGGCCCAGCCGGCACTGGAGTCCGATGTGACCAGATCGGCGCCCGCGATGGCAAGCGCCTCACCGAGGAACGTGCCGCTGCCGGGCGCTATCAGCGGATCGGGCTCGATGACGTAGAGCGTCCTAGGCCGCCTGTGCGCTGACGAGGCGGACCGCACGGCATCGAGACGGGCTTCAAGGGCCTTCACCAGGGCGGCGGCTGGCTGGGGAGCGCCCAGCAGGTCACCCACTGTCCTCAGCGTGACGAGGATTGACGGCACCGTCGGCGTCCCGATGGTGTACACGGGGATGCCGAGCCTCTCGAGTCTCTCCGCATCGTCTCTCAGGTTGCCGGACATGGTGGCCACCGCGAGGTCAGGGCTCAGGCTCACGATCCTCTCCAGATCCTGGTTGATGATCCCGCCGATGCGCGCGCGCGTGGCTGCGGCAGGGGGATAGTCGCAGAAGTCTGTGACCCCGACCACGCGGTCCCCCAGCCCCAGCGCGAACAGGATCTCGGTCACCGACGGGGCCAGCGAGACGATCCGTGAGACGGAAGCGGGGACGCGCACCTGACGCCCGGCCCCGTCCACCACGTCCCGGTGCCCCGGGGCGGGCGCGCTCCCGGCGGCGGACTCGATCCCCACAACGAGCAGGCATAATCCCACGACAAGTGGCACCCTGGCTCTGTCCATCAGTCCCCCATGGTGACGCTCCTTGCCCGCTCCTTCAAGGGGGCCCTATATTCTGGCCCCGCCTCGCATCATCCCGGATGCGCGTCTCTCAAACGGAAGGGGGACGGACAGGATGCCGCTGACGTTCAGGCCTCAGGTCGATCCACGGCTCCGGGTTGGCCTGCGCGCGGCGGTTTTGCCGCACTGGCAGGGAGGGGCGCCGGTCTCGATGGAGACCATCGACCTGAGCGCGAGCGGGGCGGCGATTCGTAGCCCCATCTTCCTCCCGCTCAAGACACAGCTCTCGATCGCTCTGCATCTGCCCGCGGTGGCCGGACAGGCGGCGCGGAACGTGAGCTGCGAAGCTGTCGTGGTCTACACCGAGGAGGTCGGTCACTCGCGGAGCGAGTGGCGTGTGGGCGTCTACTTCCTGAACCTGAAGGAGCCCGACCGCGAATCACTCCGGCGTTTCATCTTCATGGTCATGGATGCATCATCCCAGCGACGGGAATCGCTCGTCGAGCAGGGCTAAAGGAGAATCTCATGAGTCATACAGCGCGAAGGATCGGTCTGTGTCTCATGCTTGCGGGAGCGGGCGCCCTGATGGGCATCGCCCGCCCGCTGGCCTACAGCGTCATCACGCGCGACGGTCACCGCATCGAGGCGGTTGCGAAGCCGGAGGTGAAAGGACTGCAGGCGCTCATGAGGCTCGCTCCGCGAGGCAATCTTGCCGTCATCCAGGAGGAACAGATCGACTGGGTGCGCACCGAAGCCGCGAATCCGCGGCCCGGCGTGATCGCCGTGCCGTCGGGAGCGACGCTCGTGGAGGGTGCGCCCAATCCGGATCACACGATCGAGCTCAAGATCCTCGGTGGGCCGGCCGGCCGTCAGGCCGCCGGAAGCGAGCCGGAGAAGCAAATGCCGGAGCCGAACCAGCCCGCCGACATCCACACCCAGGATGCGATCCTGGCGCTGCAAAGGGAGTACGGAAAGATCGCGGTGCTGAGGGACCAGGCGTTGGAGCAGAGGAAACTCCACGAGGTTGAGGTGGCGACACTTCGCGAAAGCCAAGTCAGTCCCGCCTCCGAGGACGGCCCGGCGACCCGCCGCATGCAGGAGCTGCAGCGGCTGATCGACGAGCTGAGCAATCGGGTCAGCAAGCTGGAGACGCGCCTGGATGACATTCGCAGCGAGGTGGTGCGGCACGGCGGAACGATTCCCTAGACCGGTCGCCGGCCCCCTTTCGTCGTACCGTGTCGTAAGATGGCCGCATGCCTGCCGGTGGGGTCCTGTCGCGTCACTTCGAGTATCCCGCCTCGGGAAGAGTCCGCACCGGCACACTGTACAGCGCGCGGGACACTGGCGGCCAGGGTAAGGACGCACTCGTCGTTGTGCACGGCCTGTTCGCCTGGCGGGATCTCCCTGAGATCGCGCTGGTGTGCGAGGAACTCGCGGCCGGCTTCGACGTGGTGTCGATCGATCTGAGGGGGCACGGTGACGCGCCGGGCGCCTTCACGTGGGGGCGGGTGGAGAGCGGCGAGCTCGCGGAACTGATCTCATTCCTGCACCACATGCATCGGGCCGTGGGTGTGCTCGGGTTCTCGATGGGCGGGTACATCGGGATCCTGGCCGCGGCGCAGGCCCGGCGCCGCGACGACTGCGCCCGTCCCGAGGCGCTCTGCACCGTGGGGGCTCCCGCCAGCCTGCAATTCTGGCGTCTGGGTTTTCGTCCGGGCGCATGCCGCAGGCATCTCAAGCTGATCTTGTCGAGAAAGCGACGGCTGGTCAGGCTGGCGTGGCCTTGGCATGGGAACCCGGCCGCCGTGGACCTCATCCCGGAGGTGGCGCCCATCCCCCTTCTCATCATCCACGGCGGAAACGACTGGCTCGTCCACCCCGACCAGGCGCGGCGACTTTACGAGGCCGCGGGCGAGCCCCGTCGCTTGAAGGTGATCGAAGAGGGGCTGCACGCTGAGTACATCATCGCGCAGGACCCCGGCCTCCTGGTGCCCGAGGTGAACCGGTTCTTCACGGAGACCCTCGGGCGCACGGCGGATCTCTATGCCGGTCCCCGCATCCCGGAGATCTCGCCCGAGATTACCTTGGGTCGCGGTAGATCGTGACGACGGCGGTACGGTCGTCGCCACCCATGTTGGCCGCCAAGCCCACCCGCGGGCGCCGCGTGATCTGGTAGTCCCCGGCCATCCCTTTGATCTGGCGGTGGATTTCCACGGCCTGCTTCACTCCCGTGGCCCCCACCGGGTGGCCGAACGCCATCAGCCCTCCGCCCGTGTTGACGGGCAGCCGGCCGCTCAGAGCGACCGTGCCGTCCTTCACCAGCCCGATTCCCTTGCCCGGCCCGGCGAAGCCCAGAGCCTCGTACATCTGGATCTCCGCGATGCTGAAGCAGTCGTGAACCTCGGCCACGCCGACATCGGCCGGACCCAGCCCGGCGTCACGGTAAGCCTCGCGCGCGGCCGCCGCCGTGGTGGTGAGCGAAGTGTAATCGCGCTCGCCGTTCAGCGGGACGGTGGCATGGCCGTACGCCACGAGCTGCACGACGTCGCCGAGATTCTTTCCGGACAGACGCAGGCCCTGCTCCGACAGCAGAACGGCGGCCGAAGCCCCGTCGCTGACCTGGGAGCAGTCGCTGACCTTCAACCAGTCCTTGTATTCCGGGTTCTCCAGAAAGCGCGGGTTCTGATCCGATGCGTTCCTCGCGTACTCGGGCGTCATCTTGAAGGCGCGCATATGGGCGCACGGGTTCTTCGTGGCGTTCCCGTAGGCCTTGAGCACCACCTCTGCGATCTCCTCGGGCGTCACGCTGTACTTCTCGCAGTACGCGCGCGTGCGGCGGGCGAACATGCAGGGGAAGGTGAACGGATCGAGCCCGCGCTCGGTGGGGTAGTGGGCGGCGCGCGC
Source organism: Acidobacteriota bacterium (assembly GCA_045402695.1). Taxonomy (GTDB): domain Bacteria; phylum Acidobacteriota; class Polarisedimenticolia; order JACPZX01; family DASXTC01; genus JAWPNA01. The sequence continues at coordinate 6,946 of JAWPNA010000128.1, forward strand.
GAGCGCGTCGGCGCCGTCCTTGGCCGACATGGTGGTCTGCACCTCTACGCCAGTGACGAGCACCACGTCGCAGCCGGCCGAGATCGCATCCACGCCGGCCAGCAGCGCGAGGCCGCCGGAGGCGCAGGCCCCCTCGATCCGGGAGAACGCCTTTCCGGCGAAGGAGGGATGAGCGGCGGCGAGCATGGCTCCGAGGTGTCCCTGCCGCGCGAAGATTTCGCCCGTAAAGTTGCCGACGAACCCTTTTTGCACCGTCCCGGGCTGCACGCCCGCCCTCTCAAGCGCCGCCAGCGCGGCCCGATGCAGATGCTCCTCGATGGTGGGGTTGCTCTTCTTGCCGAAGTCGGGATGCCCCTTCCAGATGAAGTCGGGATGGAATTTCCCGATGAACGTCGTGTGGTCACCGCCGGCGAGGTAGACGCTGCGGGATGGTTTCATGATCTGGTCCTCCGGTGAGTGCTCCATGGTAGTGCCCGCCGGGCCACGCATCAACCGGTTCACCCGGGTCTTCTCGAAGGATCTCGCGAGCGCGCGGATGCCCCGCGGTCACCATCCAGGCCGGAGGATCCCCCTGTAGGAGCAGCGTCGTTTCGCGCACAATGTGGGCTGAGAGCCCCATCGAGGGTTAGTGGAACCCATCTCTGCCGGCCCGGCGACGTGGTACGGATGTTGCAATGCTGCAAATGGGAGTGTGCAGAGCAAGCATGGAAGGAGACGCGCGGTGACGATGCTTACGCGACAGGAAGCGATACGAGCGATTCGCGGCAAGCTCCTCGACCTGGTCGACGACGACCACTCGATGTGCCGTGTAGCATCGGAACAGAACATTTACTGCCGCGGATTCAGGCAGTTCACCGATGAGGGGCTGAGAGAGCGTTACGCATGGCTCCTGAGGCGCAACCCCAACATGGGGCGCGAGGAGCTGGAAGACCTGGCCAATCGATGGCAGCTCGCCCGGCAAATCGTGGACAGCGTTCCCGTGTCATGCGATGCCCAGGCTCTCGAGCACGATACCTGCTCGGGCTGGGAGGGGTTTGACAACCAAACCCTCTCGCGATACTACCGCGAGATGGTCGGAGATGAAATCACCGTCATCGATTGATTCAGCGCGAAAGAACGGACGCGCCAACGACGCGCGGGCACCGGCACCCTCCCCCCCACGACCGGTGCCCGCCGTCAAGAAGCTTAACAGGGTGGAACCCTGTTAAGCCTTCGGCTTTTTCTTGAGGAGATAGGCCGACTCCGCCTTGCGGTTCTGCGTCCCGTCGTGCACGACGAACGCGGACTCGCTCCAGATGGCCGCCCCGGCATAGCGTCCCTTCTTGTCCAGGACGTAGAAGCTCACGTTGAAGTCGGGGCGTCCCTCCGCGTTCAGCAGCCGCGGCGACTTGGTGTGATCCACGATCCATTCCAGCACCTTCAGCGCCGCCTGCTGAGGCTCCATCCCCCGGCGCAGGTTTTCGATCACGGAGTGACTGCCGCTGGAGAGGATCACGGCCTCGCCCCGGCCGGTTGATCCGCAGGCGCCGTGATCGTTGTCCACGTAGAGGCCGCAGCCGATGAGGGGTGAGTCCCCGACCCGACCTGGCATCTTGAAAAAGAGGCCCGAAGTGGTGGTGACTCCCGAGAGGTCCCCCTTGGCGTCCATCGCGCAGCAGTTGATGGTCCCGTAGGTGCGCAGGTACTCTCTGACCTCACCGGACCACTCGGACTCCGGAGGCGCGATCCAGTCGTCCTTGTCCGACGCGGTCTGCTTCCAATGCAGCCAGATCTTGCGCGACTTCTCGGTCAGCAGATTTTCCTCAGGGAACCCCTGCGCGCGCGCGAACTCCAGCGCCCCTTCTCCCACCAGCAGGACATGATCCGTCTGCTCCATCACCAGGCGCGCCACCCGCGAAGGGTACTTGATGTTGTGCAACGCGGCGACGGCGCCGGCCATTCCCGAAGATCCGTGCATCACCGAGGCGTCCAGCTCCACCACGCCGCGCTCGTTGGGCAGTCCACCGTAGCCGACGGTGATGTCGTCGGGGTCCTCCTCCACGCGGTTGACACCGGCGATGACCGCGGTAAGGGAATCCTTGCCTCGGGCGAGAAGGTCCATCGCCCTCTCGGTCGCCTTCATCCCGTTGGCGCTCGCGATCACGATCGGCCTGATGCCTTGCGCGGCCGGAGCGGTCACTTGCGACGCGGCTGCAAGCGTGGGCGCCGCAGGAGCCAGGGCCAACGCACCCGCGCCCAGCCCCGCCTGCCTGAGGAATGATCGTCTCTTCATGAGTCCAGCCCCTCCCTGTTAGGGAGGAATTGTAGCCGGGAACACCGATATAATCACCGCGAGGGAGACTTCGGATCGACGCGACGAAAGCATTCAACAGGCTCTGCCTGATCGGGTTCGCGGCGCACCTGTCGTACGCTCTGTCGCGGTTCCCGGTCGTGCCGCTTTATGCCCGCAGCCTGGGGCTGTCCACCGGGATGATCGGCCTCGTGGTGGCGGCTTCGACGCTCACCGGGGTCGTGCTGAAGCTGCCCGCGGGGCGCATGAGCGACGTCCTCGGACGCCGGCCGATCCTCATCCTCTCGGCGTGCGCCTTCGCGTTTCCGCCGTTCTTCTATCCGATCGCGACGGCCGGCATGCCGCTCCTGCTCTTGCGGCTGGCGCACGGCACTGCGACCGGGACCTTCGGGCCGGTCTCGTCGGCCATCGTCTCCGACATCGCGCAACCCGGCAGGCGCGGCGAGAGGCTCTCGACGTTCTCCTCCGCGACGCTCGTTGGCAAAAGTCTCGGGCCGCTGCTCGGCGGCTACTTGATCGTCGCCGACAACTACCACTGGCCGTTCCTGGCCAGCGGCGCGGTCGGTCTCGTCGCTCTCGGATTCGCCTGGAAATGGAGGATGGAGACCAGCACCTCGCAGCGGGACGTGGCGAAGGAGCCCGGTGAGTTCATTCGTGGAATCCGCGAAGTGGCGGGACACTTCGGGATCATAACCACCAGCGTCGTCGAGGCGATCCAGTTCCTGGCCACCGGGGCCATGGACGCCTTCCTGCCGATCTACGCCGCCGAGACGGCCGGCCTCTCGGGTGGGCGGATCGGGTGGCTCTTCGCCGCGCAGATCGCGACGACACTCATCACCAAGCCGCTCATGGGTCGCGTGTCGGATCGAATGGGACGGCGTCCGCAGATCGTCATCGGGCTCCTGGTGGCCGCCGCGGCGCTCGGGCTGCTGGGGTCCGCGCGGACATTCCCGGCCCTCATCGGGATCTCGGCCCTCTACGGGCTGGGGGTGGCCGTGACCACCTCCTCGACGGCCGCACTGGTGACAGACCTGGCTCGCCGCGAGCGGTACGGCGCCGCCCACGGGGTGTTCGGGACCGTCATGGACATCGGCCATGCCTCAGGGCCGATCGTGGCGGGTCAGTTGGCCGGCGGGATGGGGATCGGCCCCGGGCTCGCAGTGATCGGCGCGGTCCTCGCCGTCTCGGCGCTGACCTTCGCTGCGCTGCCGCGGATCGGGACCTCCGAGGCCCCTGGATCGTCATGATTACCTTGCGCGGCCCGCGGCCATCGGATAAGATGCGCGGCCGGTGGACGCAATCCCCTTGGTCACAGCCCGGATCCAGCCCGCATTCCTCACCAGGATTCGTCGTGAGGGCACCTGTGGGGGCGGCCAGAGCCGCGGCCGCGACAGGAACCTGGTGGGACATGCGCGCTGACTCCCGACATCCTCGCCGCGGGGAAGTGCATGATCCCTGAGCAACGTGGCGGCCTCACGGCGCCTCCGCGCCTCGGGCTGATCGTCGTCGTGGGCCTTGCTGCCGCGGGCCTTGCGGCGGCCGGGCTGCTCGTCTGGCGCCCGAGACAGCCCGCAGCCATGCCGGCAACGGCGGCGGCGTCCACACGAGCAGAGGCGGCGGCGCCCGGCTCCACGGCGCCAGGGGGAGTCGCGCACCGGCCACAGGACGTCGCGCTCGACCGGCAGTACACCTCATCGGAGGACGCCTTCAGGCTGTACCAGGAAGGAGTGGGCCTGGCCCGGACGCTTCCGGCCCAGGCGGCCGCGCGATTTCGAAGGGCGGTGCTTCTCGATCCCGCGTTCTCCCCGGCGCATCATCGGTTGGCCCTCGCCGCCGTCCTGATGTCTCGCCGCGACGAAGCGCGAAGTGCGATCAGATCCGCCGCCCTCGACGAACGGCGGCTGCCAGAGCCGTACCGGACCGGGGCGCCGGTGCTCTTGAATTACATCGAGGGCGCGTTCGATCTGGCCAGCCACGCGTTGAAGGAGGCCATCGCCCGCCTGCCTGACGACCCCGACCTTCACTTCATCGCCGGCAGGATCTCCGCGGAGTCGTGCGACTACTTCGACCCCAACGCGACCATCGAACACTTCGAGCGTGTGCTCGCGAGCGATGCTGAATACGCGGCGGCGCGCGACGGCCTCATCGACGCGTACGAGATGAAGTCGATGCATGAATGGTCCCTCGCGCGCGCGACGGAGTACAGAGCGCGCCACCCGGAATCCCTCGACGCCATCGCGCAGCTCGGCCGGGTCCGGATCGCCCGGGGTGAGTACGGCGACGCGATCGAGGACGCGGATGAGATCGTGAGGCGCGGCGCGGACGTCTTCGCCTACGGCCTCGGGCCCGCCTTCATCCTGGCAGGGCATCACGACCAGCTCGCGGCGATGTACGACCCAGAGATGGAGCGCACCAACATGATAGAGGCGAACGCGCTGACCCACCTGCACGCCGGCGTCAACGATGTCTGGATGGGCCGTTTCGGCAAGGCCGTGGAGCACTTCGAGAGAGGGCCCGAGTTCCTCCCGGGGCCGTGGCAGCGCAGCCGCAAGGCGCTCTTCTACCTCCTTCTGGGGCGCACGAACAGCCTGCTGGGTCGCGGCAGGGAGGCGCGCTCGGCTCTCGAGGCCGCCGAGCAGGTGGCCGGGCCGCAGCCGGCGCTCGAGTACGCCCTGGGGGTCGCCGAGATGGAGGAAGGCCGGCCGCAGGAAGCCCAACGTGTGGTGAAGCGTCTCGAGGATGAGCTGAGGCCCTCGCAGCCGGGGTGGACGGAGCCCTGGCGCCGCTTACTGGCCGGCGAGATCGCGCTTGCGGCGGGAGACCCCGCTCGCGCCGTCCTGGAGGTCCGCCAGGCGTGGCAGCTAGAAAGGCCTCTCGAGATTGACTGCATCGTGGGGCACGCCGGCGTCTACTTTCTCGACGCGCTGGGGCGGGGACTCTTGGCGACGGGCCGTCCGCGGGACGCCCTGCAGGCGTTCGAGCAGATCCGATCCCTCGGGATCAAGGGACTTCATCAGCCGGAGATTGCGGTGCTCGCGCTGTACCGCGCCGGTCTGGCGTACGAAGCAATGGGTCGGAAGGAGGAGGCACGGGCGCGCTACCGGGCTTTTCTCGATCAATGGGGGCGCGCCGACATCATGACCAGAGAGATCGATGACGCACGGACGCGCCTCTCCCGCGCGGCGACCGGCGGCTAAGAGGCGCCCCGGCGCGCTCCGCGAGATCGGCCTACAAGATCAGCTCACGCAGAACCGGGCCGCTCGACTCCCCCAGCAAGGCGAGGGCGCTCCCGATGACCTGGGTCTGGAGCGCCGCGTCACGCGGCGAACCCAGCGGGTACCCCATCGGAAACGGCACCACCAGGGCGCGTGGAGGGTTCACCTTGCGCGTGATCTCGGGAAGCGTCGAAACCGAGACGCTCGCGATTCCCACTCCCTCGAGGGCCCTCTGGATCAGTCCCACGGACTGATGGCACATGGGTCAGACAGGTGTCAGCAGCGCGGCGTCCACGGCGTCCGCCTTCAGGAGCGCGGCGGCGCGTGGTGCCGTTTCCTCTATGAGGGCGGCGGGCTTGGTGATCGATCCCATGAATGAGATGTGCCGCGGCGCCACCTCGGCAATCAGGCCGGCCTCAACCATCTCCCGGAGGCGGTCCAGCGGCAGGGCGAGGTTCACGTCGTCGGCCAGGCCCGTGGCATCGAACGCGTCGCTCCGGTGCGAGCAGCGCAGCGTGGATGGATCGGTGCCACGCGCGATCTCCCGGAAGGATGAGTCGCCTCCCTTCTTGTCGGTATCGAAGGGGGGCTGGAGCGGTCCGTAAAGGCCCGCCGTCGTGACGACCGCCACGCGGCACAGGGAGAGGGGACGCCGAAGCGGAGCCAGCGGCGGCTGCCCGGAGCTGAAGCGATGAAACGGGTAGGTCATGAGAAAGAACCGGTGCTTCGCATCCAGATCGGCCAACCTGACCATTCGGACATCCTCGCACGAAGAATCATAGCTGAACAGACGCCGGTCGCGGCATGCCCACATTCTTGTGTTATACTCCGGCCCGTTCGGTGACATGTCCGTAGTCTGATCAGTAGTTCTGTCGCGGGGAGGCTTACCAGTGGCCCGTGAAGCCGCAGTGATCTATAGAGGCGCCAAGATCTGGACGGAGCGGTTCCCTGGAGTGGACAAGGAGACCGCCGCCGAGCTGCGCGAGTTGATGGCCTCGGCCGAGCCCAAGGTCAAGAACCTCCACCAGCAGACCCTCGGGATACGCCTCAAGTACCGTGACGACGTGGTCAGCACGCTTCCCGACGAGGCGTGGGACGCCTATTACGTGGATGGCGACGCCTACAACGAGAACTGCCACTTCACGGTTGGGTTCAAGCACCACAGCCTGGAGATCGGCCTCGTAATCCCGAACCACGCAAAGAACCGCCAGTGGGAGAGATTCAACAGCCTGGCCCGGGACAAAGACAGGTTCCTGGAGATGCTGAGGGGGATCCGGCAGGAGCTGCCCGAGCTGTGGATCCATCTCAGGCACCGGCACGACATGGGCGGGCAGAAGGTCGTCGAAGACGGCGAGGCCCTGTTCAAGGCCGACACGATCTTCGGTTTCGATCTGCCCGATGCCGAGAACCGATACTTCAAGGCGGCCTCGTCCTGGTACGTTTTGATGAAGGAGCTTGTCAGCGAAAGGCTCAACCATCGCTTTAACCTCGAGTTGAGGTTTTTCGCCTCCTACTACACGGAGCCAGAGGACCCCCGGCGGCAGTACCGCGAGAAGATCCAGACGTACGCGGTCACACCGGACCAGCCGAAGTTCACGGAGGAGGTCATCCGGGCGGTGAGCGTTTTCAGTCCCTTCTACACCTATCTGCTTGGCTGAACAGCACGAACCGGTTGCCGGGCGGGAATGGAAGAGCCGCAATCCACCGATCTGGGCCCTTGACCGACCCGGGATCTCCCCGTATATGAACACGTACGCCGACCCGGTCGGGACGAGGCGGGGCCGGGGCGTGTTCCCTCGGGAATCCAAGGAGAGATCATGCGTCTGACGCCGGTTCACCGGGTCTCTTTGCGCTTGCTCTCGGCAGTCGTCCTGGCGGCGGTCCTCATTCCGGCCGCGCCCGCTTTTGGAATCGAGGCGCTCTCGATCTACCCCGCCTGGGTGCCCAAGAACACACCTCCCGGCTTGGCCGTCTCGACCATTCGAGGGATGGGGTTCGCACCAGCCGCGACCGTGACGTTCGACGGGACCGCGGCGACGGTGACTTACGTGAACTCCAGGACGCTTCAGGTACAGGCCCCCACATCGTCGGTGGGAAAGGTCGCGAGGGTCGTCGTGGCCAATCCCGGCGGCGGATCGGATGACCTGTATCCCTTCATCTACACCGACCAGAATTTCTACGTCTCGCCGACGGGCGACGATACCAACGCCGGCACGTCGCCCGCCTCCCCCAAGCGGACGATCCGCGGAGCCATCGAAGACGCCGACCCCAATGTCACGAACCTGATCCGCGTGGCGGCGGGCCGTTTTGGAGACAACAGTTTGCAGCTGCCGACCGGCACGGCGCTGGCGGGCGGGTTCAACTCCACGTTCACCGTGCGCGACGTGGACATGTTCGTCTCGGAGGCCGACGCGGCCGGCTTCGGCTACAACCTCCAGAGCTTCGGGCTCGGTGCGAAAGTGGTCGTGGACGGGCTCACGTTCGTGGGCGGGTTCCGCGACGGGGCCAGCGGCGGCGCGCTGGAGTTCGTGGGGGATCAGGTGGCCGTCAGCAACAACGTCATCGTGGGCGCCACCAGCTCGACCATGGGCGGCGGGATCTACCTGGGCTTCACGACCTCGTACGGCGGCAAGGTCTCCATCAGCAACAACGTCATCATCGGCAACCGCAGTCACGCCGCCGCGGGCGGGGGGGTCGTCATCTATCCCTTCTACACCTCGGGCAACCTGGTGGAGGTGGCCATCAGCGACAACTACATCGCAGGCAACCGATCGTACCTCTCGCGCGGCGGCGGGCTCGCCGTGCAGACCAACGCTTTCTACGGCTACAACCAGGTGAACCTCAAGATGGCGGGTAACTTCATCGTCGGCAACAGCGCGAAAGCGGGAGCGGGCGTGAACCTGGGCCTCACGACGCACACCGACGAGGTGAATCTGCTCGCCGACAACAACGTGATCGCGATGAACAAGACCACCGGCAACGGAGGCGGCGTAACAGTCGGCGGAACGGGGGGCCTGAAGGGCTGGATCACAGGCTCCACCATCGCCTCCAACACGGCTGGCATCGGCTCCGCGGCCGGGCTCACGATCAGCCCCGGCGTGACGGTGGATCCTTCCTTCGCGCCGAAGGACCTGATCCTGTGGGGCAACATATCGGACGACGCCGCCGGCGCGGTGAACCTCTCCTACTCCGATACGGGCGGCGGCGTGATGCCCGGAAGCGGCAACATCTCAGGCGATCCGAGGTTCGTCAAAGGACTCCACGGCAGGTTCTATCTCCAGCAGAACGACCCGAACCTGCCGGTCAGCGCCGCCGTGGACGTGGGGAGCGATACGGCGTCGGCGACCGGCAAGGACGGCCTCACGACCGCGACCGATGGCTCGGCGGATTCGAGCATGGTGGACATGGGGGCGCACTTCGAGCCGGCTCCGGCCGATTCGCCGGATCCGATCCAGCTCACGCGGCTCGATCCCGATTCGGGTGACGTGGGCGGCTCGGACTGGGTGTTGCTGAGAGGCACCGGGTTCGATCCGGGAGCGCGTGTCAACTTCGGTGCGACCGAGGCGCCCAATACGATCTTCATTTCCGCCACGCGGATCCTGGCGCAGCCGCTGGTCCACGGCCCGGGCACGGTCGGTGTCACCGTCACAAACCCCGACAACACATCTGACACCATGGTGGGCGCCTATAGGTTTCTCGACAACACGCCACCGGTCTGGCTGAGCACGGTGGGCGCGCAGATCGCCCAAAGCCCTCGCGATTGCGTGCGCAGCGTCATCGTGGACTGGAACGAGGCGGAGGATGCCCTCACGCCTCCCGTCACGTACGAGGTGTACAAGTTCGAGTGCACACCGGTCGGGTCCGTGCCGCCGTGCACCAACTACTTCGACTTCATTCCCTCGGCCGCGAATCGGGTGGCGACCACATCCGAGATGTCCTACATCGACACCGATTTCATCGCATCAGGGACGACCGACCCGCAGTTCCTGTACATCGTGCGCGCCATCGACGCGGTCAATCCGGTGAATCGGGAGCTCAACTTCTCCAAACGCCTCGCCACGGCGACCAAGAACACCAGTGATACGACTCCTCCGGCCGCCGTAGGCGAGACGCTCGACATCCCCACGGACAGTCTCATCGATTGGGCATTCTCGAGGGGGGCCGTGGCCTACCGCCTCTACCGGCAGACCGACGCCTCGACCTATGCGACTCCGGGTTCGCTCACGCCGCTCATCACGCTGAACGTTTCCAACAACGATCTGAACGGCGACGGATTCGTCGACACGCAGTATACCGATGCCACGGTGCCCTTCCCGGCGCAGGCCTTTTTCTACAAAGTGTCCGCGCTCGATCCCTGTAACGTGGAGACCGTCGCGGCCGACGTGGCCCCGTAAGCTGGGGAGGTTGGTGCCTCGGGGCGGAATTGAACCACCTACGCAGGGATTTTCAGTCCCTCGCTCTACCGATGAGCTACCGAGGCACCGGGCCGAACAACGGGATTTGAAGGGAGCCGCAAACTACCCGAACTCGCCCTCCCTGTCAATCGAGAGCGACGGTCAGTGTCTTGAAGGGCGATCCGGAGGCACCTGCGAACCGCGGCCGCGCGCGTGCGGAGACGGATGCGAAGCCGGCTGCGGAGCCGGGGAGGGCAGGACCACCTTCGCCCTGTCTCCGTCTTCCGGCGAGGCGGCGGCGACCGGTGGCTTCCTTACCAGGCCGATCAGCGCGCGCAGTTTTGAATCCAGCTCCTCACGCACGTCGGGGTTCTCCTTCACGAAGACGCGCGCGTTCTCGCGACCCTGCCCGATCCTCATCTCTCCAAAGGACCACCAGGTGCCGCTCTTCTGGATCAGCCCCTTCTCGAGGCCCAGGTCAAGAAGGTCGCCTTCACGCGAGATCCCCTCGCCGTAAATGATGTCGAACTCGCAGGAGCGGAACGGGGGAGCCATCTTGTTCTTCACCACCTTGGCCTTGGTGCGGTTCCCGATGACGTTCTCGCCTTCCTTGATCGAAGCCACCTTCCGGATGTCGATCCGAATCGACGTGTAGAACTTGAGCGCGCGCCCGCCGGTGGTGGTCTCCGGGTTGCCGAAGAGAACGCCGATCTTCTCGCGTATCTGGTTGATGAAGATCAGGCAGGTGTTGGTCTTGGATACGACACCGGCCAGCTTGCGCATCGCCTGGGACATCAGGCGCGCCTGAAGACCCATGTGGCTGTCGCCCATTTCGCCGTCCAGCTCCGCCTTGGGAACCAGGGCGGCCACGGAATCGATGACAACGACATCGATCGCGCCGGACCTCACCAGGACCTCGGAGATCTCGAGCGCCTGCTCACCGCTGTCGGGCTGCGACACCAGCAGGTTGTCCACGTCCACGCCCAGCTTGCGCGAGTACTCCGGGTCCACCGCGTGCTCGGCGTCGATGAATGCGGCCATACCCCCTTTGCGCTGCGCCTCCGCGATCACGTGCAGCGCCAGGGTGGTCTTGCCGGACGACTCGGGGCCGAAGATCTCGACGATGCGGCCCCGTGGAAGGCCTCCGATACCCAGGCAGGCATCCAGAGAGATGCAGGTGGTCGAGATGGCGCTGACCTCCAGGATCTCCTTGCTGCCCAGCTTCATGATGGCGCCCTTGCCATGGTCCTTCTCGATCTGGGCGAGCGCCGTCTCCACCGCCTTGGCCTTGTTATTCATCTCCTGTGCCATGGAATCTCCTCAGATGTGGGGTTCACCAGGCGGAAGGTCGTCCTGCAGGTCCTCAGAGGCCGCAGTCAGGAACCGCATTCTACTTCACGCTCCGGGCGATGTAAATCGGCGGTTCATGCAGGATCTTGATAAGAAGCCAGAAGATCAAGAAAGACCTGATATCCGCGGGCCTGATCCAGCAGTCACGGGTTGACAGTCACCGGATCGAAACGTATTATCGCGGTGCTTTTCACAACGGGATCTTTTTCCGGGCCGTTCGTCAGGCGGCGGTCTTTGGTTTCGACGCCTCCGGAATCTTGCCGGCCCAGGGAGAGATCATTCGGCAACAGCACGGGGGCGGGTCCTCAATTTCCCTCCGGCTCGGGAACATCAAGAGTCCCGCGAGCCCCCGGAGCCATCCCGTTCAGCGGGTGAGAGGTATTGTGGCACAGACCTCTTCGCGTCCTTCGGCCCCGAGCTTCACTCTGCGGATCTCCACTTCCTCCCTTCCCTCACGCGCCGCGCTGGTCGCGGTGCTTGGTTTCATGGTCGCCGGTTGCGCCGACGGCCGCCGCGTGGCGCGAACCACGCCACAGCAAACTCCCGGTGAATCGGGCGGGACCCAGGGCGCATCCGCGGGCCCGAAGGAGACGCTGCCCGGCGGCGAATCCCAGGCGAGCGAGGCACGAGCGCAGGCCGAGCGGGAGGGCCAGGTTGAAGGAATCATCGCCGCGGCGCGCGAGCTGTACGACCAGGGGCTCGAGACCATGCGCTCCGGTGACCTCGATCAGGCGCGCTCGCAGTTCGACGCCGCGGTGGCCGTGTTCACCAACTCCAGGGTGCCGGTGAGCGAGAGCCCGCGACTGCAGGAGGCGCTGGACACGCTCCAGGACGACATCGCGTCGCTCGAGCTGGACATTGAAGAGGCGCCGGGCGGAGTTCCGGATGCCGAGCCGTCGCCGGTGGAAAGACTCGAAGGGATCACGACGGAGCTGACCCCCGAGCAGGCGCAGAAAGAGATGGAGAAGGTCGGCCCCGAAGCTCAGGCGATCTCGTTCGACATCCCGATGATCGTCAATGAGAAGGTCCTGGGCTGGGTTGAGATCTTCAAGGAGCGTTCGCCATTCCGGAAATCCTTCGTGGGGGGCTACGAGCGCTACGGTTGGTACGAGCCGATGATCCACCGCATCCTCGAGGAAGAAGGGCTGCCGGCCGATCTCATCTACCTGGCGTTCCTCGAGAGCACCTACAAGACCAGCGCCTACTCGCGCGCGCGTGCCAAGGGAATCTGGCAATTCATGATCCCGACGGGCAGGGAATACGGCCTGAAGATCAACAGGTACGTGGACGAGCGCTCCCATCCGGAAAAGTCCACGCGCGCCGCCGCGCGGTACCTCAAGGACCTGTACGCGACGTTCGGTGACTGGCACTTGGCCATGGCCGCATACAACACGGGGGCCGGCAACGTTCTCAGAGCGCAGAAGCGCAGCGGCAAGACCGCTTTCTGGGACCTTGCCAAGACGAGGCACATGCGGACCGAGACGAAGAACTTCGTACCCGCCATCCTGGCGCTCGCTCTGATGAGCAAGGACCCGGTCACCTACGGATTCGAGGCCGTCAAGCGCGGCCCCGAACTGCGGACGGATCGCGTGACGGTTGACGGCCCGACGAAGCTGTCGCTCGTGGCGCGGCTGGCGGGCGTCACAGAGGACGAGATCCGGTTCCTGAACCCTCACCTGCGCATGGGTGTGACCCCGCCGGGCGTGAAGGAGTATGAAGTGCTGGTGCCGCCAGGACGCGCGACTCAGTTCCTCGCCGCGTACGAGGTGCTCCCGGAGCAGGAGAAGCGCACCAAGCTGGCCCAGGTCCACAGAGTGGCGCGCGGGGAGACGCTTCAGACGATCGCGGGGCGATACGGGACGACGGTGCAGGACCTCGCCTCCGTGAACCGGCTCAAGAACCCGAATCGGCTCAGCGTTGGGATGGAGCTGACCGTCCCGAGCCTGGGCGAAGTCTCCGCCCTGCGGATGACGTCGCGCGCGGCGTCGCGCGCGTCGCGGATGGGAGGGGCGTTTGCCGCCGAGCCGGATCGGCAGCCGGATCGAATGGAGGTCGGGCCCTACCATGTGATCCGGCGGGGTGACACGCTTTCGGCCATCGCGCGCAGCTACGGCGTCTCGTTGAAAAGCCTGCTCTCGTGGAACAGCATGACCGAGCGCACCGTGCTGAGGCCCGGGACTCGGATTCTCGTCAACGCCGGCTCTCTTCGCCGCTCCGACCTGCCGGTGGCTCCGCAGATGCCTGAACCGCGGGCGCCCGACCGCGCCGAGGCACCAACGATGGCCGTCTCGCAGGCCGGGATGGTGAGCGTCCCGGGAGGTGGGCAGGCGCCGCCCGATCCGGCCGGCGACAAGGTCGTCTACCGAGTCCGCCGCGGCGACAACCTCTTCCGCATCGCGCAGAAATTCCGCACGTCGGTGGACAATCTCAAGGCGTGGAATAACATCCCCGGCGACTCGATCCGGGCCGGCGCAACCCTCACGATCTACCCAAACTGAACCGCTGGAGTCATCGGCGGCGTTTTGGGCCCCGGGGCCGTGCCGCTCAGTTCGCCAGCACCCATGTGGTCCACGCGGCCAGGCGCGAGACCCGCTCCAGGTCGTCCGGACGGATGGCCGAGGCGATGTCGCCGGGGAGGTGCAGCGAGCGGTAGTCCGCGGCGAAAAAGCCGCACGCCCGCACGCCGGCGAGGTGAAAGGGGAAGAAGTCGCTGCCATAGTCGAATGCGTAGGCATCGATGTCGCGAGACAGATCGAGGCCGAGCGCCGGCGCGAGGGCGGCGACAAGACGCCGCAGACCGGGATCGCGCGAGCCTCCGATGAGAAAGACGCGACCCTGATCTCCCGATCCGATGGAGTCCACGTTCACCATGGCCACTGGATCGAGCGCCATCTCCTCGAGCCGGCCCGCCATCGCCCGCGATCCGACCAGCCCCCACTCCTCGGCGTCGAAAGCGGCGAAAACCAGACTGCGC
>JAWPNA010000057.1:0-11328 GCA_045402695.1 Acidobacteriota bacterium
ATTCGTGACGCCGGCACTCGTCAGTTCGGTTTCCTGGTGCGCAGCGGGAGAGCAGTGCTTTACCCCAGCTACAAGGGCACGTACGAGCGCCGCCTGCCGCCAGGTACGGGCGGCCCGAACGAGGAGCGCGACGTCAGGATTCAATGGTCCAAGGACGTGGGCCGCTCGCTCGACTATCTCGAGAGCCGGCCCGACATCGACCACCGTCGCCTCGCCTTCTATGGTCTGAGCATGGGGGCAGCCGTCGGCCCCATCGTGGGGGCCATCGAGCCCCGCCTGCGGGCCTTGGTCCTCGTTGCTGGGGGTCTCGGCTCGGAGGAAAAGCCTCCCGAGATCGACCCGTTCAACTTCGCCTCTCACGTTCGAGCCCCCGTCCTGATGATCAATGGCGATCACGACTTCATATTCCCCCTCGAGACCTCGCAGAAGCCCTTGTTTCGACTCTTCCCGCTGCCCGCGAACGAGAAGCGTCATTACGTCATGGAAGGCGGGCACGTCCCTCCCCGCCATCAGGAGATCGCCCGGGAGACGCTCGACTGGCTGGATCGCTTCCTGGGCCCGGTCCACACGACGGAGGATCGGTGACGCGTTAAACCTCAACTTGCATTTCCACACCATCACGCTCGACAGTGTCTGCGAGCGCCTCGCCGGGCGGTTCGCACTGGCGAGCTCGAGGCCGGAGCGCAGCAGCAGTCACCGGCAAGGATTCTCATTGAACGGCCGGGGTCATTCTTACCTTGTTGTGGAGCGCGCACGGCGGTCCCGGGATCTTCCGAGTTGAACGTAGGGAATGCGAGGCCGTTCGGGGGAACCTATGAGCGGGAGTTCTGATCGCTCGACGATGTCGCTCCTGCTGCGCGAGGTCCAGACCCGAGGATCGCCGTCGCCCAGCAGACTCCGGCGCATCGCCAGCGCCTCCTCAGCCGTGCGTGGGGAGTCCTCGAACCTTCCCGATTCAGAACTGGATCGGCCGGGACTGGATCGGCCGGGGTCGTGTGGTGCGCCCCAGCGGCTTCCTGGTCCAGGACGGTTCCGCTGCCGGGAGCATGACTGCCGGTGGTTTTCGTGACAGAAGTTACAGAGAAGGCCCCCGTCCACTGCTACGGTGCACGCATCCACAGCACCTCGTCCATCGGCTGGATGGACGGCCCGTCCCCCAGCCCGCGGCGCGACGAGCAAGATCGACCGTACTCACCATCCGAGGTCGGGGGACGGGCATGACGACTGGCCGGGGCGCCCCCTCACCCCACATCTGCCCGGTGGAGCCGTGTGAGGGCGCTCCGGTCCAGGATTTCGATTCTCTTCCTGCCCAGGCGAAGGAACCCGGAACCCTGGAGGGCTTCCAGGGTCCGGCTCACGCACTCTCGGGTCGTCCCCAGCTCGTCTGCGAGCATCTGATGCGTCACCTTGATCGGTTCACCGATGTCTAGCAGGCGGGCTGCCAGTCGCTGATCGAGGCGACGAAACGCCACGTCGTCAATGAGCGCCATCAGGTGAGCCATTCTCTTGGAGAGGAACTGAAACACAAACGTGCGAAACGGCGTGGACTTCAGGATGAGATGGAGAAAGACGCTCCGGGGCACGCCGAAGAAGGCGAGATCCGTTTCAGCCGAACCCAGAGCCGGGTACGGTACCCCGCCGAGGAGCGCCACCACGGTGATAACGCAGCTCTCGCCTGGGTACAACCGGTACAGGAGGATCTCGTGACCGTCGGGCCCGCACTTCGTGGCACGGATGACTCCCTCCACCAGCAACGGGAAATGGGTACAGGGATTCCCCTCCACGAACAGCTGACGGCCCGCCGGTGCTCTGACCGGAACAACCGCTCGCTCGACTTCCTGCAAGAGACTCGGCGATAATTCCGCGAGGACCGGATAGCTGCTGAAGATCCTTGCCGTGTCAGCCTTTGTCATTGCTCATCCTCCGCGAGTTCGGGATCGGGTTGGAGTCGTAACGTGTCTTCCTCCGAACTCCGTCCAGCTTTTCGTTGCGTGGTCTCAATGTCCGTTTTGAGGATACTTCGTCTCTTGACTCGAATCAATCCAGCCTATGCCCAGGCAGGCACGCGTGTTCATCCTCGCGCGGCCGTCTCGCGCTAGAGTAGCGGACCTTCCTTTCGGACCAGGCCAGGGCCTCCGGCATCACGGCCACATCAATATGGGGGGCTGAGGCGCTTCACGACTCCACGCACCCAGATTCCACGCCCCTGCCCGGAATGAGTTGTCACAGCGTGGCGCATAGGAGTTACGCGTCTCGCTCGACGGTTTCATAGATTCCATGCGGCCCAACCAGTACCTGCACGAGAACGCTTCCTGAACATCTCTCGACCCATCAGCAACTTGACAACATAGACCGCCCCTCACGCAGCAGGAACAGGGATTGCTAAGCTGACCTCGACGCCGGGGTACAGGCGCCCGTTCGGGGAGGTCATCGAGTGATGCGTATGACGGTCGGCTCGCGGGGCTTCAAGATCCTCTTCACGGCCCTCACCGTTCCGGTGCTCCTGTCCCTTGCTTCGACGAGGGCCTGGGCACAGGGGTGAGTGGCCGCGAGAATGAACGCGCCCGTGATTGGCGCGGAGGCGGGTTACGCAGGACCTGGCAGTTGGTCGGTGGGTTACTCCTGGCGGTATCAGCGGTCGGATCGGCACTTCACCGGAGACCACGAGGACTGGGAACGGAAGGCTGAGGGCAGCGAGGTCATCAACGACATCAACATGATGGAGGTCCAGATCACGCGGACCTTCACCGATCGCTTCAGCCTCACGTTCGGCATTCCGTACTTCATGATGACCCGGTCTCAGGCGCTTCGCGACCCGAGCCAGCCCCCCAACCGGTTCGGCAACGATCCGGTGGTGCAGCGCACCAAGACGCACGCCAATGGCGTTGGCGACATCTCGATCGTCCCGCGATGGTGGGTGTTCGATCCGCCGTCGCACTCGACGTTCAATCTCTCGCTGGGGCTCGGCGTGAAGCTGCCCACCGGAGAAGACAACGTCCAGGACACCCGGCAAGTGCGGGTGGACGACCCCAACACCACCACGGAGCCGTTCAAGCTTCAGAATGTCGTCCAGACCGTGGACCAGTCGATTCAGCCGGGCGATGGCGGCTTCGGCTTCATCGCGGACTTGCAGGGGTTCTACCACTTCGGCAGCCACTTTGCGGGCTACATGACCGGCACGTACCTCATCAACCCCGAGAATACGAACGGCGTGGCGACCTACCGCGGCGGCGGCAACGCCCTGGTTGACGGGACTCCGGGCAGCGAGGCGATCATGTCGGTACCCGATCAGTACCTGGGCCGGCTAGGCGGCTCATGGTTCCCCACGAGCAAGCTGGGCTTCAGTGTCGGCGCACGGTGGGAGGGGGTTCCGGTCAACGACTTCATCGGCGACAGCGACGGTTTCCGCAGGCCCGGGTACGCCTTCTCGATCGAACCGGGAGTCAGCTACACGACTGGTCCGAACACATTCGCGCTCAGCGTCCCATACGCACTGCATCGGAATCGGCAGAAGAGCGTGCCCGACCTCGAGGTTCCACCGCGGCATGGTGACGCGGCCTTCGCCGACTACGTGATCATCGTCGGCTATTTCCGCCGCTTCGGAAAGGAAAACGAGCCGCCGCCACCCAGCCCGACTGGCCCGTAGGAACCAGATGTCCTGCTCCCCATCAAGGAGCAGGCGCGACCTCCACACCGAGGGCACGCCGCAGCTCTTCGGGGAGTTTTGAAAGGCCGCCGAGGCCGATCGCGTCGGCCTCGGCGTGGCGGCCCTGGAGCTCCAGCAGGGAGGCCCTCCAGATCTCGGCTCCCGCGAGCCTCCAGCGAAGATGGAGATCGTCCAGCCGCTCGAGCGGTGTCCCCGCGAGAGGCCGGGCGAGCAGCGCGTCGAGATAGACCTTCAGCGGCTCCCGGATGAACATTGATCCGCCCTCGCGCCCGCCGGAGAACTGGGCGGCCGGGCTCTCCAGCTCGACGATTGGCCGGTCATCGCGGCTGCGCGGAGCCGCACGCAACGCCGGGTCCCCGGGCGACAGTGGGCCGGCGAGGTAGACCCACAGCCCCGCGGGAGAGGCAAGGTAGGGGTTCGCCGGATCAGCGTGGCGCGCGTAGAGCCGCGCCCGCGCGTCGATCGCGTTTGGGTCCAACGGCGCGCCGGACGTCAACCCGATCAGCGCCACGGCAGCCTCGCCAGCCCGGAAGTCCCCCTTCCAGAGCACGCTCCACGGAAACACGTCCAGGAACGTCGCCGCGATGCTGTCGAACTCCCGCCGCGAGAGCTGAAACAGTGGGACCCACTGGCAGAAGATCCCACCCGGGGCGAGCGCCCGCCTCGCCGATGCGAAGCTCTCGAGCGTGTAGAGGGCCGCCTCGCCGCGGCGCCAAGGGACGACGAGGTCGCCGACGATCACGTCGAATCGTCCTGGCGATCCCCTCAGTCCGGTCCTCGCATCCTCCACGGCGACCCGTACGCGGGGGTCGTCGAACACGCGGAGATTGGCCTCGCGGAAGTGCTCGCGCGCCGCCGCGACCACTTCACCCACGAGCTCCATCGCGACCGCCTCCTGCACGGGATGGAAGAGAACGGCGCTTGCCGTGATCCCCGTTCCGAGTCCGAGGAAGGCCACCTTGCCCGGGGCCGGATGGAGCAGAAGCGGGATGTGCGCCTGCAGCCGCTCCTCGCCGATCGAAGCCGTCCCTCCCAGCACGTAGCAGTTGTTGAGCATCAAGCGCCGATCTCTTCCCTTGTCGACCACGGCCACGGTGCCGAACGGACCTTCGCGAAGATCGATCAGGCGCTCGTCCAGCTCGACGCGCACCCGGGGGAAGTCCCCCGGCTGCCAGAGCATCACCACGGCGACGCCCGCGGCGTACCAGGACAGCCTCCAGATCAGCTTCGTCCGGCCCGACCGGCCTGCCAGCGCCACTTCGCCGGCCGCGATCTGGAGGAAACCGCAGAGCACCAGGCCCCACCACAGACCCAGGGCCGGCCCCACCAGAAAGAGCACCACCACCGGCCCGACGATGGCGCCGAGGGTGTTGGCGCCGAGCAGCATGCCGAGGGCCCGGGAGGCCGAGCCTGCGTGCCCCACTCCCAGCATCTCCATCAGCGCGGGAAGGACGGTTCCGGCCAGGAGCGTGGCGGGGAGCATCGTGGCGAGGGCGAGACCGCCGATCTCCATCTCGTGCCGCAGCAGCCCCTGGCTGCCGGCCGCGTAGCGCAGCCCGGAAGTGAGCGCGTGAAACAGGGTCGGAGTGGCCACGACCCAGACGCCCGCTCCGATCCAACCGGCCCCCATGATCGTGCGAGGACGGACGCCTCTCGCAAGCATCGCGCGGGCGACGGCCGCGCCCGCGGCGATCCCCGTCAGGAAGACGGCGAGCACCGTCGCGAACGAATAGACCGAGTTCTCGTGGACCAGAGCCACCATCCGTGTCCACAGCACTTCCAGGCCCAGCGCCACGACTCCCGAGAAGAACGCCGCTGTCAGAAGCAGCCGGCTCGACGAGGCGGGGGCCGGTTGCCCATGGGAGGCGGGGGCTGCCGTGGGGCCCGGCGTGGCTGCACCTTCACGCCGCGACGCGGCCCCGAGCAGGACGGACAGGAAGGAGATGGCGGCGACCGATAAGCTCGCCCCCATCGCGGCCCACAGGCTGCCGGAAGCTCCAAGGGCGGGGAGGAGAACCGTCGGCACCGCGATCGCCCCGGCGGCAGCGCCGAACGCGTTCACCGCGTAGAGGCCCCCGCCGAGCACCCCGAGACCGAGACGGCCGCGATCGATGGCCTGGGCCAGGACGGGGAGACTGCCACCCATCAGGATCGCCGGCGGGAGGATCGCCGTCATCGCCATCGCCATCCGTACGGCAAGCAGGATGGCGGGCCTCCCCGGAGAGGCGGCCTCCGGCGTCAGTAAAGCCTCGACGGCGCCAAGCAAGGGCTCGACACAGAGAGCGCTGGCAGCGATGCCGGCTTCGAGCAGGCCGAAAGCCACGAGCGGCCGCTTCCACCGCGCGGCGACGATGCCGAAGATCGCGCTCCCGAGCCCTATCCCGAGAAACAAGGCCGACAACGTCGCCGCGGTCGCCGGGGCCGTGGCGCCCAGGAGCACCGTGAAGCGCCTCATCCACAGAACTTCGTAGATGAGCGCCGCTGCTCCGGAGACGAAGAACGCGAGATGGAGGCAGACGGATCTCAAGCGGCGAAGGCCAGTCCGATCCGTCGCAGGAGCTGACACATCCCGCCCTCACTGGTTTTCTCGAGGATCCGGTTATGCGAAAGACGAGCGCCCAGGTCGAGATCCACCATGCGCACGAGAATATCACGCCCACCGCACGCCGGGCCGGGGTTCCGGCCAGCCTTGCCAGGTCCGAGGGCGATTGCGACGCCGCGTCGAATTCTCCAGCGCGGCTGCGCCTGCCAACTCTCCGCTTGGTCTGTGGTGCGCCGTGGCGCGCGGTCATCATTTTTCATGAGATATCATGCCGCCTCGTGGAGCATGAGGACGGCACCGTACTCTTGGAGGTTCCAATCGTGAGTCGGATCTTGAGACTCGCCGGTGTATGGATTGGGCTGGTCAGTCTTGTCTCCTGGGTTGAAAGCGGCTCTGCCGCGCCGAACGCGGCTGCGGAGCCTTCGGAGGTCATGGTTTACGCCGCGGCCAGCCTCCGGGACGTGCTGCTGTCGCTGTCCCAGACGTGCGAGGGGCCGGCGAACGCTCGCTTGATCTTCAATTTCGGAGCATCGAACGATCTGGCGCGGCAGATCATGGCAGCCAACAAGGCAGATGTCTTCTTCTCGGCCGACGAGACCTGGATGGACAAGGTTTCCGAAGAAGGACTCGTTGACGATTCATCGCGTCGCTCCCTGCTCTCCAACCGCCTGGTCGTCGTGGTCCCGCTGGATAGTCTGACGATCCTCTCAGGACCCGCCGCCCTGGCGGGGCCGGCTGTGAAGCGCATCTGCCTTGCGGATCCGGGAGCGGTCCCGGCTGGCAGGTACGCCCGGGCCTGGCTGGAGAAGACGGGCCAGTGGGAGGCAGTGCAGGAGAGGATTGTGCCCGCGCTCGATGTGCGCGCGGTCTTGGCGGCGGTCGAGTCCGGGGCGGTGGAGGCGGGGGTGGTCTACCGCACCGACGCCGCGATGTCGAAGAAGGTACGGATCGTCTACGAAGTACCCGAAGCCGACGGCCCGCGCATCTCCTATGCGGTCGCGGTGCTCAAAGACCGGCCGCATTACGAAACGGCCCACCGTGTGCTGGATTGCCTTACAGGCGAGCAGGCCCTGCGGGCCTTCGAGACTTTTGGATTCCTGGTCCCTGGTCGCTCACGGTGAGCGCGCCGGTGGCCTCCCTCGCGCGGAACATCTCCGGTCCGCTTTCCGTATGAACCAAGTGCTATTTCCCGGGGAGGATGATGCGGCAGATCATCAGGAGCAGGCCGTCACGCTCGCGGCTCATCGCCGCCACCGTCTTCGGGTCATGCCTCTGGCTCGTCTGCCCGCCCGCTGGGGTGGCGGCTGAGAAGCTCGCCCTCAATCATCTCGCGCTCGACCTGCCGGGACCGCCCGCGGCGGTGGTGCCGGCAGACATGAACGGGGATGGCCTCGTCGATCTCGTGATCCCGCTCGTCTACACCGAGTACGAGGCGATCGCGTCCGAGCGCGTGGAGGGGCTGGTGCAGGTCACGGAAGTGGTGCCGGCTCTGTTCGACCGACGCGAGGTGCGCGTCTACCTGGCCGGGGCGGACGGCACTTATCGGCCGGCGGCAGATCCACTCCCGCTGCCGCCCACGGTGCATGCGATCGAGGTGGGTCCGGATGGCCTGCCCGTCGTGGCCCTCACGAGCGAGGGCCTCTCCGCGCTTCACCTTATTAGTAGCGGCCCGGGAGGGACGGCCTCCCTCGTGCTGGACCCCATCCTTGCCGATCCGTCCGCTATGGCGGGCTCGGGTTCGTTTCTTCCCGGGCTGGAGCTGGTGGTGGACCTCGACGCGAACAGGTTGAAGGACATCCTGCTTCCGGCCGCTGAAGGCCCGGCGACCTATCTCACGGGAGCGACCGGGATCGCGGCCTCGCCCGCCGCGCGCCTGACGCTGCCGGGAGACCAGCGCGGGGTCGGCCGCGATTCCTGGCGGGTCTACCCGCTGCCGCAGGTGCAGGACGTGGACGGCGACCATCTGCCCGACCTCGTCGTGATCACGGAGCTTTCCGGCGGCGCGCGCATCAGCATCCTGCGCAACGCGGGCGGCGGGCGATTCGCCCCACCGACAGACGCACACTTCGAGTGTCTGGAGCAAGGAGAGACGTCCTCGGGGAATCCCGAGCTCGCGTTTTTCGGAGACCTGGACGGCGACGGCCGCGCCGAGGCCGTCACGGTCTCAGAAGTTGGGGGGAAGGACGACGGATTGAAGGAGGCGAAGAAGCCGCATCAGCTCCTGCGTTTCCACCGGCTCCGCGAGAACCTCATCCTCGAACCGAAGCCGTACCAGCAGCTCGAGGTGATCGGCTACCCGTTCGGCGGCCAGTGGCCCGACATCGGCAAGGCCGACTTCAAGGACCTCGACGGCGACGGCCGCAGGGACCTCGTGACGGTGACGCTCGATTTCTCGGTGTTCCAGGTGGTGAGGATCCTGGCCACCAAGAGGGTGAGCATCGGCCTGGACTTCCACATCTGGGCGCAGGGTGAGAGCGGCCGCTTCACCGAGGTGACGGGCCAGGATCTCTCCGAAAAGCTGATGATGGACTTCAACAACCTCAAGCTGGAACGCTTCGCGCAGTTCGGAGGCGACTTCGACGGTGACGGGGCCAGCGACTTCGTTCATCTGGGCCGGGGCAAGACGGTCACGATTCACCGCGGGCGGCCCGGATGCAGGTTCAACGACAAGCCCGACCTCGCCATCGAGCTGCAGGAAGAGCCTCAGGACATCGGCCTGGTGAAGGTGAAGGACCTCGACGGCGACGGCAGGTCCGACCTCGCGATCACCCGCCCGCTTGAGCCTGAAGACCCGGGCGCCTCCCCGAAGGTCAGGCTCGATCTCTACCTGAGCCGGGGGGCGGGATGAAACGCCACGCGGCGCTGATGATGCCGCTCGTCGTTGTCCTTCTGAATTCCCTGCCGGCGGCGGAGAAAGAGAAGAAGCCCGCGGCGCCTCCGGGAATCTCTCGCGAGAGCTTCGATGGCGCCGTCCGGGTGGAAGCCGTGGTTCCCGGCCGGCTCATCAGCTATGCGCTGCCGAGAAACGCGGCCGGACTGCGCGAGGTGATCCTGCTGGTGGCCCCCGACCCCGTGCCGGCGGCGTCCTCGTCGCAAGATTCTCGGAACCCGCCCGACGCGCCCTGCGCAGCGACGGGGCCGAAGGAGTCGGAACCAGACCGGCCGCGCCTCCTGATCCGCCTGAACGAGTCCGGCGCAGGAACCCTCGACCTGCTACGCGATGATCTGCCGGCGGACGCCTTCACCCTGGACGCGATTGACCGGGACGCGGACGGCACCGACGAGCTTCTCCTCGCGCGCCCCGGCCGTGTGGAGATGATCCGCGACGAGAGTGGCCGGCGCTTCGCGGGCGGTCCCGATCTCCTGATGGCAGACCCGAACCTCAGGCCCGGGGCCATCGATCCTCTGAGGCCTCGCCCCATCCGCGCGCCGGCGAACCGCCAGGCGGATCTTCTTCCGATCGATCTCCTGGGCGGCGCGCGCTTCTATGGACCGTCGCTGGATGGGCGGAGCTGGGACCTCCTGTACGAAGCGCGCCTGCCGATCGAGACCGTCAAGGACGCGGCGGGGCTCAAGCTGTCGAGCCCGAGGATCGCGCGGGCCGGGATCTCCCCCTCCGGAACGACCCTGTTCGCCTCGGGCCCCGAGCCCCAGGGACACCGGCGGCTGCGCTCGATTCTGATCGATCCGTCCAACGAAGGAGAGGCGCGGCGCGTTGAATGCTGGTCGCTCCTGCCAGAGCCCGAGGCGCTGCTGGAGAGCGCCTACCTCATGCTGGACGGAAGACCGGCGTTGCTCGTGACCACGCGCCCGGCCGAGAAGCTGAGCCTCTTCGGAGAGAAGCTGCTGAGGCTGTTCCTCCTCGAAGGAAACGACAGGAGCCGCACCGGGAACGCGCCCGTTCTCGCGCTGGAAAGCCGCATCAACCTGTGGCAGCCGGTCACCCCCATTGTCATTGACGTGAACCACGACGGCCGGGAGGATCTCGTAGCCGCCTACTGGAAGGGACTGAAGGACTCCCGCGTCGTGCTGGACCTCTATCTCAGACAGCAGGACGGATCGTTCTCCCGTTCCCCGGTCGAGACGGCGTTCGACGTCGAGCGCGGCAGCCGCTCCATGGTCGGCTACGGCAGGGACCTGGACGCGGACGGGGCCGCCGACCTGATCCTGGTGGCGAATGGACGGATGCTGGTCTTTCCCGGCTCGCGGGTCTCGAGAGGAGGAAAGGAGATCGTGGCGGCGCGGCCGCGCTGGTCGGTTCCGATCGAAGGAGACTGGTTTGGAGTGGCAGACTGGGATTTCGATCTCTCCACCGTGTCGAAGGGCATCCGGGCGCGGCCCCCCTTTGGCGGGCCAGGCGCGCCTCAGCCCGCGGACCTGGACGGTGACGGGCGGCCCGAGGTCCTCTTCGCCACCCCCGACGAGCGCGGCCATGGGCGATTCGAGATCATTCACCTCCCGCCGAGCTGACCTGCCGCGCCGGTCATGGCGCGGCAGGATGATACAATCCTCGGTCCTTGGCGATTCGCGGCGTCTTCGTGCCACCACGACGGCGTATTCTCGCTGAATGCGCGAAACCTGCGCCAGCGATTCCGAATCGAATGGGCCGGATGGTTACCTGACCATGGAGCGGTACAACATCATCGTGATCGGCGCGGGCTCGGGCGGCCTCGTGGTGGCGGCGGGAGCCGCGGGCCTGGGGGCCCGCGTGGCGCTGATCGAGAAGCACAAGATGGGAGGCGACTGCCTCAACTACGGCTGCGTCCCCTCCAAGGCGCTGCTGCGCGCGGCCAAGGTCGCGCAGGCGGCGCGGGAGGCCCACCGCTACGCGATCCGGGGCGTGTCCGATCCCGGCATCCAGGACGCCAGGGCCGTGATGGATTACGTCCGGTCGTGCCAGGATCACATCGCACCTCACGATTCGGTGGAGCGCTTCACGGGGCTCGGCGTGGAGGTGTTTCTCGGAGGCGGGCGTCTCAAGTCGGCTCACGACGTGGAGGTCGCCGGGACGGGCAAGACCCTCTGGGGGCGGCAGATCGTTTTGGCCACTGGATCGCGCGCGATGATCCATCCGATCCCGGGGCTGGAGGAGGCCGGCTTCCTCACCAACGAGACGGTG
>JAWPNA010000078.1:0-4217 GCA_045402695.1 Acidobacteriota bacterium
ACGTCCTCATCGGCGAACCGCCGCTCCATCTTCTGGATGGCGGCGGCCACGAGACGGGGATCGTTCGGGACGAACGCGATCCCACCCACATCGCTCCGGTGGAGAATGCGCGGCGAGACCAGCTTGACGACCACCTTCTCCGAGTCGAGGGCATCCAGATCGAGCGCGGCGGCCTCCCGCGATCCGCGCACGAAGCAATGCCTCGGGACGTGAATGCCCATCGCCGCGAGCAGGGCGAGGCCCTCCGGCTCGAGGAGCACCTCATGCCCCGAGGCGCGCGCTCTCTCGAGAATCTCGTCAACGGATCGGTCTAGGATGGTGCGCATGTGACGGAGTGCCGGCCTGCCCTGAACGCTTTCAGATTGGCCTCGACCACGCGCGTGCCCTTCGCCGCGAAGGCGTCGCCGATGTATGACTCGAGGGTCTCGGGGGCCAGAGGGAGAAAGTGCGAGGCAGCGCCGACGACCACCACATTGGTGGCCTTCGGCAGGCCGGCCTCGCGCGCCAGGGACTCCGCGTCCACGATGACGGCTCCGCTCAGCGATCGGAGCTTGGCCAGGATGTCGGGCAGCCCGGGGTAGTCGGGGATGTTGACCACCGGATCCGCGGAGGTCAGGACCGTCCCTCCCGGCCTGAGGTAGGAGAGGTATCTCAAGCTCTCCACCGGCTCCATGCCGAGGATCATCTCGGCGGTCCCTTCGGGGATCAGATCGCTGTGTATCGGCTGGTCCGAGATCCGCAAGTGCGCCACCACCGACCCGCCCCTCTGGGCCATGCCGTGCACCTCCGATTGCTTGACGCGCAGCCCTTGCTTCAGCGCGCAGGAGGCGATGATGGACGAGACCGAGAGCACTCCTTGCCCTCCCACGCCGGCCAGCAGGATGTCGAACTTCATGGTCTCACCTCCGGCGCGCCTTTCTCCTCCGGGCGCTCTCGACGCATTCGCGGCGGCTGATGATGACGGAGACGTCCGGGTGCGCGATCTCCTCGCGTATCGCCTCTGCCATCTCGTGGATCCGCCGGGGGTGCGGTTCAAGCACGCGGCAGTGCTCGCGCGGCACGCCTAAGCCCAGCACGAGGCTCTCGATCCGCGCCGAGGGAAGCGCCGTGGGCTGCATGCCGGTCATCGCGACGGTCTGGTTGTCGAGAATGATCAAGGTCATGTCGGAGTTCGAGGCAACCGCGTCGATCAACGGCGTGATGCCGGAATGGAGGAACGTGCTGTCGCCGATGACGGCGATGGCCGGCCTGAGCCCCGCGTCCGAGGCGCCCTTGGCCATTCCCACCGACGCGCCCATGCAGACGCATGACTCGATGGCGGAACAGGGAGGAAGCGCGCCTAAGGTGTAGCAACCGATATCGGAGGTGACCACCGAGCGCTCGCAGGACGACAGCGCCTCCTTGAGCGCGGCGTAGGTGTCGCGATGCGGGCAGCCTCCACAGAGCTGGGGTGGCCGCTCCGGAAGCGACAGTCCCGGAATGATCGCGCCTTTCCTCCGTGGCAGCCCGAGGGCCGCGCGCACCAGGTCGGGCGTCAGCTCGCCGTCCAGCGGAAGGTGGCCCGACTCTTTCCCCAGAATCTCTCTGCCCGGATGGAGTATTCCCCGCAACGACCGCTCGATGAACGGATACCCCTCCTCCAGCACGAGGATCCGCCGCGCCCGCCCGGCCAGGGCGCGGATCATCCTCGCGGGTGCCGGGTACGCCCCAATATGCAGGTGAGCAGGGGAAAGCTCCATGTCGTCCATGTTCTCGAAGAAGTAATTGCGCGCGATACCGGAGGTGATCACACCCAGTCCGCCATCCGCATCGCCGCAGGTGAGGCGATTGTGCGCGCAGCTCTCGGCGTAATCCCTGATCTCCGCCTGCGCGTCGAGCAGGGCCCGCCAGCCCTTCCGCGCGTTGCCGGGCAGCAGGATCCACGACGTCGTGTCGGGCGTCTTCATCAAAGGACGCTCCCCCACGGCAGTCCGCGAGCGGATCACGGCGCGGCTATGGGCAAGGCGCGTCACGAGCCTGATCATGACGGGGATGTGGAACCGCTCGGAGAGACCGAACGCCTCGATGGTCATGTCGTAGGCTTCCTGCTGGTCGGCCGGCTCCAGGCAGATGACGCGCGCGAAATCAGCGTAGAAACGGCTGTCCTGCTCATTCTGGGAGCTGTGCATCCCTGGATCGTCGGCCACCGCCAGCACGAGGCCGCCGTTGACCGAGACGATCGCGGAGTTGACGAATGCGTCGGCGGCCACGTTGAGGCCGACGTGCTTCATGGCGACCAACGACCGCCTTCCTGCGAACGAGACACCGAGCGCCTGCTCGTAGGCTGTCTTCTCGTTGGCGCACCAGGAGGCCTTCGGGGCTCCGTTGCGCGCCGCGTGCCGGATCAGTGATTCCAGGATCTCCGTGGAGGGAGTGCCGGGATAGGCGTAGGCCGCGGTGATCCCGGCATGAACGGCGCCAAGCGCTACCGACTCATCTCCGAGAAGGAGTTGTTCGGTGGACACCTCGTGGGCCGCAGGCGCCGCGCCCATGGGCTCTCCTCGACAAGCAGATGCTCGCGAAAAAACCACTCACCCGATGCCGTGCAAGATCCGCACCACGGGAGACGCATCTGGCCTGCGGCGAGCGCCTGGAGTGCGGTCGGGCTGCGGCTCAGGCCTCAGCCAGGCCGGCCGCCCTGGGCGACTTGGCGCAGATCCGCGGGACGTATCACCGCGCCAAGGCCGGAGAGAACGTCTCGACCTGTACGATGACCGCGGGAGGATGGGTCAGGGAGTTCTTCAGCGTGCAGAGATCCACCGACCTGCGCAAGGGCGCCATGTGGCGCTCCTCGATCGGGTGCGGAAGAAGCACGTGCAGCCGGACATCCACGAGGCGGCGCGGATCATCGGCATGTCCCGCCTCGCCGACCACATTCAATCCGTCGCAGGGCAATCCGCGCGCCTTCATGTAGTTGACGGCGAACGCACCCGCGCAGGCCGCGAGGCTCCCGAGGAAGAGAACGGGCGGCGCGGGCAGGGGTCCCGGCCCAGGCGCGATGACGCGCCCTTCATGAGTGATCGCATATTTGCCCTCCGCGTCGAACCTCACTTCCACGTGCATGGGTTCCTCCAAGCTTCAAGAAATCCCGCGGCGCCGGCCGCGGCGTCACCACCTTGTCAATCCTCGCGAGAGGGGCCGAGATAATCGAGCGCCTCCTGCGCTTGCCGGCGCACGATGAAGGCGCGGTCCCAGTCGGTGGCCTCCCCCCGCGTCACCAGAGACTCCAGCCGCGCCCGCAGATCGCGGCGCTGCGCTGGGTCGAGATAGCCGCGGTGCGCCATCTTTCCCAGGCTGCGCGCGGCCTTGGCGCGCAGGGCCGGCAACGGGTCTGTGATGACGCGGCACAGCGCCTCGTACATCTCCGTCCGGCGTCTCTCGCTGAGATCAAGAGGCTCGACCACCTCCACGATCTTCCCCATGGTGCGCGCCGCGCTGTCGCGCACCTCCTTGTCGGGATGCATGAGGGCACCCACCACCTCGGGCAGCGCCTCGTGCACTGCGGGCGACTTGATCTTGCCGATGGCGAAGAGCGCGAAGGAGCGGCCGTAGGCATCCTCCGAGGTGGCCACCATCCGCCTCAGATGTGAGAGGGCCGGCATGCCGATCCGCCCGAGCACCCGGGCCAGGTGCATGTGGCTCTTGATGTCGGAGCCTTCCATCTGCCGGATGAGGAGCGGGATGACCGGGGCGCCGGCCCCCGCCGCTTCGGCGAGCGCCTCCTCCGCGCGCTCCAGCGCCGGCTGCAGGTCGGGGCGGTCGAACAGGTCGATGTAGAAGAGCTCACAGACCGCTTCCACCACGCGCGGCAGTTGGGCCGGGTCGAGGGACGCCAGCCGCGATTGGACGCGCCCGATGGCCGCGGTGATCTCGGCCGCTCCGGTGCCGTGCAGCGACGCCAGCAATTCATCCAGCTCCGCATGGTTCATCGCGCCGCCTCACTCGCTCCCGCAGAGCGCGTTGAAGTTCTCGAGTTCCGTCTGGAGGATGGCGACATGCTCCTCCTCCTCCGCTGCGAGCTCCCTGCAGATCTGGCGCGACGGCCCTTCCGGCAGCTCCCGCGCGCGCCGTGCGAAGTGATCCCGGGTGCGTCTCTCCATCTCCAATGCCTTCTCGTACAGCGGCCGCACGCTGCCGGCGGGTCCGTCGAAGTC
Organism: Acidobacteriota bacterium; assembly: GCA_045402695.1. Lineage (GTDB taxonomy): Bacteria > Acidobacteriota > Polarisedimenticolia > JACPZX01 > DASXTC01 > JAWPNA01. The sequence continues at coordinate 4,194 of JAWPNA010000078.1, forward strand.
GATCCCGCGAAAGAGCTGGGCAGC
>JAWPNA010000176.1:0-4694 GCA_045402695.1 Acidobacteriota bacterium
GCCCCCTGGCGGCCGCCGCCCCCCCCGCCGGGGGCCGCGGGCCCGCGCGCGCCGGGGCCGGGTGGGGGGGTGCCGCGTCGCTCTATCCGGACCCTGGGGCAGGCCCAGGTCAAGCGGAGGTCAATTCCTCACGTCGATCGGGGCCTTGGCACGCACTCGCCATTCAGAGATATTCGCGTCACGCGCCTGGTGGGCCCAGATCTCGTAGCTGCCCGAAGTGCTGATGGTCCTTGTGAGGGTGAATTCACCGCCACGATCAGGCGTGGCGAGCTGGCACTGCCTGTCGAAAAGGCAGACCTTCACGGGAAGGACCGTGGCGTGGAATCCCTCTCCGCGAATCTCGAACTCGGTGCCCGCCTGCACCTCCGTGACCGGCACGCCGAACTGCCACAGCGAGAGCTTCCACGGACCGGACGCGGCGGCCGCCTGAGCCGCCATCAACAGGAACAGGCACGCCATCACCAGCATCGGAACAAACTTTCTCATCGCGCTGCCTCCTTCAGTTCGAATCAGCCTGGCAGGCGTCCGAAGCAGGTACCGACGCCCTCGCAATGAAAGATAGGGTTCCGCGCGCGAGCAGGCAAAGCCATTGGAAGAGAGTCTCCTCCAAGGATTTGTGAGCTCCGCCTGACAGATCCGACATCGCCCCTTTCTTCACCATCCGGCGTTCTCGGGTCTTTCGACTTCGACGGCGCTATCGTGGTTTCCCGGAGGGAGTCCTCGTAACGCACGGACGCCCGGCGCCTCAAAGCTCGCGGTTGGTGGCGATCTCCATCAAGGCTGGAGCGGCGACCGGCGACCCAGGGTGAGGAAAGAGCCCGCGCCTGCCTGCCGGCGCTCTGCGCTTCAACGCGGAGGCGGTCTTGCTCAGGCCGTAGCGGCTCATCAGGTAGTTCGATACCAGGTGGTGGATGAAGCCGGTGTGCGACGAGGGCAGGCCCGCATCGTACCGGTTCGCGATCCCCCTCAAGGAGTAGGCTTCCTTCATGAAGTGGAAATACCCCTCCTCGAGCTGCGTCTCGCTCATCCCCTTGGGACGAATCAGCACGTGCGCTCCGTCGAAGAGTGGCCAGTTGTACTCCATCGCGACGTCCGAGTCAGCCGGGCAGGCCGTGCAGGAAAGCAGCTCGCCGTTGGCCACCGCGTCGTCGAAGGTGCCGGTGCCGGGATACGGCTGGATGATGTTCGCGGTGATGTAGTCGATCGCATTGTCGTGCACGAACTCCAGCGTCTTGTCGAAAACGGACGCGTCGTCCTCCTCCAGACCGAACACGAAGGCGCCCATGACCTTGATACCCGCGTCGTGCACGCGCCTCACTCTCTCCGCGGTGCTGGCCGCCTCGTTGGACCACTTGTCGATCGCGCCGAGACTCCCCTGATTGATCGACTCGATCCCGAGGAACAGCTCCCGGCACCCGGCCTCGTGCGCCAGCTTCAAGAGGTGCGGCTTGTCGGCCAGGTCGATCGTGAGCTGCGCCGACCAGGGGCGGCCCAGTGGCTTGATGGCCTCGAGCAGGCTTTCGATCGCGCCGGCCGCATTGTAGAGATTATCGTCCCAGAAGAAGAATCTCCGCGTGTAGCCGGGCCCCAGAGCCCGCACGAGGGCCTCGCCGCTCTTTCCACGCAGGCCGGGCAGCCGCGTCGCGACCCGCAGGAGGTGATTGAAGAAGCCCGGGCCCGCCCCTGCAATGGTCTTCGGCGTATGGCGAACGACCTGGCGCTCCAGCTCATCCACCACGTCCTGGACATCGCGGTTTCTCACGGTCGGCCCGTTGACGATCTTTACGGCGCAGAAGTGGCAGTCGAGCTTGCAACCTCTGGCGAACGTGGCCGAGGCGAGCACCTGTTGCGGGGCGGGTCGCAGTCCCTGCCAGATCTCCATGTCGAGCTGCAAGGTGCCCCGGTCTCGGATCCGCTGGAATCCGGAGTTGTAGACCGGCTTGAGCGGCCGTCCCACGGCCAGATCAGACAGGATCTCCGCGGTGGCCCACTCCCCTTCTCCGACCACGGAGGCATCCACGTGACCGAATCGCGGGCCTTCCGCCGGGACCGCGGAGGCGTGCGCGCCGCCGAGGACGATGGCCACCTTGCGGCCCACCGCTTCATAGGCGCGCCTGGCCTCGCGCGCCCTGCGGTAGGCCTCTCTTGCCGAGTTCGTATAGGAGGTGATCATCACGAGGTCGATCTCCCCTCTCGAGGCATCCACCTTCTCCCGGAGGATCGTCTCGAAGGGGGTCGGCCCCTCGATCTTGTCGTGCTGGACGGCCACGCGGCAACCGCCCGGCATCAGGCCATTCTTTCTCAGGAAGCCGACGATGTAGGGGAACCCGATCCCAGGGCTCCGCAAGAACGGGCCCGTTCTCCCCTCCAGACGGCCGATCAGGCCGTTGCGCGCGCGTGGCTCATCGACGACGTACGAATCGCGGGGAGTGACACAGATCAGGTTGCCGATCTCGGGCACGGCAGCTCCTCCGCAACGAGACGCGCGTCAATGAGGTCGGACCAACTTCATCGTCCGATCAAGGGAGCCGGGGCCCCGCGCAATCGGTCGAATGTGCGGACCGACTTTAGCGGCTAATGAGCGCAGGGTCAAGCGCTCAGATCCTGCTCTCTCGCGGTTGGCTCCAGTAAAACGCGCTTGTAGTTTGTCACCACCCTGCTCGGCCGCCTGAGGTCCTCGAGATACGAGTAAGCCACCGGCGTCACGAGCAGCGTCAGGAGCAGGCACAGTGTCTGTCCCCCGATCACCACCACCGCCACGGCGCGCCGCTCCTCCGCGCCAGGCCCTGCCCCCAGGGCGAGTGGGAGCATCCCGGCCACCAGTGCCAGCGTCGTCATCAGTATCGGCCGCAGGCGATCGCGATTGGCCTGGATGATCGCCTCTCTCTGCGCCATTCCCGCGTCGCGCAGCTGGTTCATGTGATCGATCTGCAGGATGGCGTTCTTCTTCACGACGCCGAACAGCACCAGGATGCCCAGCGCGGAGTAGAGGTTCAGCGTGTTGCCCGTGAGCCAGAGCGAGAGAAGCGCGAACGGGACCGACAGCGGGAGCGAGAGGAGGATGGTGAAGGGGTGCACGAAGCTCTCGAACTGCGCCGCCAGGATCATGTACATGAGGGCCACCGAGAGCGCGAAGGCCCAGATGAACTCGCGGAACGTCCGCTCCAGCTCGCGCGCGCGCCCGGACACCGCGGTCGAGTAGGCGGGAGGCAGGTTCATCTCGCGGGCCGCCGCCCGCAGCGCCGCCAGCCTGTCCGCGAGCGCGAAGCCGGGCGCGATCTGCGCCCTCAGGCTGACCTGCCGCCGGCGGTCGAGCCTGTCGATGCGCGAGGCAGTCCGCGCAGCCTCGATCGTGACCAGGTTGTCGAGCCGTGCGAGCCCCCCACCTTGCCGCGGCACGAAGAGCCGCGAGATCGTGTCCGGCTCCCCGCGGTCGCGCGGGTCCAGCCGGAGCTGGACATCGTAGTCCTCGTCCACCGACGGATCCCGGAAGCGGGACACCTTCTCGTCGCCGCCCACCATCAGCCGCAGCGCCTGCGCGATCTCCTGCGTGTCCACTCCGAGGTCGGCCGCGCGCGCGCGATCGATCATCACCCGCAGCTCCGGCTTGTCCAGCTTGAGAGTCGTGTCGGCGTCAACGATGCCGAGCTCCGGCGCCCTGAGGCGCAGCCGCTCGGCGTAGTCGGCGAGCGCCACAAGGTCCGGCCCGCGGAGCACGAAGTCGATCTCGAAGTTGCCTCCGCCGAGGTTGAACGCCGGGGCGTTGCGCACCGAGGTGCGCAAGTCGCTGAACTTCCGCAGCCGCCGCCGCACTTCGGCCATCACGTCGGCCTGCGAGTAGTTCCCGGTGAACGCCGCCAGCGGCCGGCCACGCAGGAGCTCCCGGACAAGCCGGCCCGGCGAGAAGATCCGATCCTCGTGAGGGGCGATCCTCACGTAGGCGCTGCCCTGGTTCACCCCGCCGAGGAACCCGCCGCCCACCGACGACATCACCAGACGCACGCCGCGCGTCTCGCGCAGCTCCGTCTCGACCTTGCTCATGATCTCGTCCATCGCTGCGAGACTGGTGCCTTCCGGCGCGTTCACGTTCACGTCGAACTCCGCCTCGTCCACCTGACTCGGGAGGTACTCCTGCCTCACGAGCTGATACAGCGGCACGGACGAGGCCGCCACCACCACGCCCACCCACACCACCGTCCTTCGGTGATCCATCGCCCACGTCAGCATCCGCTCGTAGCTCCGGTCGATGTGTGCGTAGAACCCCGCGCGCGAGCTCGTCGGCCCCCGCGCCGAGCCCGCCTCCGCGTCCTGGGCGCGAAGCAGGCGCGCGCTCATCATCGGCGTGCGCGTGAACGACACCAGCAGGCTCACCAGCACCGCCACGGATGCCGTGATGCCGAACTGGTAGAGAAACCGCCCCGAGATGCTCGACATGAACGACACCGGGACGAAGATCACCACGAGGCTGAAGGTGGTGGCCATCACGGCGAGCCCGATCTCTGCCGTGGCGGCCCTGGCCGCCTCGAACGGTTTCATCTTTTTCTCGTCCACGAAGCGGAAGATGTTCTCGAGGACGACGATGGCGTCGTCGATCACCACCCCCACCATCAGCACCAGCGCCAGCATGGTCACGCTGTTCTGCGTGAAGCTCAGGGCAGACATCATTCCGAACGAGGAGATCACGGATGCGGGGA
>JAWPNA010000093.1:0-3224 GCA_045402695.1 Acidobacteriota bacterium
AGACGCTCTTTGGTGAAACGTGTCCGGCCATAACGAGACTATCCGGCTTGGTGGGCCCTGTCCACCAGGTAGAGAAGCGGGAACAGGAAAATCCACACAATGTCGACGAAGTGCCAGTAGAGGCCGCTCATCTCCACGGGCGTATACCACTCGGGTGAGAACCGTCCCTTGTGTGCCATCCACGCGATGACGCTGAGGAGCCCGAAGCCGATCAACATGTGCGTGGCGTGCAGGCCGGTCATCAGGAAGTAAAGCGAGAAGTAGATCTGCACCTGACCCGAGTGCGGCCCTGGGAACGCGAAGGTCGCTCCTGGCACGTGATGATGTTCGAACTTCTCGGCGTACTCGAAGTATTTGATTACCAAGAAGGTCAAACCGAGCAGCATCGTCAGAATCAACCAGACGACCGTGGCGCGCCGCAGCCCCGTCTGAGCACCCCGAACGGCAAGCGCCATCGTCAGACTGCTCGCGATGAGGACGATCGTGTTGATGGCTCCCAATGCGAGGTTCAACTGGAAGCTCCCTTCCGCCCATGCTTCCGGATACCACACGCGGTAGAGCATGTAGGCGAGGAAGAGGCCGCCGAAGAACAGCACCTCGGTGATGAGGAACAGCCACATCCCGAGCGTGGCTGCCTCATGCTGCTGACCCAGCGTGTCGAAGTGGTGCTGCAGCGCCGGATGATGCGCGTGCGATCCGCCCTGATCGCCGTGGGCGGTGAGTGCCTCAGACAACTTTGACCTCCCGCCGGGCGTAGTCGTAGGCGTCCTCGGTCACGACTGGCTGCACCTCGAAGTTGTGCGGCAAGGGGGGCGATTGCGTGGTCCACTCGAGCCCTGTGGCATGCCATGGATTGTCGCCCGCGATCTCCCCCTTGAAGAGCGAGGCCACCAGGTAGATGGCGACCAGGATATACCCCACGGCGAGGATGGAGGCGCCCGCCGATGAGAGCACGTTCAGCGTCTGGAACTCCGGGGGGTAGGCCCAGTAGCGCCTTGGCATGCCGAGATAACCGAGGATGAACTGGGGCCCGAACGTCAGGTTGAATCCGCAAAAAACGATGATCGCGGCCACCTTGGCCCAGATGTCCGAGTACATCCGCCCGGTGATCTTCGGCCACCAGAAATGCAAGCCGGCGAAGTAGCCCATGATCGCGCCGCCGACCATGATGAAGTGGAAGTGCGCCACGACGAAGTAGGTGTCGTGCAGGTGCACGTCGATGCCCAGTGAGGCGGTGAAAATCCCCGTCAGCCCACCCACCAGGAACAGGCCGATGAACGCGAGCGCCCACATCATTGGCGCTTTCAGCCAGACAGCGCCGCGGTACAGCGTAGCTGTCCAGTTGAAAACCTTGACCGCCGAGGGGATCGCCACGGCGTAGGTGAGGAACGAGAACACCAGCGCCGAGTACACCGAGATCCCAGATACGAACATGTGGTGCGCCCACACGAAGAAGCCGAAGATCGCGATGGCCAGACTCGAGAACGCCACGAACGAGTAGCCGAAGATGCTCTTGCGCGAGAAGCAGGCGATGACCTCGCTGATCGCACCCATCGGCGGCAGGATCATGATGTAAACCGCCGGGTGCGAGTAGAACCAGAACATGTGCTGGAAGAGCACCGGATCGCCGCCGAGCGCCGGGTCGAAGATCCCGAAATGCAGGAAGCGCTCGATGGCCAGCGCCAACACGGTGATCGCAATCACCGGTGTTCCGAGGATCTGGACGAGGCTCGTCGCATAGATCGCCCAGACGAACAGCGGCAGCCGGAACCACGTCAGCCCCGGGGCTCGCATCCGGTGGATCGTCACCATGAAGTTCAGCCCCGTCAGGATCGAGGAGAAGCCGACGATGAAGACCCCCAGTCCGGTTGCCACGACGTTGGTGTTCGAGGCGCGGCTGCTGTACGGCGTGTAGAACGTCCACCCCGTGTCGACGCCGCCGGACACCATGGCGTAGACAGTGAACAGGAACCCGGTGGTGAAGATGTACCAGCTCAGGAGGTTGATCTTCGGGAACGCCACGTCCTTCGCGCCGAGCATGAGCGGAAGAACGAAGTTGCCCAGAATGGCCGGGACGGTGGGAATGAGAACGAAGAACACCATCGTCACGCCGTGCATCGTGAACAGCTTGTTGTAGGTGTCGGCTGAGACATAGTCACCCGCCGGCGTCGCCAGCTCGAGGCGAAGCAGCGTGGCAAACAAGCCTCCTAGGAAGAACGCGGCAGTGACCACGATCAGATAGAGAATCCCGATGCGCTTGTGGTCCTTGGTGAGCAGCCACGAGGCAAGCGTGTGCTCGTGGTTGAGGTACGTCACCCGCGGTAGCGTGATCGTCGTCTCCATGGTCTTACCTGTTCTCCTGCGGTGTGGCGCCTCTCGTGGCGGCGGCTTCTGCTCTCGAGCCCGCTTCGCTCGACGCTCGCAGTGACTTCACGTACTCGACGAGTGCCATGACGTTCTCCTCGCTGAGCAGCCCCTGGAAGGTCGGCATCAACGGCTGATAGCCGGCCACAACCTTGGCCTGCGGCATGAGGATGGATTCACGGACGTAGGTCTCGTTCACCGCGACGAGGGAGCCGTCGGCCAACTTCTGTTGTGAGCCAAACCGGTTCAGCAGGGTCGGACCGCGATCGGAGTCGACCGCCCGATGACAGGCGTTGCATGCGAGATCGTTGAACAGTTGCTCCCCGCGCCCCACGAGCGATGCTCCGGGGGCCCCCCCGCCCAGCCACGCCTGATATGCCGTCGGTTCCATCACGAACACGCTGCCCACCATGCCGGAATGCTTGGTACCGCAGTACTCCGCACAGAACAGATGGAACTGCCCGAGCGTCGTCGCCGTGAACCAGACGCTGCTGTAGCGGCCGGGAATCGCATCCGCCTTGACTCGAAATGCCGGGAAGAACATCGAGTGGAGCACGTCCTCGGACGTGAAGGTGATCTTGACCGGGCGGCCCAGGGGGACGTGAAGCTCGTTGATCTCGTTCTGGCCACCCAGGTGCTGGAACTTCCACATCCAGCGTTTGCCTGTGGCATAGATCTCGAGCGTCTGGTCCGGCGGGCGGATGAGGTCGAAGTAGACGCTGGCGCTCCAGACGAAGATGACGATGCTGATGAGGAACGGAACAATCGACCACGCCAGCTCGAGGGGGATCGACCCTTCGATGCGCGCGCCGATCGCCAGCGGATCGCTCGTCCGGTACTTCACGGCGAAGTAGATCACG
>JAWPNA010000499.1:0-8052 GCA_045402695.1 Acidobacteriota bacterium
AGACGAAGATGCCTTCCGGGTGGCTCGCGAGCTGGCGCGGCAGGAGGGAATCTTCGGCGGCATCTCCTCGGGCACGGCCGTGCACGCGGCGCTGGTGTACGCGCGGCGCAACCCGAAGGGCACGATCGTGGCGATCCTCCCCGACCGTGGCGAGAAGTACTTGAGCACCGCGCTCTACCCGGCATCATGATCATCCTCTCGTTGACCGAGCGCAACGCGGCGGCCATGCGCCTCGCGATCCTGTCCGCCCCCGAAAAGGCCGACGCGGTGGAGGTGAGGCTCGACGTCCTCCCGCGCGCCGATCTCGATCATCTCGGGGCGCTTTTCGAAGGGGCGCCGCGTCCGCTCATCGCCACCTGCCGGCGCCGGGCCGACGGCGGTTTCTACATCGGGGGCGAGGCCAGGCGCGTCGAGATCCTCTGGTCCGCCATCCGCGCCGGCGCTGCCTACGTGGACGTGGAGCACGGCTCGGCTGCCGCGGCCCTGGCGGAATCCCTCGCCGGCAATCCATCCGTCGGCGTTATCCTCTCGCATCACGACAGGAAGAAGATGCCGGCCAACATCCTCGCGCTGCGCCGTCGCATGGCCGGCACGAAGGGAGTCAAGGCGATCAAGATCGTCGGCGCCGCGCGCGGCCCGGCCGATCTGCTCGCGGTGCACGCGGCGCTCCTCAAGGCAGGCCACGCCGCCGCGCCTCTCGCCTGCTTCGCCATGGGATCAGCCGGCACTCTCACGCGCGTGATGGCGCCGGAGTGGGGATCGTGGGCGACCTACGCCTGCTCCGACGCCAGCAAGGCCGCCGCGCCGGGGCAGGTGTGCCTCCCGGACCTGATCGGCATGTACCGTATCGAGGAGATCGACGACGACACGCGCTTAGCTGGGATCATCGGCACGCCGCTTCATCACACGCTCTCTCCGGCCATCCACAACGCGGCCTACCACGCCGACGGAGTCAACTTCCGCTACCTCCCGATCGAGATTCCCACGGCCGACGGACTCAAGCACCTGAAGAGGATGATGCGCGGCTTGCGTCTGCGCGGTCTTTCCGTCACGGCGCCCTACAAGATCAAGGTGATGAAATACCTTGACCGCGTGGAGCCGCTGGCGCGCCGGATCGGCGCCGTCAACACCATCATCAACGACGGCCGCCGGCTGGTGGGGCTCAACACCGACGCCAGCGGAGGTTTCTCGGCCCTCACGGAGGCGCTCGCCGCCCAGGACACCTCCCCGCGCGGGCTCACCATGGCCATCGTGGGGTCGGGCGGCTCGGCCCGGGCCCTCGCCCATGCGGCGTCCTGGGCGGGCGCGCACGTGATCGTCGCCAGCCGGAGGGTGGCGCCGGGAAAGAGCCTCGCGCGAGCCACCGGCGGGCGCCACGTCATGATCTCGAAGCTCTCGCGCGAGCGGTACGACGTCCTGATCAACTGCACGCCTCTCGGGATGTCGGGAAGTGGAAACGCAACCGTCTCCCTCCCGGACGCCGCCATCAAGGGGCGTCTGGTGTACGACGTCATCTACCGTCCCCAGGCCACGGCCCTGCTCAGGAAGGCGCAGCAGCGCGGCATCCCGACACTGGGGGGCCTCGAGATGCTGGTGAGGCAGGCCGCAGACCAGTACGCGCTGTTCACGGGGCGCGACGCCCCGCTCGACGCCATGCGCGACGCGGCACGCATGGAGCTCGAGAGGGTCGAAGAAAACGGGTGATATACTCGCGCCATGCTCGAAAGATACTCCCGCCAGATCCTGGACCCTCACATTGGAGAGGCCGGCCAGGAGAGGATCGCGGACGCGGACGTCGTCATTGTCGGCTGCGGCGCGCTGGGATCGGTCTCCGCGTCGCTGATGGCCCGCGCGGGGGTGGGTCGCCTGCGGATCATCGACCGAGACTTCGTGGAAGCCAGCAACCTCCAGCGACAGATCCTCTTCGACGAGCAGGACGCGGGCGAGATGAAGCCCAAGGCGCTCGCGGCGGCCGAGAAGCTGTCGAAGATCAACTCGACCATCAAGGTCGAGGCCCTCGTGGCCGACGTGAACCCCGACACGATCGTCGACCTGGTGAAGGGCGCGACGCTGATCCTCGACGGTACCGACAACTTCGAGACGCGCTTCCTCATCAACGACGTCTCCGTCAGGCACGACATCCCCTGGATCTACGCCGCGTGCCTCGCCACCTACGGCCTCACGATGAACATCCTCCCGGGCGAGACGGCGTGCCTGAGGTGCGTCATGGAGTCGGCGCCTCCTCCCGGCAGCGTGCCGACCTGCGACACCGCGGGGATCCTCGGGCCGGTGGTATCGGTCATCGCGGGCCTGCAGTGCACCGAGGCGCTGAAGCTGCTGTCCGGCAACCGCGAGGCGATGAGCCGGGAGTTGGTGAGCCTCGACGCCTGGACCCACGAGATGACCCGCGTGGTCATCCCCAAGGGGGGTGGCCGGAAGCGGTGCGAGACGTGCGACGGGCTCGAGTTCACGTTCCTGTCGGGGCGCGGCTCGCGATCCGCCACGCTGTGCGGGCGGAACGCCGTGCAGGTGGCACCCGAGGGGCGCGCCGCGGTGAACCTGTCCGATCTGGCCTCGCGTCTCTCCGGGATTTTGCCGGTCCAGGTGACGCGCTTCCTGCTCCGGTTCGACGTGGACGGGGTGCAGGTCTCGGTCTTTCCCGATGGACGGGCGATCGTGAGCGGCACGAAGGATCCGGCCGTGGCGCGCGGGATCTACGCTCGCTACATCGGAGCCTGATCCCGTGATCTACCTCGACAACGCGGCCACCTCCCATCCCAAACCGGAAGCTGTGTACGCCGGGATGGATCACTTCGCCCGCCACGTGGGGGCCAACCCGGGGCGCGGAGGGCACCGCCTGGCGATCGAGGCCGAGGCGACGCTGGCAGCGGCGCGCCGCGCGCTGGCCGATCTGTTCGGCGGGCGCGATCCGAACCGGCTTGTCTTCACGCTCAACACCACCGATGCCCTGAACATGGCGATGAAGGGGCTGCTCTCGCCGGGCGATCACGTCGTGACCACGGTGCTGGAGCACAACTCCGTCTCGCGCCCGCTGGCGCGCCTCGAGCGGGAGGGAGTCATCGGCGTCACACGGCTCCGGCCGCGGGGCGACGGGTTTATCGATCCCGGCCAGGTCGCGAGCTCCATCAACGAGCGCACCAGGCTGGTCGCCGTGTCGCACGCGGGCAACGTCCTGGGGACGGTACAGCCGATCGCGGAGATCGGTGCGCTGGTGCGCGCGCGCGAACGGTTCTTCCTGGTGGACGCGGCGCAAAGCGGCGGTGTGATCCCGATCGACATCGGAAAGCAGTGCATCGACCTGCTGGCGTTTTCCGGGCACAAGGGTCTGCTGGGGCCGGCGGGCACAGGAGGTCTCTACGTCGGCGATCGCGTCACGCTGCGCGCGTGGCGCGAAGGGGGGACCGGAGGAGACTCGGCCCGGCCGGTGCAGCCCGAGGAGTTCCCGCACTGCCTCGAGGCGGGCACCCCCAACACCGCGGGGATCGCGGCGCTGGGAGAGGCGGTGCGTTATGTCAAGCAACAGGGCGTCTCTACGCTGGCCGGCCACGAGGAACGACTCGCGCGCCGGCTCTGGGAACAGATCGAGGAGGATGGCAGGTTCATCCTGCATGGAGGCAGACCCGATGGCGGCTCGCCGCGCACCGGGGTGGTCTCGCTGAACCTGAAGGGGCGGGCGGCCTCGGAGGTGGAGGCGATCCTCGACACCAGCTTCGACATCGCCGTGCGGGGAGGCCTGCACTGCGCGCCGGGTGTCCACCGGTTCGAGGGGACCTTCCCTGAGGGGACCGTCCGCGTCAGCCCCGGTCCTTTCAACACCGAGGCCGACGTGGACGCGCTAGTCTCGGCGCTGCGGGAGATCGCGGGCGATTTGTCATAAGATGCATTGGAAGATCCCGGCGGTTCCCTGGAGGTCCTGGAGGTGACGATGCGCTCCCACAAGAAGTGGCTGGTCCTGATCCTGGCCGCCCTCGCCGTGGCTTCCGGCCATGGATGCAAACGGAGACACGACAGGCCCGATCCGGGCATTCCATACGCCGCCGGCACCACGAGCCCGAAGCTGGCCGCCTTCATCTTCAAGGAGGAGGGCAGGCTTTACCTGATGACGGTGGGGGTCAACGCGACGCGGTTCCACGACAAGGACGCGTTCATTCCGCTGGCTGTCGTGCTGGTGAACAAGACCACCAATCCGATCCTGCTGCACCGCGAGTCGTTTACGCTCGTGGATCCGGTCTCCGGCTCCCGCTATGGGCTGGCTTCGATCGAGGAGATCCGCCGGCAGGGCCGGCAGAGCTACGATCGTCAGCTCATGGACACGGAGCATCTTCTCGGCAAGCTCGACGTGTACCGCCAGTCGCCCAGCAACTTCTTCCCCAACGAGCGCCTCGTGATCGACCAGGTGGAGCTGCACCAGTTCCAGTACATGATCGACACGCTCTACTTCCCCAGGCCGGAAGGTCAGCTTCTGGGCAAGACGTTCGAGCTGCACGTGAACGCGAAGGGTCTGACGGATCAGATCTTCGTGGTCTTCACCGTCCCGGAGGCCTGACTGGAGTCCGCCTCCTTCTCGGGTTTCCGGTCCTTGGCCGGCCGGGGCAACGTGATCCCGGTCGCCAGGGAGGTGCCGGCCGACTGCCTCACTCCCGTCCTGTCGTTCCTGTCCACGGCCGCCCGCTCGCGAAGATCGTTCCTGCTCGAGTCGGTGGAGGGAGGTGAGCGGATCGCCCGCTACTCGTTCGTGGGACGCGATCCGTACCGGGTGGTGCAGGCCAGGGGCGACGCGAACTTCTTCGACCGGCTCCGGGAGATCTTCCGCCCGCTGCATCCGGTGCTCGTCCCGGACCTGCCCCGGTTCACCGGCGGCGCGGTCGGGTTCGTCTCCTACGACGCCGTACGCCTGTTCGAGCCGGTGGGGCGCCCGGGCGACAACAGCGGGCGTCTGCCCGACGCCTGGTTCGGCCTGTACGACACGGTGCTGGCGTTCGATCACCTGAGGATGTGCGTCCTGTTGATCGCCTCGGTCCTGACGGAGGAGGATGGCAGACCGCTCACGAGGCAGTACGCCGCAGCTCAGGAGCGCCTGGATCGTCTCGCCTCCGACCTGGCCCGCTCGCCAAGGCGGGGAAGGACACCGCGTACCCCGGCGAGGAAGGCGCGCGCACCGCGCTCCAACATGACGTCGCGCGCCTACACCGCCATGGTCGAGAAGGCGAAGGAGCACATCAGGGCCGGCGACATCTTCCAGGCGGTGCTGTCGCAGAGGTTCGAGACGAGGCTCACGTGCGATCCGTTCGCCGTCTACCGGGCGCTGCGCCGCATCAATCCGTCGCCGTACATGTACTTCCTGCGGGACGGCAGGTTCTGCCTGGCCGGGGCATCGCCGGAGATGCTGGTGCGCGCGGAGGGCCGGCAGCTTGAGCTGCACCCGATCGCCGGCACGCGTCCGCGCGGGAAGGACCCGGACGAGGACGCGAGGCTCGAGGCCGAGCTGCGCGCCGACGGGAAGGAGCGGGCCGAGCACGTGATGCTGGTGGATCTGGGGCGCAACGATCTGGGTCGGGTCTGCGAGGCGGGCAGCGTCGGCGTGCCCGAGCTCATGACGGTGCAGCGGTTCAGCCACGTCATGCACCTGGTGTCGCGCGTGACGGGCCGGCTTGCCGCCGGGTGCGACTCGTTCGACGCGCTGAGGGCCGCCTTTCCGGCCGGCACGGTCACCGGCGCGCCGAAAGTGCGCGCGATGCAGATCATCGCCGAGCTGGAGCCGGACACTCGCGGCCCCTACGCGGGGGCGGTCTGCTACATTGACCACTCGGGCAACCTCGATTCGTGCATCATCATCCGCACGATGGTGGCCGAGGGCGACCGCGCCTGGGTGCAGGCGGGCGGAGGCATCGTGGCCGACTCGGACCCGCGCCGCGAGTATGAGGAGACGGTGAGCAAGGCCTCGGCCGTGCTGTCGGCCATCGAGGGAGCCAAGGCGTGGGCCCGTTGATCTTCGTGCTCGACAACTACGACTCGTTCACCTACAACCTGGTGCAGTATCTGATGGAGCTGGGCGCGCGGGTCGAGGTCGAACGAAACGACAGGGTCACGGTGGATGACGTGATGGCCCGTCATCCCGCGGGGATCGTGATCTCGCCGGGGCCCGGCCGTCCGGAATCGGCCGGCGTCACGCTCGACCTGATCGCCCGGGCGGCGCGCATGGTCCCCCTGCTCGGAGTGTGCCTCGGGCACCAGGCGATCGCTCAGGCTTTCGGAGGAAGGATCGTGCGCGCCTCGCGGCTGATGCACGGAAAGACATCGCTGATCCGGCACGACGGGAAAGGAGTGTTCGAGGGTCTGAGCAGCCCCTTCGAGGCGACGCGGTACCATTCGCTCGTCGTCGAGCCGGGCAGCTTCGGGACCGAGCTGGTGCCGTCGGCGTTCACGGCCGATGGCGCGGACGAGGTGATCATGGGGTTGAGGCACCGGGAATACCCCCGCGTCCCCCTCGAAGGGGTGCAGTTCCATCCCGAGTCGATCCTGACGCGCGAGGGCAAGAAGATGCTCGCCAACTTCCTCCTCACGGTCGCCCGATGCTGAAGCCGTACCTGGGCCGCCTGGCCGCGGGAGGAGACCTGTCCCGCAAGGAGGCGGCCGCGGCGATGGAGCTGATCATGGACGGCGCGGCGGACGACGCCCAGATCGCGGGCTTCGCCGTCGCTCTGCGGATGAAGGGGGAGACCGCCGGCGAGATCACCGGCTTCGCCACGGCGTTGAGGGCTCGCGCCGAGAAGATCTCCGTGAATCTCAAGTCCGCGATGCGCCTGGTGGACACGTGCGGCACGGGAGGCGACGCGCTTCAGACGATCAACGTTTCCACGCTGTCGGCGTTCGTGGCGGCGGGGGCGGGGCTGATCGTGGCGAAGCACGGCAACCGATCGGTGTCGAGCCGGTGCGGCAGCGCGGATCTGCTGGAGGCGCTGGGTGTGCCGATCGACCTGGAACCGGCGCAGGTGGCGAGCTGCCTCGAGCGCACCGGAATGGCCTTCCTGTTCGCGCCACGGTTTCATCCGGCGCTGCGTCACGCGGCGGCGGCGCGCCGGTCGCTGGGGATGAGGACCATCTTCAATCTGCTGGGCCCGCTGTGCAACCCGGCCGGAGCGCGCCGTCAGGTGATGGGCGTGTTCGACGGCGCACGTCTGAAGACGACCGCCGAGGTGGCGCGCGCGCTGGGCGCGCGGCGGGCCATGTTCGTGCACGGCAGCGACGGGATGGACGAGCTGACCGTGACGGGACGCTCCGCGGTGGCCGAGCTGAGAGACGGCGCCATACGGATGCGATCGATCGCTCCCGAGGACGCGGGGCTGAGACGCTGGAAGCTCGCGGACCTCAAGGGGGGCAGCCCCGAGCAGAACGCGGCACGGGCGCTCGCCGTGCTGGAAGGGGGCCGCGGCGCGGCGCGCGACATCACGCTGCTCAATGCGGGGGCGGCACTGCTGGTGGGGGGGGCGGCCGCCACGCTCAAGGAAGGGGTCGAGCAGGCGGCCGGCGCCCTCGACTCGGGGGCCGCGCGCGCGAAGTTCGAGCAGTTCCGGGCCTTCTGCACCGCGGCGAAGGCGGCGTCATGATGTCGCTTCTGGATCATTTCGGGCAGGCGTCGAGGGCGCGGGCCGAGGCGGCCATGCTGGAGACGCCGCTGGCCCAGCTCGAGCAGCTCATCGAGACGCTCCCTCCGGTGCGCGCGCTCGCCGCACGGCTGGGAAGCGGGACCGGCCAGCCGCCGCGCGTGATCGCGGAAATGAAGAAGGCTTCTCCTTCGGCGGGTCTGCTTCGCGAAGAGTACATGCCCCGGCAGATCGCGCTGGGGTACACACGGGTGGGTGCGGCGGCCCTGTCGGTGCTCACGGAGCCGGATCGGTTCGGCGGCGACCTGTCCCACCTGGTGCAGGTGCGCGCGGCCCACCTGCCGGTGCTGCGCAAGGACTTCCTCGTGACCCCGTATCAGGTGGCGCAGTCGCGCGTGGCCGGCGCCGACGCGGTGCTGCTGATAGC
>JAWPNA010000459.1:0-7219 GCA_045402695.1 Acidobacteriota bacterium
TTTAAGTGCCCCCCCCCGCCCCCCCCCCCCTCGCGGGCGCCCCCCCCCCCCGTGGGGCGCGCCCTCGGGTATGGGCCCACCACCCTGTTAAGTCCCGCTCTCGAGCTTGCGGATCGCGGTCTGAAGCGCCTCGATGACGGCTGGATCTCCCTCGATTCCCTCAAGCCTTCGGTAGGCCGCGGCGGCATCGCGCGGCCGTCGCATGCGCATGGAGAGCGCGGCGATGTTGCGCAACGCCTCCGGGTCGCCGAGAGACGAGTGATCCAGATCGCGCCACGCCGCAAGCGCCTCGTCGTACTGTCCGAGGTCGGTCAGCACGTGCGCAAGCAGGCGCCGGGCACCGCCATCCTGCGTGTTCCAGGTGAGGGCGGCGCGCAGCGAGCGTGAGGCTGAGCTAGGGTCCTTCCGGCGTAAAGCCTCAATGGCCTGTCGCACGTTCCAGGAGGCCAGGGAGTCGGCCAGACCGGCCACGACACGGAACTGGGCAATCGCCTCGGACGACTTGCCGAGAGCCATCCAGGCCCTCGCGAGATCGGTCGCCGCATCGATGCTGGTCTCAGCCGGTCGGGGCGCGCCCGGGTGTTGCTCGAAGTAGGCGCGCAGCTCGCGCACCGCGCCCGCGGGATCGCCGGTTGCCAACATCGCGCGTCCACGGTACAGGTTGATCATCGAGCCTGCGTCGGGGTCGAGCCGCCGGGCACCAGCAGCCTGATCGCTGACTCCCTCGAGCGTCAACAGCGCCCCTTGGTAGTCGCCCGCGAGGAAGCGGGCCTTTCCCAGGAGGATCCGGCACAGCGGATCCGACGCAGCCCCGCGCAGGAGCGCCGAGGCTTCCTCGATGGCGCCCGCCGACAACATCAGTGATGCGAGGCCGTGCGTTGCTCGCGGCTCGAGCGGGTTCAAGGCGAGCGCCTCGCTCCAGACCCGCCGCGCGCCCTCGAAGTCCCCCCTCTTGTGGAGCAGCGCGCCGCGGGCCGCCATCAGATCCGCCCTCTCGCGCGGTGTCGCCGCGGGCAGGGTCTGTGCCGCGACGAACAGCGCCTCGGCTTTCTCCAGCAGTCCAGACCTGATGAGCCGGCGCGCGATGGCGCTGGACACGGCGGTCGCGCCGTTTTCCTTGGAGCCGGGAAGGAATCGGAGGTGGGGCAGGATGCTGCAGGACACCTGGGCTATCGCGTGATCGTTGGGTTCATGGTCCTGCTGATACAGCGTGCGCGCCGCAGCGAACTCGACTCTGGCGTTGTCGTCCGTGTTGAGCGAGCCGTCATCGTGCGCGGAGCCCATCGAGATGTAGGCCTCGATCCCCGCGTCATCCAGCCGGAAGCGCGAGAAGAGGTCGGCCGGCTCGACCACGTCGATGCGAGCAAGGTCCGCCGCCACCGGGGGCTTCTTCATCCTCGAGGCGATCTCCTCCACGTCGAGGTTGATCGGCCCGGTGCTCCCGAGGATCAGGAGGTCTCCCGGCGAGCCTTTGAAGACGATCCGGTGGGGGAAGACCGCGGCATAGGTCCTCAGGATCGCGGCCAGCGCATCGTGGTCCAGCCCGTAAAGCTGCACCCACTGGCAGAGCAAGCCCCCCGGGTTCAGCCGCGCCCTCGCCAGCTCGAAGAATTCGCTCGTGAACAGTCGCGACGGGCCGGTGATCCAGGGGTTGGACGGCTCCGAGATGATGACGTCATAGGTCTCGTCAGACATCAGCAGATCGTTGCGGGCGTCGTTGATCCTGACGATGGTCCTCGGATCCAACAGCGGGCGTCCATTCACGTTCTCGAAGAATCTCTGCGCCTCAATGATGGCTGGCTCGATCTCCACGATGGCGAGGCTGGGGATGGGATGGGTCAGCGCCGAACCGGCAGTCACGCCGCTGCCCATGCCGATCACGAGGACCGCTCCGGCGCGACGGGCGGCCAGCAACGGCAACTGTCCGAGCAGTACCTGCGTGTCGGTATCGCCCGCGGAGGAGGCGTCCACCTTGCCGTTGACCGACAGCACGGTATTGATTTCTCCGTTGATTCGCTCGCTGCGCCTTTCCACCGAGACTGTGGTGGTGGGGCCGTCCTTGTAGAACAGCATCCCCTGGGATGCGTGATGCTGGAGGAACTCGGAGCGAGACTTGAACTGCTGGATGTAATGCGGCGCGTACTGGAAGACGCCGCTCGTCATGGCGGCGCTGTTCCAGGGAGGCGTGGCGCCCGGCAGGACCAGGACGCTGACCAGCAGCGCGGCCGCGAGACCGTATCGCGGCAGCGGGCGGCCCGAGGGGGCCACCGCCAGCAGCACGGCGCCGGCGGCGAGCACCGCCATGCAGCCGGCCACCAGCGTATTCTGAAGTCCGAATGCCGGAATCAGCACGAAACCCGCGGCGCAGGATCCCAGGATGGCGCCCACGGTGTTGGCGGTATACAGGCTCGCGACCTGATCCGACACCGTGGAGCGGACCGCAAGAGCCGCCCGCGCGGCCAGCGGGAACGCCGCTCCCAGGAACAGCGTCGGAGGCAGCATGACCAGCGCGGCGATCAGGAATCGACCGGCATGAAACAGGGGAGTCGGACCTCCCACGGCGCGGAACAGCTCGACGAATGCGTAAGGAAGCTCGGAGAAGAGACGGATCCCGAAAAAGGCCCATGCTCCGGCCGCCACCTCGGTCAGCGCGAGCGCCAGGATCGGATCGGGGAGCCGCCTCAGCAACCGCGTCGCCGCGGCGCTTCCGAGAGCCAGGCCGGCCAGAAAGGTCGTCAACATGATCGTGAATGCCTGGGTGGAGGAGCCGAGCACGAGCGAGAGCACGCGCGTCCAGACCACCTCGAAGATCAGCGCCCCCGCCCCGGAGATCCCGAAAGCCACCATCAGCACGGCCGGATGTCCGGCGGGCACCGTAGCCGGCCCGGACGGGAACGATGCCTCGCCCTCATGCGACAACGAGGCGCACGGCCGGTTGTCGCTGCGGCGTGCGAGGCGGAAGGCCGCCGCTGCGGCGATGAGATTGCAGGCCGCGGCCGCCAGCGCGGAGGCTCTCATCCCCAGAGCGGGAAGCAGCAGAAAGCCGGCCGCCGCGACGCCGGCCACGGCGCCTAGCGTGTTGGCGGCGTACAGGGCTCCCGCTCCCGCGCCCCTGTCGCGCGCGGCTGTTTCCCCGAGGCCGGAAGACGCCTGATCTGCGCGCTCCAGGTGAGCGCTGAGGATCGGAAGGGTCGCCCCCATCAATGTCGTCGGGGGAAGGAGGACGAGACAAGCGAGGGCGAATCGCAACGTGGTGATGCCCGCCGGGGAATCGCCCACGACTCCCCACAGGAGCCTGTAGATCGGCACCATCGCGGGCAGCAGAGCGAGCACCGCGAGGGCTGTCACGGCGATTGCCACCTCGATCCACGCGTAGACTCTCAGAGGGTGGCGCAGGCGATCACCGCGGCGGCCGACCAGGATGCTGCCGAGGGCGAGTCCTCCCATGAAGGCGGCCAGCACGGTGCTGACCGCGTGGGTCGTGGAGCCGAACACCAGCACCAGGGCGCGGCTCCAGACCACTTCGTAGATCAGCCCGCTGGCGCCCGACAAGAGGAAGACGACGAGAAGAGGAAGCGTTCCTTTCTGCCACTGGGTGACGCGCGCGTTGCCGATGTCGGGACCTTCTGTTAACATCGGGCAAACATAGGAACCGCACCCCATCCGGTCAAGGGAGACTCCCTGATCCCCTCCACACGATTACGGCGTGCGGCCGCTACGATCTTCATCCTCCTTCCCACAATCGTCTTCTCGTGGTCTGTCTCGCGGCTCACCGTCGACCCCGGGGCGGAGTCGGTGATCCCCTCCTACGGGAGAGATGCGATCGACCTGCGAGCCTTTTCCTCCGCCTTTGGCTCGGACGAGATCATCGTGATCGCGCTTCACGCGGAGCACCTCTTCTCGCCGGGGATGCTGCGGCGTCTCGACGACCTGACCCGGAGGGCCTTGGTGCTGCCTCATGTCTCCTCGGTGCTTTCGCCCACGAACGCGAGAGACCTGGACGGCGACGAGATGGGGCCCTTCACCACCGTGCCGTACGAGAAGGTCGTCTCGGGCGAAACGACGCCTCAGGATCTCGGCCGCGCGCTCGCTTCGCATCCCCTGTTCGGCGGGCTCCTGGTCGCCGACACCGATGACTCGGGAGTCCCGGCTACTGCGGCAATCCTGATCACGCTCCGCGCCGAGGCTGATACACCCGACTTCAGGCGCGATCTCGTCGCGCGGGTGCGGGCGCTGGCCGGCCTGGCCGGTCACGGCCTGGAGGCGCACGTCGCGGGCCTCCCCGTGGAGAAGGTGGATGTGGCGGCGTACGTAGCGCGCGACCAGATGGTCTTCGCGCCCCTCATCTTCGCGATGTTGGGAGTGGTGACGTTCGTTCTTTACCGGCACCCGGCGGGCGTGATCGTCCCGATGAGCGTCGCGCTGGCGAGTGTGGTCTGGAGCCTGGGCCTTTATGCGATGGCGGGCCGCGCGCTCAACCCCGTCACCTCGCTTATCACGCCCGTGATCCTGGTGGTCTCGGTGGCCGGCGCGATCCACTTGACGAACCACCACCTTGCGGGCAGGGCCGAGGGGCTCGATCCCGCGAATGCCCTGGCGCGCGCCTGCGATCGATCTCGGGTGCCCTGCTTCAACGCGGCGTTCACCACGGCCGCCGGACTGGCGTCGCTGGTCTTTCTCCCGATCCCGGCCATCAGGGACTTCGGCCTGTTTTCCGCCGCCGGCGTCATGCTGTCGTACCTGCTCACGATG
The DNA here is from genome assembly GCA_045402695.1 of Acidobacteriota bacterium. GTDB lineage: Bacteria > Acidobacteriota > Polarisedimenticolia > JACPZX01 > DASXTC01 > JAWPNA01. The sequence continues at coordinate 4,753 of JAWPNA010000459.1, forward strand.
GTGGCGGCCCCGCTGCTGCTGTGGATGCTGCCGGATTCTCCGTCGCGATTGGCTTCGGTGTTTCAGCAGCGCCGGGTCGAGCTGGCGCTCCGAAGCACGGTGGCGGGGGTCTGCCGGCGCCCCGTCGTCGCTTCAGTGGGCGCCCTGGTGGTCCTGGGCTGCTGCGTCCTCGGCGTGTCGCGGATTCGCGTGGAGACCGACCTCGTCGGGTCGCTGAGGGAGAGCAGCCCGCTGCGGCGAGCCACGACTTTCATCGACGAGCGCCTCACGGGCGTCAACTCACTTGAGATCGTGATCTCGGGTGTGGAGGCGACCGATCCCGCCGGGATGCAGGCCGCCGCCTCCTTCGAGAAGGAGGTACGGTCCCTGCCCGGGATCCGTCACCTGACGGGGCTGCCCGATCTGTACGCGCGGGCCAACCGCGCTTTCCACGGGGGGGACGACGCCTTCCAGCGGCTTCCGGAGGGGATCGCCGCCGCCGAGGACCTCGCCGACTTCCTGCAGTTGTTGAGACGGGAGGCGCCTGAGCAGATCTCTCGATTCGTGACGGGCGACGGACGGGTTCTTCGCCTCGCGGCACGGGTGACCGCGCTCGACAGCGGCTCGTCGCAGCGTCTGTTCGAACAGGTGCGCGAGTCAGCCTCCCGTTGCGGACTTCATGATGTGGTCCTGACGGGAAGCTTTGTGGTGCTCTCCAACATGTCCACCACGCTGGTGCGCAACCAGGTGCGCGGGCTGGTGCCGGCGCTTGCCGTGATCCTGGCCGCCATGGTGGTGCAATTCCGCTCTCTGAAGCTCGGGTTGCTGAGCGCGATACCGAATGGCGCCCCCGTCCTGATGGTCTATGGTGTGATGGGCTGGGCCGGCATCCCTCTGTCGGTGCCGACGGCCATGATCGCCAGCATCGCGGTGGGAATGACGGTGGACAACACGATCCATCTGATGGCGAGGTTCCGGCAGGAGTTTTCAAGGAGGGCCGGGTACGAGGCCGCCCTGGAGGCGATGCTGGATTCATCGGGGCGCGCCGTGGTGTTCTCCACGATCACAGTGGCGCTTGGGTTCTTCGTGGCGGCCTTCAGCTCCTTTCAACCCAGCGTCCATTTCGCCCTCTTGATGGGGGCCGCTCTGTTGCTGGGGCTCGCGTGCGAACTGGTGCTGCTGCCGCTGACCTTGGTCCTGTTCAAACCGCTGGGCCGGCCGGGCGCGCCGCGTTCCTCGTCCGCCGCGACTGCATTGATATTGGTTCTGATGGCGGCCGTGGCGACAACGGTTCCGCGCGCCGCGGGGGACCTGTTGCCCCCTGCCCGAGAGATCACGCTGAAAGACCAGTTCGGAAACCAGGACGGCCCGTCGCGGCATCGTGGCGCAACGGTGCTCCTTCTGTACGGCAAGGCAACGGGCCTGCGACGGATGAGGAGCTGGGAGCTGAAAATCCTCGAGCAAGCCGCGAGCGGCCTTCAGGTCGTGCGGGCGCTGGACGCACGCGCCGCGAGGGGAAGAAAGACCGAGGCCCAGGTCAATGAACGGCTGCGCCGGGACGTACCGCCTGAGGTCTCGATCCTGGTGGACTGGAACGGACAGCTCTCGGCGAGGTATGCCCTGCCCGACGAAGAGATCACGGTGACGATCCTCGATCCGAAAGGTGACGCCTGCGGGACCGAAGCCGGCCCCGTGTCGGACGAGGCGCTCGGCAGGGTGCTCGCGGGTATCGTGAAGATCAGGGAGAGAGGGACCTGCGGATTGACAGGGCGGTGACAGGTTGCCGCTCGCTGGACGACCTGATCCTGATGAAGAAAGCTGCGAACCGCCCCAAGGACCAGGAGGCGCTCAGATAGCTCGACATCCTGAGAAGCGGCGTGGGTGACGAGCCCGGGAGCACGCCGTCCAGCGGCGGCAGCGCCCGTGCCTGGTGACGCACGGCTCACTTGAATGCTGCGATGTGCTCACGAAGGAAGTCATCGAACGAAGAAGGTTCTTTCCCCGTGATCTGCGCGATGGCCGGCGAGACGCGGGCGGCGTGGCCGGCCTTGTAATAGCGCGTCAGGTCGATCACCATGTCCGCGTACCACGCGGGCGCACCCGACGCCACCATCCCGCTCTTGAAGTCGTCCTCGGTGACGTCCACGTGCGACACCTTCCTCCCCAGCGCCGTGGAGATCTTCTCGGCGATCCGGCCGTACGTCAGGGCTTCAGGGCCGCTCAGATCGTACGCCTGGCCTGCATGACCTTCCCGGGTCAACACCTCGCAGGCCGCCGCCGCGATGTCCCTGACATCCACGTGGCTGACGCGGGCCTCGCCCGCGGGCAGGCGAAACGTCCCCTGCGTCTTGATCGTGTGCCCGAAGAAATTGGTGAGGTTCTGCATGAATCCATTGGGTCGCAGGAAGGTCCAGGCCATGCTCGACGCCTCGATCTCCTTCTCGACGGGCCGATGCAGCCTGGCGAACGAGAAGCTCTCGCTCTCGGC
>JAWPNA010000095.1:0-9747 GCA_045402695.1 Acidobacteriota bacterium
GAGCTTCAACACCGGCGATCAGTTCATCATGACGAACATCATCCCGAAGCTGATGACCAGCGAGCAGCTCTACCGGGGATACCGCGAGCTGATCGAGAGGCTGTACGACTTCGACAACATGCGCCGCCGCGCGATCGACTATCTGCTCACGCGCGGGGTGCAGGTCAAGGAGAAGCTCTACCTGAACCGCGGCGACATGAAGATCCTGTGGCGGTTCATCCGCGACTGCGTGGTGTTCACTTCGTCTTCCCGCAGGCGGTTCACGCTGTCGGTGCTGGCCGAGACGCTTGCGTACCGGCCGTCGGCCATCAAGGAGGCCATCACGGTCGTGGTCCTGCACAAGCACTTCTACGAATACATGCAGGATGTCTGCCGCCAGCTCGAGGAATACGCCGCCACCCACCTGCGCGCGGAGCTGCCCGTCGCCGGGGGCGCCTGATTGCTCAGTCCTCCGTGTAGGGGCTCTCGAGCAGGCGGCGGGCCTGATCGATCTGGTTGTCGTCGTTGACGCCGATCTCCACCACCTTCCGGTAGGCCGCGAGGGCCTCCTCGCGCCGTCCGAGCAGGTCCTGCGCCATCCCCGTCCCCAACCAGGCGATCGAGGCCGCCTTCGGGTCGTGCTCCCCCGCAAGCGCTCCGGCGCGCGTGAAAAACTCCAGCGCGCGCTCCGGACGCTTCGCTCCCATGTGCAGGAATCCGATCTGGCCGAGCACCCGTGCATCGTTCGGGTCGAGCGCCGCCGCCCGCATGAACTGTTCCAGGGCCGTGGCGGTGTCCCCCGCGGCGGCGGCCGTCACCGCGCGCCTTGCCGCCTCCTCAGCCTCGGCCGCGCCGGGCGTGCCGGCAGGCGGCAGGTTCGGATCCGGCGTCCGTTCGCCAGGGAGCGTGAAGACTCGCACCGATGCCGCGCCTGGGGCGGGAAGCTGACCGGCCCTCAGTACCAGCGTGTCTCCCTTCACGCGTTCGACGTCTGGCTGCAGCGCGAGCCACTCAGCGATCGTCCCGAGCCCGCGCACCGAGGGATGCGAAAGCCCGGGCAGGAGGTAGTGCATCGGGATCACGATGCGAGGCGAGAGCGCCTCGATCCATCGTTTCGCGTCCTCGTCGGTGAGAACGCGGTGCTCCGCGTCGACGGGAAGCATCAGGACGTCGATGGGGCCGCCGGCCTTGATCGCCTCGGCGAGCGGGCCCGCGCCTTCCCCGGACGCGCCGGCGGGGGCTTCGTTGTCTCCGAGGTGGCAGATCCGCAGCCCGCCCGTCTCGATCACGAACACGATGTTTCGGTAGCCGATCGACTCGCCGCCGGCGCGTGCGTGCCGGCCTTCGAATCCGCGCACCACGAAGCCGCCCATCTTCGCGGTGCCCGGCACGTCGGTGACCTTGGGATGGCCCCGCACCTCCCGCGAGGCGCTGTGATCCCAGTGCGGATGGCTGACCAGCACCCGGTCCGCGTGGGGGTGAGGAAGGCTCAGGCCGGGCCACTCGCCGCTCGCGTACGGATCGATGACCAGCCGATCGCCTTCCGGCGCCGTCACCACGAAGCAGGAATGGCCGAGGTATTGCAGCACGACAGCGCGGGCGGGCGGATCCTGGGACGTTGCCGCGGCAGTGGGGGGCCATGCGATCAGCAACGATGCGGCCAGGAGGAGCAACGTGGCCATGTCGCGAGACACGCACATGAGAAGAACCCCGAAGCTGTTACGGCATCGCTGCCGCTCCGCTGGACAAGGGCGAAGGCTTCGGGGCTCGGTGACCTGCTGGTTTTTCCAAGGCGGAACACCAGCGACGGCCATGATCTTGAACACTGTTGTCGAGGGTGGCCGCCTAGGTGACAGGCACCTCACGAGTCCAGACCGTACTGTGTATGGTCACTGGACCACCTCCTTTCCCGTGTACCCCGTAAAATACAGCGCTCGTTTCCGCCGCGCAAGCTTGAAGATTCGACGTCCGGGGCTCCGGGGCAAATCGGCTCAGGGCTTGGTCTGCGGCTGTGGCGCCTTTCCCATGGCCTTCTCCGGGCCCCCCGCCCCGCCGATCCGCTCGATGCGCAGCTTCTTGATCGTGACAGGTTCACGCGGCTGGCCTGCCGGGCTGCCGAGAGTACCGCAGATCTTGTCCACCACGTCCTGGCCTTCCACCACCTGGCCGAAGATCGTGTGCCGGTTGTTGAGGTGCGGCGTGGGCACCTGCGTAATGAAGAACTGGCTGCCGTTGGTGTTGGGGCCGGAGTTGGCCATCGCGAGACGTCCGGGCTTGTCGAACTTGAGGGACGCGACGAACTCGTCCTCGAACTGATAGCCGGGACCCCCGCGCCCGGTGCCGAGGGGGTCGCCTCCCTGCATCATGAAGTTCGGGATGACGCGGTGGAACAGAAGCCCGTCATAGAAGGGTCTCTTGGCCATTTCCCCGAGGTTGGCATCCTTGAAGGGTTTCTTGCCCTCGGCCAGTCCCACGAAGTTCTCCACGGTCTTGGGGACCTCCTTGGGGAACAGCTCCGCCACGATCGTGCCTTGGTTTGTTTCGAAGACGGCGTACATGCCTGGGGTCTCCTTCCAGGAAGCCGCGAGGCTGAGGTTTGTGAAGCCGAGCGCCGATACAATCACTGCAAATACTCCTGCTGCTTTGCCTTGCATTGGTCTCCTCCGGGGATCAGGTCCGCTTCAGGTTCCCATGATGTTGTAGCCGGCGTCCACGTACAGCACTTCGCCGGTCACGCCGCTGGCCATGTCGGACAGCAGGAAGAGCGCCGCCTTGCCCACCTCGGCCGGCTCGATGTTGCGCCGCAGCGGCGCCTTCTCGCGCGCCACGTGCAGCATGTCCATGAAACCGGAGATGCCGCGCGCGGACAGCGTGTTGACGGGGCCGGCCGAGATCGCGTTGACCCGGATCTTCTTCGGGCCCAGCTCATAGGCGAGCTGGCGCACTTCGTGCTCCAGGGCCGCCTTGGCGCTGCCCATCACGTTGTAGGATGGCACCACGCGCTGCGAGGCCATGTAGGTGAGGGAGACCATGCTGCCCCCCTCCTTCTCCATCAGGGGCACGGCCTCCTTCGCGAGGCGGACCAGGGAGTAGGCGCTGATGTCCATGGCCAGGTGGAAGCCGGACCGGGAAGTGTCGAGGAAGTCCCCCTCGAGGTCCTCCTTGTTGGCGAAGGCAACGCTGTGCACGAGATAGTCGAGTCGGCCGAACCGCTGAGCCAGCTCCTTGAAGACCCGAACGATCTCCTCGTCGCGCGTGACGTCGCAGTCGGTCAGGTAGGAGCCTGGCAGCGAGTCGGCCAGCGGTTCCACCTTTTCCTTCAGGCGCTCCCCCGCGTAGGTGAAGGCGAGGCGCGCGCCCGCGCCGTGAAGCTGCAGGGCGATGTGCCAGGCGAGGCTGCGGTGGTTGGCCACGCCGAACACGATGCCGGTCTTGCCGGATAGATCAAGATTGAACATGGACGCCCGACATTCAATACCACGGTCCGGGAAAAATCAACGCCGGGCTTCCCATCCCGCGCGCGCCGCGGATGCTAGAATCCAGCCCATGCCCCAGCAGGCCCGAACCCTGATCGCTCTCGCGGTCACCTTCGCGGCGGCTCTTCCCTGCCACGCCCGGGCCAAGGTGGACAAGCTGCCACCTTCCACGCGGCTGGTGCTGGACAACGGCTTCACGGCGATCTTGATCCCCAACCGGGCCTCTCCCCTCATCACATCCGTTGTCGTGGTGCGCGCCGGCTCGGCGACCGAGACGGCGCCGGTCAACGGCGTCTCGCACATGCTGGAGCATCTGCTGTTCAACGGCACCTCGCGCCGTACGCAGGAGCAGATCTACGAGGAGCAGGATCGGTACGGGATCATCAACAACGCTCACACCGACGTGGAACATACCGACTTCTTCGTGCTGGCCGCGCGGGATCAATTCCATCGAGCGCTGGACCTTCAAGCCGACATGCTGTTCTCCTCCACCGTTCCGGAGGAGAAGCTGGCCAAGGAGCGCGGCATCATCCTCAACGAGATCGCGAAGGACCGCGTGAGCCAGGAGAGCTTCATGGCGGAGCTTTACGCGCGGCGTCTGTACCATCCGCACGGCCTCGCGCTTCCCGTGGGCGGCACTCCCGAGTCGGTGGGCAGGATCGGCCGGGACGCCATCCTGGACTACTATCATCGCTGGTATGTCCCCAACAACATGGCCGCGATCATCATGGGGGACTTCAGCGTCGAGGAAATGGAGCCCCTCGTGCGGCGCTGCTTCGGAGACGCCGCTCCCGCGCCGCTGCCGGGCCGCGAGCCGGCCGCGCTCAACACCGCCGCCCTCGGCCTCGTGCACACGGAAGGCGCCGAGGGGGCGGCGCGACTCTTGTGGCTCGCGGCGCCGGCGCCCGGCATCGGATCCGCCTTGTTCGGGCCGGCGCACCTGCTGGCGTCGATCATCGATGAGGGGCTGGCCGAATCCGTCAACGAGAGCCTCGGCGCCTCGGGATCGAAAGGCGCCGTGCTGGAAGCGGATGCAGGACTCGACGCCCACGCCGATGTCTCGACCTTTCGGGTCACGGCGACGCTGTCGCCCGACCTGGCCTGGGCCGACGGCGCGCGCGCCCTTCTTGGAGAAGTGACGCGCCGCGTCTCCGCCGGCGATCTCCGGAAGGACGAGCTCCTTGCCCGCCTGCGGCTCGAGGAGAAGTCCGCGCTGATGCGGCTGTGGGAGAAGCCACACTACTTCGGTCTGGACCGGGCAGGCTTCATCGCCGCGGGCGGGTGGGACCTGGCCCGTGACTTCACGAGGCATCTGGGCGCCGTGGAGCCGGTGGATTTGAAATCCGCCGGGCGCAGGATCTCCGCGCCGTCCTCCTGGGCCGTCTTCCAGGTTGGGGTCGATCCGCCAAAGGATGAGGGGGCAGGAAGTGTGACGGGGGCGGCGGGCATCCACCTCGCCGATCAGCCGACCGCGGAAAGCCGCGCTCTGCAGGAGCGGTGGAACGCACATTGGAACGCTCAGGGTCCCGCCCAGGGCGCGGGCGGGGCGGCTCCGTCCCCCAAGCCGCCGGACCCGCTGGCCCCGGCGTCCGCGGGGAAAGGCGGTGGGATCAGCGCGCGCCGCATCCTGCCCAACGGGATGATGCTGGCGCTGGACGGGAGCGACGACGCCCGTGTGTTCGCCGCGCACGTGCTGGCGAAGAACCGCTCGGCCGCCGAGCCTGCGGGGAAGGCCGGTATCGCTGACCTCCTGCACCGGATGGTCGCGCGCGGCACGAAAGGCCATCCCGGAGGGTCATTGCAAGAGACGCTGCGCTCGATTGGCGGCACGCTGAAAGTCACCGATGACCCTTCGATCCCCTACGATGACATCTACCTGTCGCCTGAGTACTCCTACATACGGCTCGAGGCGCTCGACGAGCATGCCACCGAGGCAATCGGCTTGCTGGCGGAAATCCTCTCCGAGCCGGTTCTGGATGACGAGGCGTCGCTCTCGGTCGCCCGAGATCAGCTTCTCGATCGGGCGCGCCAAGCGCAGACCTCTCCCCGCGACAGGAGCCAGCTCCTGTTGGCGAAGTGGCTGTGGGGCGAGAGCCACCCGTTCGCCACGAGTGTGTTCGGTTCGGAGGTGACGATTCGCTCCATCACCGCTCAGGATCTCGCGGCGTTTCACCGGATCTACTTCTCTCCACGCAATCTGATCGTATCGATTGGGACTTCTGAGGACCTGGAGAGGCTGCTGCCCGTCATCACGTCGAAGCTCGGGAACTGGCCCGCCGCGCCGAAAGGATCCGCCTCACCGGGACTGCCGGTGTCCGCGGCGCCCCCCAGGCCGGCGCCCCCTCCATCGCCGCTCCCCCCGCCGCCCCCGTCGTCGCACGACGCCACGGGATCAACGGGGGCCGTCCCGGCCGAACCGCGCAGCCTGACCGAGGCCTTGAAGGCACCGCAGGCATACATCCTGATGGGACGGTTGCTGCCGGCGGGCCCGGACCAGACGCCGCACGTGTCCGCGTTGGCCGCCGTGCTCTCGCGCCGCATGGGCGACGTGCTGCGCGAGAAACGGGGCCTCTCCTACTCACTGGGAGCCGACGCGGTGCCCTTGGGAGTGGCGACGCTCCTGACGGCGGGGATGGGAGTGCTGCCCGAGCAGGTGGAGCAGGCGCGCGCCGGACTGCGCGAGGTGACTCTCTCCCTGATGTCGGCGCCCCCCACGCAGCAGGAGGTCGATGACGCGGTGCGGTCGGCGGCGGTGCGTATGTTGATGCGGAGATTCTCCCGAATCAACCGGGCGTATCAACGCGGCATCGACGAGATGCGGCGTGATCGGCTCGGGACGTCCTCCGCACCGGGCCGGCAGGCTGCCCCGGTTTTCGTCTCCGCCGAACAGGTGGCCGAGGCCGCGAGAGTGTGCTTCCGGGAGGGAGGGCTGTCGGCCTGGGTGGAGGCCGTGGTGAGGCCAGAGGCGGCGCCATGACGCGATTCCGGCGAGGATCCAGACGCGCGCCGCGCGCCGCGGCTTTCGCGCTCGCCGCAGCCGTTCTCACGCTCGCTTCCGCGCGCCCGGAGGCGCCGGATTCTCGCGCCGCAGAGCCAGTGGCGGACGCCGTCTGGTCTCACGACATCGAGGTGACGATCGATCCGGCAGGACACAGCCTGAAAGCCGGTGACCGGATGGTCGTGGGGGGCCGCTCTGGCGGGACGGCCGGCGCGGCCGTTCCTCTCAGGTTCCATCTGCACACCGGCCTCGAGATCATGTCGCTCAAGATCAACGGCGCCGAGTCGATCAAAGGCCTCCAACGGCAGGAGGCCGCGCCGGAGCGGCATCTGTCGTCGTACGCCGGGCCACCTGTCGCGCCGGCCGACCATCTCCTGATCACGTACCAGGGGATCATCCATGACCCCGTGCAGGAGGAGGGACAGCTCGGGTTCGTCGCGGGCGACGCCACCACCGGGATCATCGACGCCTCGGGGGTCTTCCTCGATGGAGGCACGGGATGGATCCCGCAGCTTTCGACGCCCGAGGATTCGGACGGCCCGCTGGCGCTGTACAGCGTGACCTCGCGCGTGCCGGAGCCGTGGCTCGTCGTCACGCAGGGACGCAGCGAGCCGCCCCCTCGCGGAAAGCCCACGCCCGGCATCAAGACCCAACGATGGGTGGCCGAGGTCCCCTCGGAAGGCCTCGCGCTGGTGGCCGGACGATATTCGGTCAAGTCGATCGATCACAAGGGAGTCCGCATCTCCACCTACTTCTTCACGGACGAGGCATCTTCGGGTGATCTGTTCCTGGGCCGCACCGCGGAGTACCTCGATCGCTTCTCGGCGCTGTTGACTCCCTACCCCTACTCCCGCTTCGACGTCGTGGAGAACTTCTTCACGACGGGTTACGGCTTTCCTTCCTTCACGCTCCTGGGACAAGACGTCGTCAAGATGGGCGAGATGGCCTTGAGGCCAGGCTACGTCGATCACGAGGTGATGCATTGCTGGTGGGGCAACTATGTCTATCCCGACCGCCGATCCGGCAACTGGACCGAGGGACTCACCACCTACTTCGCCAACTACATGGCGCAGGAGAGGATCGGCGAGGAGCAGGCCGCCGACTACAGGCGCCAGGTGGTCCAGAAGTACTCGTTGCGGGTCGGCCCGGACGTTGATTACCCGCTGGCCCGGTTCACGGTGAAGAAGCGCGACTTCGAGAACGAGATCGGTTACGGGAAAGCCGCGATGGTGTTCCACATGCTGCGGCGCACGGCGGGTGATGAGATCTTCTTCCGCGTGATGCGCGAGGTCGTGTCGAGGTTCGGGGGCCGGCGCGCTGCGTGGTCGGATTTCAGGGCGGCGTTCGAGGCGGCCACGGGCCGCGACCTTGCCGTCTTCTTTTCCCAGTGGATCGATCGCGCCGGCCTGCCGAGCCTCGCCCTGGCTCAGGTGCACGCGGAGCCGGCGCAGGAAGGCTATCGCGTCACCGGCCTCATCGATCAGAAAGGAACTCCCTACCGCCTCTCGCTGCCCGTGGCCCTCGACACCATGGCGGAGCGCAAAGGGTACACGGTCGAGGTGCAAGGCGCCTCGACTCCCTTCAGCTTCGACCTCGACATGATGCCGCTCGCGATCCGGATGGATCCCGACATGCACACGCTGCGCGGACTGACTCCGCCCGACATCCCACCCTGCCTGAACGCGGTGCTGGAGGCTCGGTCGAAAATGTACGTACTGCCCACGCATCTCGCCAATGCGAAGGAACATCCTTACGCGCAGATGGCCATGGCGGCCGCCGGCACCAAGGGAGGGCAGGTTGTGACCGACGAGGAGTTCAAGGAATCCGACCTCACCGGGCGCTCGCTTCTGCTCTTCGGCAGGCCCGACGAGAACCGCGTCGTGAAGATGCTGCTGGGACGGATGAAGCCGTCGCTCACCGTCGCGCCCGACTCGTTCACGCTGGCGGGAAAGACCTACAAAGGCGCGGACTACAGTCTGCTGTTGAGCGCCAGGAACCCGGCCGACGAAAACCAGGTCATCGCGGTCTTCTTCGGGATGTCGCCCGAGTCGCTGGCCCGCAGCCGATACGCCTTCTTCTACGGTTGGGACTCGTTCGTCGCCTTCAAGGGGGGCAGGCCCGATCAGCGCGGCACGTTCGAGCCGGACCGGCCCAGCTCGCGCCGGATGCTCGTGCCCGATGTGGCGGGAGGGGCCGCCGCGGGCGGCGCCGCCGCCGAGGCCCTCATGAGCCATGTCACCGCCCTGACCGCCCCACAGATGGAAGGAAGGAGGCCTGGCACGGCGGGGCACGAGGCGGCGGCCGCCTACATCGAGCAGGCATTCCAGGGCGCCGGATTGCTGCCCGCGCAGGAGATCGCGCCCTTTTTCGACGGCTACCGCCAGCCATTCGTTATTGCGCTGGCCGATCTCGACGCGGGCCCCGAGGCCGCCGAAGCCGGAGTGGTCCTCACAAGGGAAGGCCGCGCGCTGGAAATGCCGGCCCGGCCGTTCCCCTTCGCATCCACAGCCACGAAGGTGGAACTCACCGATCAGGTGATCTTCACGGAGCCGGAGAGGCTCGCCGCCCTGGCACACTCGAAGGGGGCCGTCTCGCCGCGCCTGGACGGCGGCATCGTCGTCACGTGCGAGAGGGCAGCTCCACCCGACGCCGCCTCCTCCGCTCGCGGGGCGCCCGAGATCGACCCGGCCCTGGCCGAGCTGTTGGCCGGTGCGGTGAACGGCGCCGGACGCCTCGGGGCCGCCGCGCTGGTGATCGTCAGGCCGGTCGCGGGCCCCTCCGCCTACGAGAAGATCCTCTCGTTTCCCTCGAGGCCATCTGTTCAGGACCTTGAGGAGATCGACGAGCGCCGAAAGACGGGCGACTTCCCCGGGCTCGAGGTGTTCTTCGCGGGACGCGCGAACCGGTTGCCTCTGTCCGCGCCCCCTCCCGAGCTACTGGTGGTGAGCGTGGGGCCGGAGTTGGGCGAAGCGCTCTTCGGGAAAAGAGGGTTCGCGCAGAAGACATCGCCGCCGACCGTCGTGGCCGAGTCGGGCTTAAGCCCGATGCTGCTCGACGTGCGGATGCAGGTGACGGCGCACCTCCGGTACACCAGGACACCCGGCGTGAACCTCGTGGGATACCTGCGGGGAGCCGATCCGCGCCTCGCTTCTCAGGCCGTCATCCTCGGCGCCCACTATGACGCCCTGGGACGCAACGAGGACGGATCTCTTCTGGCGGGCGCCGTGGACAACGCCGCGGGGGTCGCGGCGCTCCTGGAGGCCGCGCGGCTGTTCTCCGATCCCGCGCTGAGGC
>JAWPNA010000234.1:0-12294 GCA_045402695.1 Acidobacteriota bacterium
GCGTCGCCGATCTTCTGAAGAGCAACGATATCCCGGTGATCTTCGGCCCAGTGCTGAGCGACTCGTTCCGACGCGACGAGCCGTACGACACCGCGTACGCCACGCCTCTCATGCTCCACTCCGCCGGCGTGCGCTTTTGCATCACCAACGGCGGAGGGGAGTTCGGCGCCGCCACCACGCGCAATCTCCCCTACCAGGCGGCGATGGCCGCCGCGTTCGGCCTGCCGCGCGAGGCGGCGCTCAAGGCGGTGACGCTCTATCCTGCGCAGATCCTCGGCGTGGACCAAAGGCTCGGGTCGATCGAGGTGGGCAAGAGTGCGAGTCTGATCGTCACCGATGGCGATCCGCTCGAGATCCGGACGCACGTCGTGAAGGAGTTCATCGACGGCCGGCCGGTGGATCTGTCGAACAAGCACCAGAGGCTGTACGAGAAGTACCGCGGGAGGCCGAAGACGGCGGCGCGGTGACCCGCTCGCATCACCCGACGTCCATCATTCCGATCCGGGCGCCCCACTGGCGCTTCATGTGATCGAGCAAGGGCCCGTGGCGCGTGGCGCCTCGCTCCTTCTCCGCGCGGATCTCGGACAGGATCGCCAGCGCCTCGCGCCGCGCATCCTCCAGCAGGGCAAGGTCGCGGATGATGTTGCCGATCCGGATCTCGGGCAGCCCCGACTGGCGCGTGCCCATGAACTCGCCGGGGCCGCGCATCTCGAGGTCCTTTTCCGCGATGCGGAACCCGTCGGCGGATTCCTCCATCACACGGAGCCGCGCGCGGGCTTCCTCGGAGAGATCCTCGCCGTGCACGAGGACGCAGTGCGAGACGTGGCTCGACCGCCCCACCCGACCGCGGAGCTGGTGGAGCTGGCTGAGGCCGAACCGCTCCGCGTGCTCCACCACCATGACCGTGGCGTTGGGGACGTCGATCCCCACTTCGATGACGGTGGTGGCCACCAGCACGTCGAGCCCGCCGGCCGCGAACCGCTTCATGACCTCGTCGCGTTCCTCGGGCTTGAGCCTGCCGTGCACCAGGCCCACCCTGAGATCGCGAAATGTCTTCTTCGAGAGATCTTCGTGCATCTTCACCGCGGCGCGCAGGTCGGTCTTCTCAGACTCCTCCACCAGCGGCAGCACGATGTAGGCCTGCCGGCCCTGCCGCACCTGCTCCCGGATGAAGTCGTAGATCCTGGGCCGGGCGCTCTCGTCCCTCAAGTGCGTCTTGATGGGGCGCCGCCCCGGCGGCAGCTCGTCGATCACCGAGAGGTCCAAGTCGCCGTACAATGTGAGAGCCAACGAGCGTGGGATTGGCGTGGCGGTCATCACCAGGACATCGGGCGAGGTGCTCGACGGACCCTTGCCTCGCAGGGCGGCCCGCTGCACGACGCCGAACCGGTGCTGCTCGTCGATCACCACGACGCCGAGATCCTTGAAGACCACCGTCTCCTGGATGAGGGCATGGGTGCCGATCACGATCTGCACGTACCCCTCCTCGATCGCCCGCAGAGCTGGGCGCCGCTGCGCCGCGGTCATCGCCCCCGTCAGGAGCTGCACCCGGTAGCGCCCCTTCGCGAGCAGCGCCGAGATGCCGCGCGAGTGCTGCTCGGCCAGGATCTCGGTGGGGGCCATCAACGCCGCCTGCCGCCCGTTCTCCACGGCCAGGAGCATCGCCAGCGTCGCGACGATGGTCTTGCCCGAGCCGACGTCTCCCTGGAGCAGCCTGTTCATCGGGCGCCGTGACGTCAGGTCGGAGACGATCTCCTTGAAGGCGCGCCTCTGAGCTGCCGTCAGGTGAAACGGCAGCACCGCGAGCAGCTTCTCGCGGATCTCCGGGCTGGTCTTGTACTCGATCGCCCTGCGCTCCTCCTCCTGCCCCGCGCGCCGCAGCCCCAGGGCGAGCTGGAGAAGGAAAAACTCCTCGAAGATGAGCCGGCGGTGGGCCTGGGAAGTTCGGGCCTGGTACTCATCGAGGAGCGCCCCTTCCGGCGGGAAATGCACCTCCCTCAGCGCGCGGCCCCGCGGCATCAGCCCCCTGCCTGCCGACAGCGAGGGAGGCAGCGGATCGGGGATCCGGTCCGGAAGGGCGGCGAAGATGTTGTGCAGAATCGTGCGAATCATCCTCGGCGAGAGGTCGGAGAGCCTCTGGTAGATGGGCACCACGCGGCCGGTGTGAATCGCCTCGGTCCCGTCGCGCGTGATCACCTCGTACTGCGGGTTCTCCATCTGAAGGGCGCGCCCCTTGTAGCGGGAAAGGGCCGCCTCGCCGTACAGCACCACCTCGCGTCCGGTCTTGAGGATGTCGCGCAGGTAGGGCTGATTGAACCAGACCAATGACAAGCCGGCGGTCTGGTCGTCCACCAACGCTTCAAAGATCGTGAAGCCGGGCTTGCGTGTCCGCTTGAGGTTGGCCGAGAGGATCTTCCCCGAGACGGTTGCGCGATCGCCGGGGCGCAGGGATGCGATGTCGGCGAACCGGCTGCGATCCTCGTACCTGAACGGCAGGTGGAAGAGCAGGTCCTCAACCGCAGAGTACCCTTTCTGCGCCAGGACCTCGGCCTTGCGAGGTCCGACTCCCTTGACGAACTGAAGCGGTGTCTCGAGAGTCAACGGCGGCACGGCAATCTCTCCGGTCGCGAGTCTAGCGCAACCGGCGCGCCATGATCGTTACTCGCAGTACCCCGGTCCCGGCACTCTCGGCTTGCCGACGCTTTCGGTCCCGTATCCGCTGGCCCATCCTTCGTCATACTCGACGAGGTAGAAGAATGCCTCACCCTCAGGCGGGATCCCGGCGTCCTCCTTGCTCCAGGTGGTGGCGTTCTGCGAGTGGGAGTCCAGGCAGACCACCGGCCCGAGATCGATGGTGTTGGCGGTCTCGTGGAGGTTGCGCAGCTCACCGCGGATCGCGTTGTAGAAAAGAGCGCCTGGGACGGGAGCCCACTCGAGAATAGTACCTCGGTTGTTCTCCTGGACCGACACCGCCAATGGCTCGACGCCGCCGCCTTGATCGTGCGGGACGAACAGGGAAACCGTCGAAGTGGCCACGTTGCCCGAGCTGTCGGTCCCGGCGAATGTGATCTCGTAGGTCCGGCCCGTGCCGGAGCCGTCCCGTTCCGCCCGCAGGGCGAGGCCGAAATCCGGGGTCCCGATCTCCGCTCCCTGGATGTCGTCCGAGGTATTCCCGTCGCCGCCTCCAGGCGCGTCGTCCGGCTCGCTGCTCGTCGCCGAGACCAGCGCGAACGACACAGAGCCGCAGAGGTCGCTTCCGGTGACGTCGGCCGCGAAGTCAACCATGCGGTGGTTGGGCGGCCACAGGCTCACCGCCGGCGGCAGGACGAGGATGTCGGGCGGCTGCGTGTCCTCAACGGTGACCGTCACGGTGTCCGCGTCCGCGTCCCCGGCCAGGTCTGTCACCACCAGGGTGATCGTATGGAATCCCAGCGACAGCGTCACATCGAGCGTCTCGCCCGAGCCGAGGAACGTCTCCGAGGGGAGCCCCCGGTTCTCGAACCAGTCAAACGACGCGATGTCGCTGTTCGTGCCGGGAACCGAATCGGGATCGGACGACAGCGCGCCGTCCAGATGAATCATCGCTCCCGCCGGGCCGGAGCACTCCATCTGCTGATCCGGGCCGGCGTCCGCCAGGGGAGGCTGATTGAACAGGGCGACGCGCCGCACGCGGCGGTTGTCCGTATCGGAGATGAGCGAGTTGCCGCCAGGGTCGATCGCGACTGCGCTGGGTCGGTTCAACCTGGCGCTGGTGGCCGGCCCGCCGTCACCGGCGTAGCCCCGGATCCCGTTGCCGGCGACGGTGGAGATGATGAGGGAGCGGGTCACCTGGCGGATCCGGTTGTTGCCCGTGTCCGCGATGAAGACGTTTCCGGCTGGATCGCGGGCCACGCCCATCGGGGAGTTAAGGCACGCGAACTCGGCCCGGCCACCGTCACCGCAGAACCCAAATAAGGCCGTTCCAGAGAACGTGCCGATGCCTCGCGTGAAGGGGTTCACCTTGCGGATGCGATGGTGATCGGGAGTGGCGATGAGGACGTTGCTGGTCGCATCCTGCCCCAGGCCCGTCACCCGTCCCAGCGACGCGAGCGTGGCGGAGCTTCCATCGTCTAACTGAAACGCCGCTAGCCCATTGCCCGCGTATGTGAAGATGACCCCTCCCTGATCAACGAGCAGCCCCCTGACGCGGAAGTTGTCCCGGTCGGCGATGAGCAAGGTCGTGCCGAACACATCGAACGCGAGCGCCACCGGGTTGTTCAGGCTCGCGCTGGCCCCGGGGCCGTTGTCGCCGCTGAAGCCCTGTGTTCCATTGCCGGCCATCGTCGTGATGATGCCCGTCATCGCGTCGATTCTTCGCACCCGGTGGCTGCCGACGTCGGCGACGTAGATGTTGCCGGCAGGGTCGAGGACAAGCCCCGCGGGAGTCAGCGCCGCCTCCTCCGCGGGCCCCTCGTCGCCGCTGAAGCCGGGCTCGCCATTGCCCGCGACCGTCGTCATTACCCGAGTCGAGGCGTCCACGCGGCGCAGGCGCCGGTTGGTCGGATCGCAGATGAACATGTTGCCCGCGGGGTCCACCGCGATCCCGGCGGGCTGGACGATGGAATTCACAGCCGGAAAGCCGTCCTCGGTGAAGCTGCCGGTGCCATTGCCCGCGATGGTCGTGATGATCCCCGTTGCCGCGTCCACCGATCGAACGCGCCGGTTCTGCGCGTCGGCGATGAGGATGTCGCCGGCGCCGCTCAGCGCGACGCCTTCGGGCAGATTGAGGCCCGTCGTCGTGGCCAAGACACCGTCTCCTGTGTAGCTCGCGGATCCGTCGCCTGCCACGGTGGCGATCATCCCCGAGCCTGCGTCCACGCGGCGAATCCGTCCGTTTTGGGTGTCCGCGATCAGGAGGTTGCCGAGGCCATCCAGCTCGACTCTCCTGGGTGCGTTGAGCTGCGCGTTCTGGGCTGGGATGCCGTCGCCGTTGAAGCCGTTGAAGCCGGTCCCGGCGAAGGTTGTGATGATGCCGGTCATCGAGTCCACGCGGCGCACGCGGCCGGCGAGCTGGGAGATGAACAGATTCCCGTTGCCGTCCAGGGCTATCCCTGTGGGCTGGCCCACGCCGGCGGCGGTGGCCGGGCCGCCGTCGCCGGACGACGCGCTGGACCCGGTTCCCGCCACGGTCATGATGACGCCGGTCGTCGCATTCACCCGCCGCACGCGGTGATTGAATCTGTCCGCGATGAGAAGATTGCCCACGCCGTCCAACGTGATGTCGGCAGGTTGGTTGAGACTGGCGGCCGTCGCCGCCCCGCCGTCGCCGTTGAAGGCGAAAGATCCCGTGCCCGCGACCGTGGTGATGATGCCTGTGGCGCGGTTCACCTTGCGCACACGATGCGTGCCCGAGTCGCTGATGTAGAGATTGTCCTGGCCGTCCAGTACGAGGCCCGAGACCGCGAGAAAAGTGGCGTTTGTGGCCGGCCCTCCATCCCCCACCGGTATCACGAAAATACCCCCGGCAACCTGCGTCGGCCCGCCTCCGGCGTAGGTCGTGAGCTGGCCGGCCGGATCGATCTTGTAGACGCGGCCGTCGTCTCCGATGAACAGGTTCCCCTGGCTGTCCACGGCAACGGCGGCCGGGTTGACGGCCGTCTGAAGCGCGGGGACGCCGTTGGGTCCTCCACCCGCCACCGTCCTGATCGTGGGCGTCTGGGCGAGAACTGCGGACACCGTTGCGGATGCGGCCATGATCACATACAGGAAACGACGGGGGGCGCGGTTCATGAAGTTCTCCCTATGGCGAAGTGGACGTCTCGTGCCCGTGGAGGGGGGAGCGACCTGATTCGTAGTGCCTCTTGTACTCCAGGCGCCGGTAGCGTGTCAAGATGCAGGACCGGAGCCAATTTCATTGGGCCGGAAAGAACCTCAGCAACGCCGCACGGCCGCCCCCGAGGGAGCGCGAGAACCGCCCGTTGCTGTCCACGGCGAGGTACAGAATGCGCTCGTCGTCCACGGCGATTCCCTCGACTTGGTGAAAGTCGAGTCCGGCGTAATCGAGCGCGTTCTCCGTGACGGCGAAGTTGAACACTCCCAGCAGGTGGAGCTCCGGCGGCCGCGCCTTGCCAGGCGCATCGGGCGCAAGCTCCACCTCGACCACTTGCTGGCTGGACCTGCCCACTAGGAGGAGGTGGCCCGTCGCGGCGTCGTAGGTCGCGGCGGAAAGGTCGGGGCCCACCTCCTTCGGGAGCTTCAGCGTGACGCGGTGACCCAGCGTGGCCGCCTCGCACGGGTTCGCCGGCAGCTCAAAGAGGTAGGCGGCCCGCGGCTCGCGCTCCCGCCCGACGAACAGGCGACCGCCCGGCAGCGCCGCCAGCGCCTCGATCCCGCAGTTGGGGCGCCCGATGAGGCAGGTACCCGCGACGCCGCTCTGCCACACCGCGCAGGCGTGCCGCGGGAAGGGCTGCAGGACGAAGAGCGATCCCGTCGTCTCGTTGGCCAGGAGCACCTCCCCTCCCGGCAGCGACGTCATCGCCTCGAGATCCGTGGTCGCGGGCAACCCGACAGGGTCCCACGATTCGACCTTGAGGATCCTCCCGCGCGATCCTTCCAGCTCCAGACGGTACACCTTGCGAAGCGAGTCGCTCACGGTGTAGAGCGAACCGCCGACCAGCAGCAGGTCGGAGGGCTCGGTGATCTCCGGGATCGCGTCGATCCTGACCCGCGAGGATTCCGCGGGAGTGTCACGCCACAGCGCGGTGATGGCCGGAGGACGAGGCGCGGGCGCGGGATCCGCTTCAGGGCCGCCGGCGCCGCCTGCCCCCGCGATGAGCGCAAGCAGCGCGGCGGTCCCGGCGAGCCGCATCACTTGGGGGCCGACGCCGCCGTCAGCGCCGCCTCGCGTGCCGGCGCGAACTCGTCACCAGGGTTCCACGAAGGCATCGTGTCCGCGTTCGCCACGCGGTAGGTGATGTAGAACGCGATCTGGGCCGTCCTCTCGGCCCCCTTCAGGTCCCACGTGGGTTCGTACTCGTCCGACGGTCTGTGGTAACGCTTCTCGTTGTACTCCTTCCACTGCGCCTCGCCCCACGCCGGGTCCTTCCCCTCGAACTGCAGGCCGTGCTCCATCGAGACCGCGGGCACGCCGATCTTGGCGAAGTTGAAGTGGTCGGAGCGGTAAAACGATCCTTGCTCCGGATGCGGATCGGGAGTGAGGGCAAAGCCGAATTCCTTGGCGGCGTCCTCGATGTAGTTCCTGAGGTTCGAGCGCTCCCATCCCAGAAAGGTCATGTCCTTCGTCACGCCCAGCACCGAAACGCCGTCCATGTTGATGTTGGCCGCGATCTTGCCCGCCGGGATGGTGGGGTGCATGGCGTAGTACTCCGAGCCGCGCAGACCCATTTCCTCGGCCGTCACGGCGAGGAAGATCACCGCCCGGCGCGGCTTGACCGGCGCCAGACGGAAAGCGCGCGCCATCTCCAGCATGGTGGCCACGCCTGAAGCGTTGTCGTAGGCGCCGTTGTAGATGCGATCACCGGTGTCATCCTGATCCCCGATTCCGAGGTGATCGTAGTGGGCCGTCACGATCACCGCCTGGTCCTTGAGTCCCTCGTCGGTGCCGGGGGCGTAGGCCACCACGTTGGCGGAGTCGAACCTGCGGATCCTGCTCACAATGTGCGCCTTCGATCTGAGGCCGAGAGGCGCCGGGGTGAAGTCGGGCCTGGCCGCGGCCTCCCGCAGCGCATCGAAGTCCTTCCCGGCGGCGGACAGCAGCGAGCGCGCCGCCGCCTGCGTCACCCAACCGGCCTGCTTCAGCGGCGCGGGCGCCCTGGGGTCCATCTCGTTGAAGGCGCGCTCGCGCGCCCAGGAGTTGCGCACCACGTCCCAGGCGTAACCGGCCGACGCATCGGTATGGATGAGGATCGCCCCCACGGCCCCTTTCTTCGCCGCGATCTCGAACTTGTAGGTCCAGCGCCCGTAGTAGGTCAGCGCTTTGCCCCCGAAGACGGACGGGCTCTCCGAGGGAGGATCGTTGACCAGCATCACCAGCACCTTGCCGCTCACGTCCTGTCCCTTGTAGTCATCCCACTGGAACTCGGGCGCCACGACGCCGTATCCCACGAACACCATGTCCGCCTGCGTGTCCACGGTTGGCTGCTGGGTCTCCGTCCACAGGACGAAGTCGTCCTTGTACTTGATGGGAGCCGGCGCCGCGCCCCCCGAGACGCTCTCGAACGCCAGCGTGCTCTCCGGAAGAGTTTCGACCCCCACCAGAGGCACGCGCTGCTGGTAGTTGCGGTCGTTCACGCCGCGCCACAGCGCGGCCAGCTCCAAGTAGGTCGCGATGTATTCGGCGGCCAGATCGCCGCCTCTCTGTCCCGTGCCGCGCCCCTCCAGCAGGTCCGAGGAGAGGAACCTCAAGTGCGCCCCGATGCGGACGCTGTTGATGCTTCTCATCGCGGCGTCCACGTCCTTCGGAAGGCTCGATGCGGATGGCGTTGCAGGGGCCGGGGTCTGCGCGACCGCCCGCGGCGCGGCGACAAGAGAGCACACCGCCACGGTCAACGCCGCGGCGAGGATCAGATGACGTCTATTGCGTGACATTGGACTCCTCCGGGTTGGCCAATCCCCGGAACGGCTCGCGCTTCACCGGGGGTGCGGGATTATAGCCGATGGTCGCCGAGCGCACTACGGCAGGTCAGGTAGGAGGTGTTGCCAGTCGGCTCAGGAGGCGTCTCACGAACAATCCGACCATGCGCTTGCGGTACTGCGGAGCGAACATCACGTTGCGCACCGGCTGAGTCTTCGACGCGATGGCGGATGCGGCGTGATCGATCGCCTCGGGGGTCAGCCGCCTCCCTCTCATGGGCTGTGTGATCTCAGGAAACATCAGCGGCGTCATCGAGACGGCGTTGACCACGACCTGGAGATCCTCCACAACGTCGCCATCCAGCCGCACGGCTGCCGCCACCCCCGCGTCGGGAAAGTCGAACGAGTCTCGCAGCCGCAGCTTCAGGTACCCCGACATGTATCGATCCGCGCCGGGAGGCAGCGTCACGCGCGCGATCAAGTCTCCTCTCTCCAGGACATTTCTCCGGATGCCGTCGGGCTGGAAGAACTCCCGCAGCTTCACGTCGCGCGCCCCCGAGAATCCTTCGACCGTCACGCTCGCGTCCAACGCCATGAGAACCGCGGCCGTGTCGCCGGAGTACACCGCGTAGCAGATCTCTTTCTGGGGGACGACGAGACAGACGTCTCCGTCCGCCTTCATGCAGTACCCCTTCGAGGCGCGCCAGTCGGCCGACTGGTTGAAGTAGTAGCAGCGTGTCTCGACCAGAAGGTTGCCCCCGAGGGTGGCCTGCTGCCTCACGAGCGGCGTGGCCACCTGTTCGATGGCTTCGACAAGCCCGCGGTGGCGGTGGCGCAGCACCGCGCCCGTCTCCAGGTCGGCCAGCCGCGACATCGCCCCGAGTGAATCCTGGCCGGCGGATCGCAGCTCCTCCACGCGCCACAGCGCGATGACGTTGCCGCGCGGGTTGAGTCGGTTCTTGTAGTTGGGGAGCAGGTCGGTGCCGCCGGCGACGTAGTCGAAGTCGCCGCCGCAGGACCGCGCGATGTCGAGCGCTTCGTGGATCGATGCCGGCCGGTGCAGCTTGAACGCGGGGAGGATCACGGCCCAGCCCGCACCAGCCGCGAGGGAGTCTTCTTCTCCTGACGCCCGGCGTCCCGCCCCCCTGGTCGATTCGGGTCCTTGCCGCTCAGGATGGCGGAGAGGATCCGATCCGGAGTCATGGGCAGTTCCATCAGTCTCACGCCGACCGCGTCATGGATGGCGTTGGCCACCGCCGGGGCCACCGGCAGGATGGGCCCCTCGCCGGCCTCCTTCGCGCCGAAGGGGCCTTCGGGGTCGTTGGTCTCGATGATGAACACCTCCACTGGCGGCATCTGCTTGGGCGTCAGCGTGCGATAGTCGAGCAGGTTCGGATCCAGGATGTTGCCGCGGTTGTACCGGAAGTCCTCGGTGAGAGCCTGGCCCAGCCCCATGTGAACGCATCCCTGAATCTGCCCGATCACGGCGGTGGGATTGAGCGCGCGCCCGCAGTCGTGCGCCGCCCAGATCTTTCTCACCCGCACGAAGCCGCTCTCCGGATCCACGCTGACGCGGGCCACGTAGGCCTGGAAGGTGTACGAGGGCGAGAGGCCCGCGGCGGCCCCCTTGAACTTGCCGCCCATGGGAGGTGCCGATGCGTAACAGCCGCGGGCGATGAGCGCCCCCTTTCCCTTGATCGCCTCCTGCAAGGCGTCCATGAAGGAGACGTTGATGTCGGGGTTGGGGGCGTAGATCGCCTTGCCGTCCCTCAGGATGAATCCTTCGGCGGGATATCCGGTCAACGTCGAAGCGGCGGACAGCAGCTCCTCGCGGATCTCCTCGCCGGCGCGCCGCGCGGCGTTGCCGGCCATGAACGTGACGCGTGACGAATACGACCCCAGGTCGATCGGCGCCGTGTCGCTGTCGGAGGAGAAGATCCGGATGCGGTCCAGGCCCACACCTAGCGGCTCGGCCACGCACTGCGCGAGCATCGTGTCGCTGCCTTGCCCGATCTCGGCGGCCAGGCTGTGCACCGTGATGCCGCCGTCGCTGTCGATCTTGACGTGCACGGTGGACTGGGGCGTCTTGGTCCAGTGGATCGGCAGGGCCGACCCGCTGATGTAGAAGCCGCAGGCCACGCCCAATCCCTCGCCGTAGGGGAGCTTGCCGTGGAGCGCATCCCACTCGGAGGCTCGGCGCACCGTCTCCAGCGCCTCGCGGGTGCCATTGCTGGTGATGCGGAACTCGTTGATCGTCTTGGTCATCGGCGGCAGCAGGTTCTTGAGGCGGAACTCGAGGGGATCCAGGCCGGCGTTTCCGGCGAGGATGTCCATCACCACTTCCATCGCGAATCGGGAGTTGACCGCGCCGTGGCCGCGCATGGCGCCGCTGGGAGGCTTGTTGGTATAAACCCTCTTGCCCGAGTAGCGGAAGTGGTCGATGCGGTAGGGGCCCATGCACAGCACGCCGTTGTAATAGGTGGTCACGACTCCGAAACTCCCCCAGGCGCCTCCGTCGATGAGCGACTTCAGGTCGAGTCCCGTGATGGTCCCTTCGCGAGAGACCCCCATGGCCATCCAGGTCCGCGTGGGGTGCCGCCCGTGGTTGGTGATGAAGACTTCCTCGCGGTCGAACAGGATCTTCACGGGCCTCTTCGCGCGTCGCGACAGCAGCGCGGCGATCATCTCGTGGGGGAACGGATCGCTCTTGCCTCCGAAGGCGCCCCCCACCATGGGACGGATGACCCGGATGCGGTGCATCTCCATCCCCATCACCTCCGACAGAGCGCGGTGCAGGTAGTGGGGAACCTGCGTGGCCGACCAGACGGTGAGCCTCCCGTCGTGATCGTGATGGGCGATGACACAGTGCGGCTCTGTGAACGCGTGCGTCACGGCCGCGAACTTGAACTCGTGTCGCTCGACGAACGCGGACCCTTTGAAGGCGGCCTCCACATCGCCGAAGTTCTGCTCCACCGCTTTCTGGATGTTGGTCCCGCCGAGGGTCTTGTCGTGGATCGGCACCTTGGCCGGCTTG
The DNA here is from genome assembly GCA_045402695.1 of Acidobacteriota bacterium. Lineage (GTDB taxonomy): Bacteria > Acidobacteriota > Polarisedimenticolia > JACPZX01 > DASXTC01 > JAWPNA01. The sequence goes on from JAWPNA010000234.1 coordinate 11,606, forward strand.
AGCGCCTCGTCGATGGTCAGCACCGGATCGAGAGGTTCGTAGGCGACGTCGATCAGCCGGATGGCGGCCAGGGCGATCTCCTCGTCGTCGGCGGCCACGCCCGCCACGCAGTCACCCACGTACAGGACGCGGTCCACGGCCATCGCCGTCTCGTCGCGCGACACCGGCAACACACCGAATCGGACCTCCGATTCCCGCCCCGTGACCACGGCCTTCACGCCGGGCAGCGCCTCGGCGCGAGAGGTGTCGATCCTGGTGATGCGCGCGTACGGCAGAGGGCTGCGGAGGATCTTGCCGGTCAGCATCCCCGGCAGCTTGATGTCGTCGGTGTAGACACCCTGCCCGGTCACCTTGGCGACGGCGTCCAGAAGCGGCGTGGGCCTTCCCACCACGCTCATCGGCGCGCTCCCGCGGGTGCGCCGGCCCCGGCGGGCTGCGCCGGACGGCGCTCACGTAGGACTTTGGCGGCGCGGCCGATGGCCTCGATGATCGCCACATATCCCGTGCACCGGCACATGTTGCCCGAGATCGCCTCGCGGACCTCTTCTTCCGTGGGATCGAGGCGGCGCGCGAGCAGGCTGACGGCCGACATGATGAAGCCCGGCGTGCAGAAGCCGCACTGGCTTGCCCCGGTCTGGACGAACGCCTCCTGCACCGGGTGCAGCGCCTCGCCCGCCTCGAGAGCGGCC
>JAWPNA010000237.1:0-6965 GCA_045402695.1 Acidobacteriota bacterium
CGACGGTTCTTGTGGTGGCGAGGGGGCTGCACTCGAGGGTGGCGATCGCGGCGCCGGCAGGCGCCGCGCGGGTGGCGCCGGCGGCGCCTACGGGCGCCGCGGGGTCGCTCACGGTGAAGCGCATTCTCAAGATGTACAAGAAGGCGGTGCCCACCGAGGAGATCGCGGAGCAGATCGCGCAACTGGGCCTCAAGGAGCCGCCCGATCTGGGCGAGCTGCTCGATTCGCGACAGCTTGGGGTCCCCGCTCTCATCATCCAGGCGCTGGCCCACGGTGGCGCCGCTTCGCCAGCGCCTGCGGCCACTTCGACGCCTGCGGCCACTTCGGCGCCTGCCGCGACTTCCACATTCGCGGCTGCGCCGGCTGCGGTCGCTGCCGCATCCAGCGTCGCCGAGGACGCCAAGGCGCCCGGCAAGAAAGAGGTACAAGGGGGAAAAGAGGGTCTGGACGCGGCCGCCATTCTCGAGATGCTCCAGCAGGGGATCGACGAGTCCTCCATCGTCGCCGCGATCGAGGAGCAGGGGCTCAAGTCCCACCTCGACCTCGATGAGATTCTCTCGCTGCGCGAGGCCGGCGCCGGCGACGAGGTGATCTCCGCCATCAACCGCGCCGAAGTGATCTCGCCGAGCGTTACTCCCGGGGAGGCTCCCGAGCAGGCGCCGGCGCGAGCCGGCAGGCCGGTGGATGCTCCCACGGCCGACACTCTCGACCGGGTCTGGATTGCTTCGATCCCAGCCGGGGCGCGTGTCTTCGTCTCCTCCGCCGCCACGCGGCGCTCGGAGATCTTCGACCACGATCACTACGCCGGCTCCACGCCGTTGACGCTTTCGCTGGACCCGGGCGAGTACAACATCGTGGTGCGAAAGGAGGCGGGGGCGTTCGAGAATGACCTAGTTCCCGCGTGGCGCACTCTCCAGGACACAGACGACACGCGCACCATGCTCGACAACGCGCAGCTCATCTTCGATCCGGCTGCGTGCTGCCTTCCCTCGACGCTGACGGGAAGGGTCGATGTCTACCCGATCCCAAGGGAGCAGTCCGGCGCCGTGATCGGGGATCAGTTCGGCGGGCTTCCTCCCTATCTGTTCGACGGCGAGAGCTTCCAGGTCATGGACGTCCGCAAGGCGCGGATCCGCGGCGTCATGAAGATCTACCCATTGCGCAAGGTGGCGGGGCGGTCGCGGCTCCTCGTTTCAACCTTCATCCCCGCCGAGGGAGACCCGCTCGATCAGGGCGCGGTCGCCGGTCTGCCGCCGGGCGAGCCGTACGCCGGCTACCTGGAGGGTCCCTCGCTTGACTTCCTCTCCGATGCTGAGGGTGTCTCGGCCCTGGCCTCGGCGCTCGGAGTGGACGCCGACCAGCTCGCCGGGGCTGCCGCGATGCTGAAGCGGGCCGGCAAGGCGATCCTGCACCAGCAGATTGATGGGGGCTTCCGGCTGCTTTCCCTTTCGCTCGACGACGACGAGAGGCTCCGGTTGAGCGATCGGATCGTCAGCCCGGTGGATCCCTTCGCCCCGCCGCCGCCCATGAAACGAAAGAAGAAGAAGGTCGTGGCTCCGCCACCCCCGCCGCCGCTGCCCGCGGCGGAGCGCGTTGTCTCCCCCGGACTGGGACTGCCTCGACTCGTGGTGGAGAACAATTCACCCAAAGGGCTGGGGCTGCTGCTCGACGATGGACTGTTCCTCTTCGTGCCCGCCAAAACCAGCCGCGATTTCCCCGTGGATCCTGGCTCCTACGGCGTGCGCGTCGTGGATGGCATGCCGCCCGGCGCGTCCCCCAGGGGAAAGCTCCACTTCGCCTACCACGCCACGTACTACATCAAGTTCTGATCAGGAATCGTCCAGGCACGACACGGGCCTTTCACGCAGATGAGTGTCGAAGGAACCACTCCGCGATCAGCGGGAACACCTCCCCGGGTGAGCTGTCCGCCACCAGCAGGTTTGAGTGCGTGTAGTCGGCGGAGTAGCCGTCGGCCCGGCTGAGCCTGATGTACTTCTTGTCCACCGCGGCGGCACGCGTGAAGCCGCACTTCACCACCTCCTCATCGAGGCGGCGCCGCCCGGCGGAGATCACGAGCAGAGGGAACTCGATGCGGCCGGGCCCCTCCTCGTAATCGACCGCGCCGTCCCCCGAGCGGAAGCGTCCTGACTCCAGCATGTCGCAGATCTGCAGGAGCACCTTCGAGGAGCCCCATGGGATGATGGCGTTGCTGAGCAGCGACACCATGCGCCGCCTGTCGGAGATACCGTACCGCGGAGCCATCACCTCGGGCAGCAGCCAGACGATCGGCGTCAAGAACGGGATGACGAGGGCCGGCGGCACGGCGGGAAACAGCTTCCCGTAGATCCGGCCCGAGCGGGCGCGCCTCTTGAGCCGCTCGAAGGAGGCGGGCGCATCGGTCAGCACGGCCGAACGGATGAGAGGCGCGGGGTTGCCGGCGCAGTGGCCGTACAGGATCATTCCGCCCATGCTGTGGCCGAACCAGTGCACGCGCTCCGAGCCCGTGGCGCCCACGACGTGCGCGACGGCCGCCGGCAGATCGTGCCGGATGTAGTCATCCATCGTCCAATCGAACGGTCCGTTGCGGGCCCCGGCAGCCCCCCCCGCCGACGACGTCCGGCGGCTGCCCCCGTGCCCGCGCAACTCCATCACCCAGCAGTCCAGCCCACGCCCGCGCAGATGCCGTGCGAGGCTCACCTCCTCGTCCAGGTCCACGTTGTAGCGGTTGCTCAGCATCCCGTGACAGAGCACCACCGGCTCGCGCCCGGGAACGGGAACAGCGGGTCGGTACCGGTACAGCGCGAGCTCCCAGCCGTCCTCGGTGCGCGCGGCGTGGATCTCGTCGGCCGGCGTGGGCAGCAGATAGCGCGGCCGGATCAGCAGCCACGCGCCCACCAGGATGGCGGCGGCCGCCGCCGCGATGCAAAGCGATGCCAGAGCGATGTGCATGGAGACGCCCCGATCCTCCGGGCGAACCGCCGTTTGATGAGCTAACCTGAACGTCCCATGAGAGTCCCTCATGAGCACGAATCCGCAGCGGTCCGATTCCGAGGCGCGCGCCGTCTGAGGACCCGCGCCCTGATCCTCGCCTGCATGGCGGTGTTGTGCCTTGCCGGCGCCGTGGGGCAGGCCGCGCGGGCGGAGCAGGAAACCGCCGCGCCCCCGGATTTCGCCGCCTCGATCGACGCGATGCTCTCGGGAGTATACAAGGCCGGCGAGCCGGGGGCCGCGGTCATCGCGGTGAAGGACGGCCGGGTCGTGTTCCGCAAGGGATACGGGATGGCCAACCTCGAGCTCGACGTCCCCATCAAGCCCGAAATGGTCTTCCGGATCGGATCGGTGACCAAGCAGTTCACGGCGGGAGCCATCATGATCCTGGCGGAGCAGGGACTCCTGACGCCGCAGGACGACATCAACCGCTTCCTGCCCGACTACCCCACGCGCGGGCAGAAGATCACCATCGAGCACCTGCTGACGCACACGTCGGGGATCAGGAACTACACCGATTTCCCCGAGTGGCCGTCGAGGATGAGGCTCGACTTGACGGTGCCGGCGCTCATCGATTCCTTCAAGAACCAGCCCACGGAGTTCGGCGCCGGCGAGCGCTTCAACTACAGCAACTCCGGCTACATCCTTCTGGGCGCGATCATCGAGAAGGCCTCCGGGCAGAGCTACGAGGATTTTCTCCGCCGGCAGGTCTTCGAGCCGCTGGGAATGTCGAACTCGTATTACGGCAGCACCTCACCCATCATTCCGAGCCGCGTCTCCGGATACGACAAGCAGTCCGGTGCCTTCGTGAACGCATCCTACCTGAGCATGACGCAGCCTTACGCTGCGGGCTCCCTGCTCTCGACCGTGGACGATCTGGCCCGGTGGGACGAGGCGCTCTCCACGGAGAAGGTCCTCAAGAAGTCATCCTTGGAACGCATTTTCACTCCCTTCAAGCTCAACAACGGGGAGTCCACCGAATACGGCTATGGCTGGAGCATCGGCGCCCACGAGGGCTTCCCCCTGTACGAGCACGGGGGCGGAATCAACGGGTTCCTCTGCCACGTCGTGAGGATGCCCGAGAACCACGTGTACGTCGCGGTGCTCAGCAACAATGCGTCACCGTCGCAGGGTCCGGGGCTGGTGGCTCGCCGGATCGCGGGGCTGCTGATCGGCCGGCCCGTCAAGGATTCGGTGACCATCAAGCTGGACACGAGGGTGCTCGAAGCCTACGTGGGAGTTTACAAGGCCGGACGGGATTTCCGCATCATCACCCAGGAGGACGGCCAGCTCTACAGCCAGAGGACCGGCGGCCCGCGCTTCCCCATCTACCCCGAATCCGAGATCGATTTCTTCTTCAAGAACTCGCTGGCTCGCATCAGCTTCGTGAAGGATCCGTCGGGCCGCGTCACCGAGATGATCGTGGAGCAGAACGGAAAGAAGGAGGTCGCCCCCAGGACCGAGCAGACCGTCCCCGGCACGCGACGCATGGTGCCGGTCGACCTGGCGCTGTACGACCTGTACGCCGGCCGCTATGAGATCGCGCCAGACAGGGCCCTCGTCGTCCTGCGGGAGGGAGACCACCTCATGGCGCAGGCCACCGGGCAAGAGAAGCTGGAGATCTTCCCGGAATCGGACGACACGTTCTTTCTCACGGAGGTGGACGCCCAGATCACATTCGTGAGGGACGGCGAGGGAAAGGTCACGAACCTGATCCTGCGGCAGAACGGCCAGGAGACCACAGCCAGGAGGGCGGCGGAGCCTCAAGAGCAGGCCGGAGCGCCGGGGCCCTGAGTCGTTGCCGGCGACGACGGTCGCTTACTTTGAGATCCTCCTCGCTTCGCCCCCGTTCACTCGCGTCATCGCCGGGTCACTCCGGCGCCCGTTGCGAGCGAGTCATCGTGAAATCGATCGGGCCCTGCACTTTCGCCTTCACCTGGACGGCGGAGGCCCGTGGCCGAGTCTGCCCGGCGCCCCCGGCTGCGGCGGCGGGACCCGGCCCTTGCGCCATGCTCGTGAGGTGTTGTGACATCTCCACTGACATCTGCATGTGCATGGCGCTGAAGAGACCCTGCGTCCTGTCGAAGGTCGCGACCCCCGAGGCTCCGCCCGTGAGACCCGCCGCCTGCCCGCCGGCCCCCGCCTGCTGTCCGGATCCTACTGAGGAGAGAGTCTGAGTCACGTCGAAGAGGGCCTCGTGGCGGGAGAGGTCCTTGAGCGTGTAGGTGGCTTTCGACGTGATCGTCAGCTTCCCGATCATCGGGAGGCCCGGCAACGTCATGCCGAGCGGCACCTCGAACGACTCGCCCACATGCAACGTCCCCTCGGGCAACGCCGGCAGCGACTGCAGCAGGCGATCCTTGAAGTCGGGCGGAAGGGCGGCGCTCCCCTCCATCTGTTCCATCTCCAGCTCGATCGAGCGGCCCGATGGGAGCAGCCGTCCGCGGGCGACCTTCTGGCCCTCCAGTTTCTTCAGCCCGGGAGCTTCGAGGGCCTTGCCGTCCTTGGTGGTGCCGCCTCGAGCCTTCAACAGGTGGCACTCGAACGGCAGGCTCCCGTCGTCTGACCGCTGTCCCGTGTCGAAGACGAGCTTGAGCGCCACGTCGTTCTTCAGGTCGCGGCTGAGGGTTTGCGGGGCCGCCTCGCCTTCCGTCGACCCCAGCACGTCGAGACGTACCGAGGACGACATGGTCATCGTCTGCTCGTAGGCGGTGTTCGGCTGCCATCCGTACTGGAGGCGCAACGAGCCGCCCCCCGGGGCGAGCGTCATCAACCATGCAAGGAGTGGAGCCATGATGAACATCGGTGGAAATCTGGCGCTAGACATGCGGCGTCCCAAGGAGAGAGGCTTCAAGAACACCCCAGCCCATGCCATGGTCGAACGTGGACTGCCTACCCGGGTGAATGGTAAACCCGCCGTAGCAGAGTTTCCTGAGTATGGAATCGGAGCGGAGGTGCCAGCTAGCCCAACTGAGCGGAGAGTCACCGTTCATGTCTTTCGTGTCACGCTTCGCACCCGCATCGAGTAGCAGTTCGATGGTCTCCTCGGTCCCGAAGGCGGCGGCACGATGCAGAGGCGTCTCCGCTTTCGTTCTGGCGTCTCGCATGAAGGCGTCCGTCTCGGCAGCGGCCTTCGTAACGCAATTGGGGTTTGCTCCATTCGCCAGTAGGACCTTGAGCACCAAGCTGTAGGCTGGCCGATTAGCCTTGCAGACCGCTGCGTGCAGCGGTGTCTCGCCTGTGTCCGGCAATGGGCGATTCACGTCGGCGCCACGCTCCATGAGGAACTGACACAGGCGCCAATGCCCATGGAACGCGGCGCCGTTGAGGCCCAGGTTATCGCCAAGCGACTTCAGTGATTCGCCATTCGCGACGAGGAAGCGGATGGCGCTGACGTCGCCGTAGTAAGCACACCATTTGATGAGAGACACTCCATCGTCGTCCACCGAGCTCGCAGGGTGGCCGTCCGCCAGGTACTCGAAGACCAAGTCTGTGCGCCCATCGACGATTCGCTTAAGCATGGATTCACTCATCTCGCGTCCCACGCATCAAGTCCGCACAACGACGACTCGGCCGGTCAATCCCCGCGGCCGAAATGCCGACGGCCCGGTCAGTGTATCACGGTGGAGGCCACTTGCTGCGTGAGCGATAGTCCGTTATTCGCTGAGAGTCCGCACTTTAGGTAACCCCGCCGATCTCGTCTCTCACGGAGGTCTCCGGAACCAGCTATCATCCTGGATGGATGGCCCTCGACGTCGAGGGGAAAGTCGACTGGGAGGAGGTCAAGCAACTCGTGACGCGAAGGTACCGTCTCATCGCACTCAAGAGGATGCTCGCCGCGCTGTGTCTCTCTCTCCTGATCAGCGTCGGCGGCGCCGCGGCCCTGCTGGGAGGATCGCCCCAGACCGAGCCGGCGCGTCCGGTCTCGGGATCATCCGGCATCGAGGAGGCCGAAGCGCTCGCGCGGCGGATCGTCC
>JAWPNA010000162.1:0-3700 GCA_045402695.1 Acidobacteriota bacterium
ATCAAGATCGCTCAAGAAGCCTGATCGTCCTTCACAGCCCCCGCTCCGGGTGTGAGGCAATGCCGGTGCTGCGGCATGCTCCGGAGGCGGTCCGCCCTTGCCGTCACCGAGGTCGATGGGCTCCCCAGGTCGGCATACCAGCACGTCGATGCGTAGTGGAGCAATGACCGTTCGCGCACACAGGGTCGCGCGTGGCTGGACGCAGGATACGCGGTCAAGGATGTGAATCTGGTCGGAGACGTCGTTACCTTCGGCCAGCGGTGAATGATGAATCCGTCGTATGGCAACACAGGCGGATAACGCCTTGGAGGTCGGAATGAACATTTACGTGGGCAGTCTCGCGAAGGATGTCACGGAAGCGGATCTGCGGCAGGCGTTTGAGGCCTTCGGGCAGGTCGCCTCCGCCACGGCGATGAAGGACAAGGGCACCGGCGAGTCGAGAGGATTCGGATTCGTTGAGATGCCCGCCCAGCCTGAAGCCCAGGCCGCCATCAGGGGCCTGAACGGCAAGGAGCTGAAGGGACAAACGCTCAGTGTCAATGAGGCTCGCCCGCGCCTTTCAGCCAGCCGAGACGCAGGATGAGGCGGTGGCAGGCGGCCTTTTTAGGGGCGGGCACTCGGAGGTGATCGAGCCGAAGTCGAACTTGCCCTCAGAGACTGTTGCGAGCAGCACAGGAAAGCGCCGCCGTCAGCCCGGCAGCCCCTTTACGCTCTCGTACATCTCCTCGTCCGCCGGGTGCGTGTAGACGATCGTCGTGATCGGCCACGGCTGCAGAGCCGGGTCCGCGGCACGCGATCGGTGGTAGACTGGAGTCACCGCGCGAGGGAGCCAGCCCATTCAGCGCCGGGTGCTCCGCACACCCGCCTCCAGCAGGACGCCTCGCGTCGAGGAGGGAGGCGAAACCTCACGACGAGCGAGCCCAGGGTCTGCACCTTCTGCAAAGGCTCGGGGCGTTGCAGCAAGTGTGGTGGATCTGGTGTCCGCGTGATTCCCGGTCGCTGGTTCCAACGCGAGAGGATCGTCTCGTGTTCCGCGTGCCAGCGGTCGACAGAGTGTCAGCTCTGCCACGGGACCGGGAAACTCGGGCTCAAGGTGCCCATGTAGGGACGCCGGTGTCGATGCCTTCGGTCAGCACGGCAGGTCCCTCACCCCCTCGTACAGTTCCTCATCCGAGGGGTGCGTATAGATGATCGTCGTGATCGGGCTCGCGTGCCTCGCGAACCGTTGCGCCAGGAAGAGGTCCTTACGCGCCCGATACACCGCCGTCACCGAGGTGTGGCGCATCGAATGAAAGTTGTACCGCCTGTCGAACTCGGCCCTCCGCTGCCACCACGCGAATCGCCACTGGGCGGCGCGGGGTGAGAGCCGGGCTCCCCGATTCGAGACGAACAGGGGCGCGTCTGGTTCGACAGATTCCCCGTGGTCCCGCTTCCACGCCAGGAATCGCCGCAGCTTGGGGACCAGCCGCTCGGGGAGGAACACCTCGCCTCTACGGCCGCCCTTCGTCGTCGCGGGGTCCAGCACTACTCGCCGGCGGACCTCGCGTCCGTCAGGCGACACGTCGCCGACGTTGAGGCCCAGGAGCTCCGAGAGGCGCAGGCCGGTGCCGAGGGCCATGCTGTAGAGGACGTGGTCCCTCGCGGGCTGGTGCGCGGCCGTCGCCTTCAGCAGTGCCGCTTGCTCAGCGGCCGTCATCGTCTCGGGCGCGCGAAATCGAGGGTACATGGCGGGACAACAAGGGCAGCGGCGGGGAGGGAAGTCAAGGTGAAGATCGGCGGCGTTATGGCCCAAGTGCCGTCCCGGTCTGCGGTATGATACGTACTCGGGGAGCACAAAGAGAGCAACGGGCAACTGGGGCGGTGAAAGGTGGATAAGCTGCTTGATCCGATTTTGAACGTACTTCCTCCATGGGCGTTTTGGATTCTTGCTTCGGTGGTGATCCTCTACGTCGTTGTCTCACGGGCTCTGGGGCTCCATAAGACGCGCCTGGAGATTCGCAAACTCCGGAACACCGATTCAACTGTCACGCCGATGGGCAGCATGAGCGACGCCCGATCAATAGAGACACTTGAGTCTTCGCCTTCAGGTATATGTTCGAGGATGTCAAAGCAAATCGCTGCGTCCAGTGTCCGACTAACCCATGGAGCTATTGGCGGACTGCTTCTCCCAGGCTTTGTCCTGGTCGCTTCGGCCCTTAGCGGGGGGCGTATTCAATCCGTCTTTTGGTTCCTCGTTGGCAGTGCGGTGTGTGCATCTCTTGGTGCGCTCGGGGCGAGACTCCTGCTGAAAGCGAATGCACAACCCGACGAAGCACGGAGCTTCGGCGCCATCACAGCCTACATCGGCTTTGCCTTAGTTGGATTGTTGGAACGATCTTCGTGGTGAAACAAGGGTTCCAGCTGCCATCCCAGGCCACGTGCCCTTTATTCATTCCAAGTGCGCGATCCCGGTTACCCCGCCATCCTCTCCGCCGCCACAATCGCCGCCCTGATCCCCTTCGCGGCGCGGATCCTCTTCACCTGTGCTGCCTTCCTCGCCGACAGTCCTCTCATCGTCCCCATGTACTTGCCCTGGAGCTTGAGGGACGCGCGCTGCTTTGCGGTCAACCGGGGTCGTCGTCGGGCCGGTGTCCCTTCGGTCGCCGCAGTCGCGGCTCCGTTCACGAGCACGGGTCCCAGGCGTGTGAATGCCCGAGCGAGCTGGCGGAAGGTCGTGCGAATCGAGCGAAGCTCCTTGGCGAGTGCGGTGGATGTGCGATGCATCAATTCCTCCAATGAATGAGTGCGGCACGGACGGGGCGAGACTATACCATGCATGCTCACTTCTTCTAGTCGCCTGCAGCAGTCAGTCTCTTCAGATTCGCCTCCGCCTCCTTCATCCCCGGCTCGATGTCGAGCGCCCGCGTGAAGTCGGCTCTCGCGCCCTCACGGTCACCGAGCCTCATCTTCGCCAGCCCTCGGTTGTTGTGCGCCTGCGCGTCCGACGGGTAGAGCTCGATGGCGCGGCTGAAATCCGCGAGCGCGTCCTGCAGACGGCCCGCGTTCATCAGATCGAGCCCACGGTTGTACAAGGCCGCCACGAGTTGCGGGGCGAGCGTGAGCGCGGCGTCGTAGCGGACGAGGGGGTCGTCGAGCCTGCCCTGCTTGCCGAGTGCGACGGCTTGATTCGAAAGCAGATGCGCGACCACCTCGGCGTTGGAGAGTTCCCGCATGAACACGCCGGCCGCGATGCTGGCGTCGTCGATCTTGTGCCGGCGGCGGTAGGTGTCATCCCCGATCTCCCGACCGGATTCGGTCATCTCGACGTTGTGCACGTGCCCAGTCGTGTGATCCCGGGTCTGCGTAGTTCCATTACTATCCGAGAGGGGTAGGGGAGTCGCATGAAGGGCCGGTCCGCAGGATTGACCGACGTCGCTCGAACTCGTATCACGACTTCACGTCACCAGGCGCCGGCCGATTGATCTATTCACAGCGCAGGACATCTGGAACCCTACTGGTGATAGACGTCGGCCTTCATCCGGCCGCCGCGGCAAATGGTCGCGTTCTTGCGCCCCAGATCAAAAGGTAGAGAACGATCGGCACTTCGCCACAATTAAGAACCATCGCGGCCTGGCTGATAATCGGCGCGAATGGTGGCAAGAGCAGTGAGGCGGAGGAACTTGCCACATAGCCGACGCCTGCCAGCATCGGGACGACGCCC